>JAEWOQ010000067.1 GCA_023460875.1 Pseudomonadota bacterium
TGCTCATCGGGCTCGAGGTGCTCGTCATCACCCTGAAGCCGAGCTTTCTCGTGGCGGGGTTCGCCGTCGTCCCCCTCGCGCTCCTGGGACGCTTCGTGACCGTAGCCGGCATGGCTGCCCTGCTCAAGGCACTCAGGAGTTCACCCCCGGCGCCACCCGTCTCCTGGCCTGGGCGGGGCTGCGCGGGGGCGTCTCGGTGGCCTTGGCCCTCTCCCTCAAGGGCAAGCTGCCACCCGATCTCAGCGGCGTCGGCGACCTCCTCGTCACGATGACCTACGTCGTCGTGTGCTTCTCCATCATCGTCCAGGGCCTCACGATCGGCCTCTTGGTGAAGAAGCTCGGCCTCGCGACGGGTGCGGCGCGCATGAGCCACGCGCCCTGACCCGCGCTCGCTACTGACCGCTGCCCGAGGACTCCGACGAGCGCTCACGCTCGCAGAGCTTCTCGCCACCCTATCAGGCGAGTGCTCCTTACGACTGAGCCGCCAACCACTCTTGGGCGGTTGCCTTCAGATGTTCCCACAACGCCACTGATTCGAGGGGTTGCAAAAACAAAAATCGCCGCGGTCGTTCAGGCACGCCTGTTCTCCTTGGCAAGGTTGGTTACTTCGGACGCTGCCTTCACAGGACGGATTGCCGATCGTCCCACCGCTGCCATCGGTGCCTCCCCCCGAACCGCTGCTGCCTCCGGTGTCAGCTCCACCCGAACCGCTCCCGCCGGAGCTCCCACCCGAGCCACCACCGCCCGTCCCACCTGTTCCGCTGGTAGTCCCACCTGCGCCGGAGCTCGCGCCACTCGAGGACGAAGCTCCTGCGACACCCTCCCCTGCCCCTCCCCCGCCTCTCACGCTCCTGCCCCCGCTACCCGCGGACTCCGACGACTCGGATTCGCAAGATGCGCTAGCGACCAACAGGACCCCGAGAAGAACACTGCGTACGATAGGACGTGTCATCGTCCAATTCTATGGGACTGGCTTCTCTCCGCAAGAGCCACGCCTTTGCGCGACGAGAAACGGGGCTTCGCGGCTCTGGCCACTCGGCCGAACTCGTACTCCGGACGAGATGCTATTCCTGAGCAAGTGGATGAGCCCCAGCCGAAGCGCCCTTTTTCCTTGTGCAGTCGGCAAGAGCCGGGTAGTCTCACCGTCCTAATACCACAGGGGAGACAGGACATGGTATCGATCTTGAAAGGACATGACGCGTCGTGCAGAGCGCCTTCTCTGGCGCTCGCCATCACCGCCGTCATCTCGGGTTGTGGGTCGACAGACGATCATCCTCGCGAAACACGCACTTCGACTCAGCAGGTCGTCCAGGATAAAAAGGCCCCCCCGCAGGTGCGCACCGAGTCCAACTACGGGGTCCCCGATTTCGATGCTCGCGGGGTGGTCAAGAGCACCTTGTCATCGACGTCCAAGCGGGCTTCGGTCGACGTAGCGGTGAGAGCCTTGGCGAGTGCGGATCCGCAGGGTACTGTCGTCCGTTACAGCGAAGCTACGGGAGCCGTGAGCCGAGTGACTCGGCGAGGAGCTCCTCTCACGGCCGCGAGCGCCGCGCCCGCCGAAGATGTCGCGCTCCAATTTCTGAAGAATCACGGCGCCCTGTTCGCCCTCTCTGCGTCGGATCTCGCGACAGGAAGGTTCGTTCGAAACTTCTTGTCCAAGCACAACGGAGTGCGTCATCTCACCTTGCAGTTTCAGGTGGAGGGGCTCGACGTCTTCGAAAGCGACCTCAGGATCAACGTGGATCGGTTGGGGCGCTTGATCAACGCCTCGGGCCAACCGATACCTGACGCCGCCAAATACATCAACGAAAAGACACCACGGATCTCAGGGAACGACGCGGTATTGAATGCAGCTCGTGAGACGCACGTAAGCTCGGTGGCGAGATCGAACGTCGGGAGACTGATCTATTTTCCGCTCGACATGACACGCCTGCGCCTGGCGTGGGACGTCACATTCGAGGACGGCGACACTCCCAACGTCTATCACGCACTCGTCGACGCGGTCGACGGTCGCATGCTTTGGCGAAAGCTGCTGACTCACTACCAACATGGCGAAGTGTACGTGGACGATAGCCCCATTCCCAATCTGCCAGCCGGCACTTCGACGGGGGTGGTCGCCCGCGTCGATGCGCCCTTCGATGGGAGCGATTTTTTCGCAGGTAGTGATGTCCACTTCGATTGGTGGGCCGGAAACGCGCAGACCACGACGACGAGCAACAACGTGGACGCGTACGCCGACCGCGACGGGGATAACATCCCAGATCCCTGGAGCAGGCCAAGCGCCGGGATCGGTTTGGATTTCACGTTTCCCGTTGACCTGACGCAGCAGCCCGACGCGTATCGAGACGCCGCGATCGCGAATCTCTTCTACTGGAACAACCGCCTTCATGACTTTTTTTACAACCTAGGCTTCGATGAAGTGGCCGGTAACTTTCAGACGGACAACTTCGGCTTGGGCGGCTTCGGGGGGGATGCGCTTCTCGCCGAAGCCCAGGACAACAGAGATAGCACCCCCCCATCTCTGTGCAACGCCAACATGTTCACTCCCGCCGACGGAACTCCACCGCGGATGCAGATGTATCTCTGCGATGCGTCCACACCCGAACGGGATAGCAGCTTCGACAACGTGGTGATTGCTCACGAGTACACACACGGCGTGCATTCCCGTCTCCTGACTACGAGCGGGAGCCAGCGCGGAGATGAAGGGTGGGCGGATTTCTTTGGGATAGGTGTCGTATTGCAGGCTGGGGACCCCTACGACGGGGAGTACGGGGTCGGAAACTACGCCCTCAATCGTGTCACTGGTCGGGGGATCCGACAATTCCCCTATTCTACGGACACATCAGTGTTTGCGCTCAGGTACGCCGATCTTCCAAATCGATCTTTCTGTACCGTACGGGTCTGCGGCAACGACGATACACGGACGTGCATCAAGGACGACGACTGCTCAGGAGGCAACTGTGCTGAGGCTCGTATTTGTCAGACGCACGCACAATGCCAGCCTCCCAACACCGCAATTTCCGAGGGAGTCTGCGAGACGCAATCCCATTATGCGGGTTCGATCTGGGCCAATGCGCTCCACCTGGTTCGTTCCAACATCATCGCCAAGCGCGGCTTTGCCGTCGGCTTACAGACCGCAAACCAGATCGTGATAGATGCCATGAAACTGTCGCCTGGAAACCCCACGTTTCTCGATGGACGTGATGACATCCTAGCGGCTGATCAGGTCGGCTTCAGCGGCGAGAACCGGTGTTTGATCTGGGATGCGTTCGCCAAGATGGGCATGGGCTTCTCGGCCAGCACTACGGGCGTTGCTGATCTATATCCGGTCGAAGGTTACGACCTCCCGCCGAGCTGCACGCCGGAGGTCGATCTCCATGCGCCAACCGATTTGGGAGAGACTTGCCCTGGACAGTCCACTGCAAGAGCTTTGCAAATCGGCAACGCCGGCTCCGGTGAGCTCATCGTTACGTCCGTCGAGCGGATCTCGGGCAGCCCGAGCATCGTGGTCGATTCGATTCCTGCGTTGCCACAGATCATCGACGCGGGTGACAGTGTCGACTTCACTGTTCGCTGCTCACCGACGGCCGCGACGAACATTTCGGCAACGATCCGGGTGAGAAGCAACGATCCGATCAATCCGAGCCAAGACATCGTCTACACCTGCTCAGGAACGCCGCTCGATCTACAGCCACCTCCTGGAGTGGTCGCATCGTTCTGCACGACCGAGGAGTCCGTTTTCGTGGGCGAGGCAACAGTCACAGGCCCGTGCGCGGCAGATGTGTCGGGACAAGTGATCAGCACCAACGGCATGCCTCTGAGCGTTCCGCTCGACGTGATCGATGGCCGCGTGGTCCTGAACATCGGGTCTCACGTGATACGCTGGATTGGGACCGACAGCTTTCAGACAGAAGCTGTTTATCAGACGGTGACCGTGGGGCCGGCGATTCTGGCCAGCAACACCTATCAGGTGCGAGATCGAGCTTCCGTCGAAGACGCAGTCGGAAATCCAGCCGCTATGCTGAACTCCGGCTCGGGCATCACGAGCGTCGGAGGTGACGGCGCGACCGTGGGTGCCATTATCGCTGGCGGCAACGTTGACATCGCATGGAACGGCTACGTCTACGGTGACATCACAGCTGTTGGCTCGGTCGACGTGAACGACCCGAGCAAGCACTTTGGGAACGTTATTCCAGTGTCGAGTGTGGAGCTTCTGTCGTCACCAGACCTGCCCACGTTTCCTCCTCCGACCGGTGGGGACCAGTGGATCAACCCGGGCACCGACCTATCGCTGCCGCCGGGATCCTATGGGCAGATTGGAGTCAACGGCAATCCCGACCCCAACAATGCGGCCATCGTCCGCTTCTCCGCGGGAGATTACTTCTTCACCAACCTCTACTTCAACTCGTCCGGGCTGATTGTAGTCGGTGAGCCGGGTACGCGCATCTTCGTGAGTGGGAACGTCACCTTCAACACCAGCATCGTGACGGCCGTGAGCTCGGGAGAGCTCGCTCCAGTGATGCTGGGGGTTCCAGGCCAGGGCTCCCTCGCCCTCTACGCACCGTTCACCGGTCTCGTGGTGGCACCGCAGCGCGACCTCGTCATGGGTACGGCGAACGGAATGACCTTCACTGGGTCTTTCTATGCCCGAAGCATCGACGTTACACCGGATTCCGTTCTGGTCTGTGACCCTACGGCCGCGGCTCAGGAGCCGGAGACGTGCGAAAATAGTGTGCTCGACCCGGGCGAGACCGACATCGACTGCGGTGGACCTCAGTGCAACGCCTGCGGCGATGGCGCCACGTGCTCGCTCGGTAACGACTGCTTGAGCAAGGTGTGTACGGCCAACGTCTGCCAGGTGCCAACCTGCACGGACGGGGAACGAAACGGCACGGAGACGGGCGAGGATTGCGGAGGGCTCTGCCCGGCATGCCCGGTGACATGCAATAGTTACGCCTATCAGGCCGAAAGCATGTTCCACTCGACCGGTAACGCCTGGTGGCAGGGAGGCTGGAACATTCACTCGAACGGCTATATCTCGACCACGCACGACTTCTCAGCAGGTTTGAACATGATCACGGTGTCGGCGTTCGGGCAACAAGCGTTGGGTGTGCTGCCCCACATGCTAGTGACGGTCGGCGGAGTCACCGTAAACCCCACCTCAGGAGTGAACGTGACGACTGACGGGTTCAATCCGTACCAGTTCACCTTCAACGCGGCCGGCGGGCCTCAAGAAATCCGTGTCATTTTCGACAACGACGTGAGCGGGTGGTTTGGTGACAGAAACCTGATCGTGCGGACCGTCGACGTGAGCTGCCCGTAAGGTAAGGTGGTCTTCACGCATTAGGCTCGCCTGATGGGGCGAGCGCTGCGCCGAGGCCACACTCTCGTCGCCGGAGTCCGGGAGATCGTTGGATGCGCGCCGTCTTCTCTTTCTTGCTGCTTTGTGGTTTCGGTCTCGGCTCGGAATGTGGTTGTAGTCAGGGTGACTCTGACGCCGGTAGCTCCGGGAACCATCCGGGCGCTGGCGCGGCTCCGTCTGGCGGAGGTCAGTCCCGAGGCATGGGCGGCGGGAGCGGAGGAACGGAAAGCGGCGGCGCGAGCTCAGGGGGAGCCGGTGGAGGCGGCGGATCGGCTCCTGAGCCCGAGGGAAGCGAGTTCGTTCACTGCTTCCCTTGGGGCAACGCTCCCCCTCGGGAAGGGCCACTCCTCAGCGTCACCCCAATGGCTTCGGTCCTCATCGTGGGTCCCAGCGCACCCGAGGATCTGTTCCCGGAGTCTCCGGGCATCCCCTTTCTGCTCGAGCTCTCCACCGCTGGGGCCGTTCTTCGAAGCATCACCTTCCCCAATGCCTTCGGACCCGAAGTCATGGCCGTCTCTCGGGATGGTTCGGTGTTCCTCGCGGGACAGGAGCGTCCAGGCACAGCCTTCGGCACTCACGTGCTCCCCGATGTCGAGGACGGTTACTACATCGTCAAGCTCTCCGCGACCTTCGAAGTAGTCGCGGCTACGATGGTGAAATCTTTTGCCACCCAAATCAACGCCCTCCACGTCGACGCGCAGGGCGACTTGATTGTGGGCACTGCCGTCGCCAGCTTCGAGGCCGGCAGCATGCACCCCGTGGTCACCAAGTATTCTGGGGAAACCTTGGAAGAAGAGTGGTCGACGCCCTTCGAGCACGCAGTCATGCCGGCTCTCATCTATGGCCTCACGACTCTACCCAATGGTCACATCGTCCCGGCTGGGCTCTACTCGCGTACGCTGACAATCGGCGCGTTCGTGCTGGAGAAGCCACCCGACGCCCGCAACGACGATTTCGTCTACAACGGTTGGGTAGCTTGGCTCGCGCCGGACAACGGTCAGCCTGTCCTTGCACAGACCTTCGGAGGTTCAGTGACCGATTTCGCACTGGACGCGCATGTGACCAGTGCGGGTAGCCTGCGGCTCCTCAGCACCCACTCCGGTGGCACGCTCACGCTCTTTGGTACCACCATAACCCTGGAAGAACATCAGAGCGCGGTGATTGATCTCGATGCCTCGGGAACCGCTCAACGCGTGGTTGCGTTCGGCGGGCTGGGCACGTCCAGCTCCAAGATAGCCCTGGGCCAGGACGGTCAGACCTACGTGGCCGGGAGGTACGAAGATCCACTCGGCGATGCCAGCACCAGGGGCGCCTGGCTCCTGCGCATCGAACCTGACGGGGCGCTCGGGCCCAGCCTGCGCCTTCCCACCGGCTACGGTGTTAGCCAGATTGCGGTCGACACGCAAGGGGGCGTCTGGATCAGCGGCGGGTGGGGAGCTCCCTTCGAGTGGAACGGCGAAGTTCACCACCCCATGCCCGCCGGTCCGGAAGTGACCGACCTTTGTCGATTCGTCCTGCGCCTGACGGACTTCTGATCGGCCGAGCGAAGAAGGCCTCACCCAACGCGGACTCCATTTCCTTCAGCGTCGCTCCCTGTGCCCCGGTGCCCGCCGGAAGCGAATCGGCCTGGCACACCCCTATCTTGCCGGCCATCGAGAAACGTGGGGACCACGTCGAGCGCCGTGGGTGAACGGGCGACGGCCCTCGCTGGCCCCCAAGTCGAAAGCTCGATTCCCGCTAACGACCGAATGCGGGCCCTTGAACGAACCTCTGAGCGAGGTCCGCGCTGGTGCGCGGCTCCGCTGATCGGCGCGCTTTGGGCAGCTCGCGGGGGAGAGCTTGTTCAACGACGGCGTGGCCGTGGTGGTGTTCATCGGTCTCTTGCGCATCGCGGGCATCGGCGGCCCGACGGCGTCTTCGCCGACGGAAGACGACCTCACCTCGGAGATCGTGCATCACGCCACCAGCATGGGTGAGCTGTTCCTGGTGGAGGTGGGCGGCGGCGTGCTCCTGGGGCTCGGGCTCGGCTATCTCCTCGTGGCCCTGCTCGGGAGCATCGACGACTACAAGACGGAGGTGCTGCTCACGCTCGCGGGCGTCACGGGGGGCTACGTCCTGTGCACCTACCTCCACTTCTCGGGGCCGCTCGCCATGGTGATCGCTGGCTTGTTCATCGGTAACCGCGGGCGCCGCTCGGCGCTGAGCGACGAGTCGGTGCGCCGCCTCGACGAGTTCTGGGAGCTCATCGACGAGATCTTGAACGCCGTGTTGTTCGTGCTCATCGGGCTCGAGGTGCTCGTCATCACCCTGAAGCCGAGCTTTCTCGTGGCGGGGTTC
>JAEWOQ010000068.1 GCA_023460875.1 Pseudomonadota bacterium
GTCGTGGGCGGCGCAGCGACGGGCGGCGCCGTCGTGGGCGCAGAATCGGGCGAGTGGGTGAGCTCCGTCCCCGTCAGCTGGAGCCCGACCTCCGCCGCCAGGGCGCCGAGCTGGCCGCGATCGGGGGCGCGGCCATACAGCTCCGCCATGCGGGCTTGCGCCTGGTCGATGGCGAGCTGGCCCCCCGCGCGCGCCACCTCCCGGCGCAGGAACTCCGCGCGGGTCGGGCAGCGGGAGTCGTCCCACCCGTCGAGGCCGATGTTCTTGCTGCGATCGATGCGCAGCGACGCCTCGCTGCGCAGCAGGGAGACCACCAGCTGACGGCTCCAGCCCGCGTGCACCTCCGACAAACGCTGCACGAGCAGGGTCGCTTGGTGGGCCGTGAGCCCCCGCTGCGTCTCCGCGAGGTGCGCCGCGACCGTGTCCACGGCCACAGCCACCGCCTCGGGGCCCCCGGGGATGTCCCGCTCGACCAGCCCGATCCGCTCCTTGTCGAGGCGGACGAAGGGCGCCTGGTTCAGGAGGAGCTTGGCGGTCTCTTCGCGGACGTCGCTGCGGGTCCGCGCCTGACGCAGCAGCTCGTCGAAGGGGAGGGGGCTCCCAGCGTCCTCGAGGAGCTCGAGGAACAGGTCCTCGAAGCGCAGGCGCTCCTGCTGCTGTCCGCCGCCGCGCAGCGCGACCCGCAGCCGCCCGAGGTACTCGACCCGCCCGCTCGAGCGCAGCAGGCTCGCCAGGTGCCAGTGGCCCATCCAGTCGGGGAGCAGCTCCCGCGCCCTGAGCTCTTCGTGGAGCTCAGGCACGAGCCACTGCCGGCCCGCGGGGAGCTGGTTCATCACGTCGATCACGGCGGGCACGAGCCGCGCCGCCCAGTCGTCGAAGTCGGGGAAGTGCTTCTTCAGGCCGACGACGCCGCGCTTGAAGTACATGACCTCGTCGGGGAAGCCGCCGCGTCCCAGCTTCTCCTCGAGGAGGCTCACGGGCACCGGCTCGTCCTGGGCGTTCAGGAAGGCGATGACGGCGGCGTCCCGATAACGTCCGAAGCCGTTGACCTGCGACGGATCCCCTTCGTCGAGGAGCAAGAGCTCCTGCAAGGCGCCCTCCATCTCGTCGAGGAGGGACGGATCGAGGGCGTCGCACTCGTCCCGGAGGATGTCGAGCACGGCGTCGTAGGCGACGGGGAACTCCAGGTGTTCGATGCGCGCCTTGGCGCTGGCGAGGGCGGCGTCGAAGGCGTCTCGGGAGAAGAGGGCGACGTAGGTGGCCCCCGACGGCGCTTCGAAGAGCTGGTAGTCACCGCGGAGCACGTGCCGTAGCACGTAGCCGAGGAGCGCCACCTGCTGCTCGACGCCCTGCCACCAGGGCTCCTCGGTGAGCAGGGTGACGGGCAGGGCGCGGGCGCCCCCGAAGGCGGCGCTGAGCCGTCGCAGGAGCGCCGAGCGCCAGCGGGCCTTCTGTTGGAGCCGCTCGACGACGCGCCCTTCGATCTGGCGCACCCGCTCCCGGGTGAGACCGAGCATGCCCGCGATCTCCTCGAGGGTCTCGCGGGGGCCGTGGGCGCCGGCGCGGCGACTCACCACGAGCCGATGCACGGGCTTGAGGTTCGTGAGCTGCGCTCGCCAGGAGTCGAGGAAGGTCGCGTACTGGGTGGGGGCGTCCCGCTGGCTCAGGTAGTCCTGGATCGCGTCCAAGGTGTCGCTGAGGGATTTGCGGCCGAGGTTCGGGCGCGCGCGCAGATCCTCGTAGCTGAAGGCGAGGAGCTCGCCCACGGTCGTGAGGCCCTGCTCCGCCGCGAAGCTGCGCATCCGCACGGGGAGCTCGAGCTCCTCGAGTGGCACGACCCGGAGCCGATCGCCGAGGGTCCGCGCGCAGCTCGCCCAGCCCGCCGCGCCGCCGACGGTGGCCGTCTCCTCTTCGACGCTCCCCTCGGAGGACGGGGGCTCCGGCTCGTCGCCAGCAGGGGCGCCGCTCGCCAGCGCAGCCCGGGCGCGCTCCCAGGTCGTCCCCAGGGCCTCCTCGAGGGCGGCGCGGGTCTGCCGCACCGTGAGGCGTCCGACGTTCCGTTCCTGGGCGAAGGCGTCCGGATCGAAGGCGACGAGCTCAGCGACGGTGGTGATGCCCTTGCGCTCGGCCCAGTTCAGGGTGCGGGTCGGAAACTCGAGCTCGAACAGCCTGCGATCGAGCAACGCGGAGCGCGGCCGCCCCGGCTCCTCCTCGGAGCCCTCGGGCGCGGCCACGGCCGTCGTCGGCGCCTCTGCCGGGGCCTCTGCCGGGGCCTCGGTCGTCTCGCTCGCGGCCTCGGTCGTCTCGCTCGCGGACGCGCCGTCCATGGGTGGATCCACGGTCGGCGCCACGGACTCCACCGTGACGGGAGCGTGCTCGTGCTGCGGCTCCGCCGCTGCAGGGGCCTCGAGGGCGCGCGCGTCGGGTGACGCTTCGCTCGGGGTGGGGACGTCGCGCTCCGTGACGTCGATGGCTCCCCGCAGGAGGGGCTTCCCGCGCTCCGCCCGCCGGATCAGGTACGCGGCGCCGTCGCGCTGGAGGTACCCCTGTCGGACGCAGCTGTTGATCGCGCTCTTGATCGCCCGCTCGGGGCGACCCTCGGTGCGGAGCCGCTGCATGCGGAGCCCGTAGACCTCCTGGGCGTACTGGAACGCCTGGCGGATCACCTGGCTGCGGTGGATCCGCTCCTCGCCGGCGATGCCGCCCATCACGCAGTCGCGCCAGTCGTCGGCGGAGAGATCGGTCACGTCGGCGGCGATGGCGCGGATGTGGCCGCTGCGTGGGCGATCGAAGCGCGCGCCCCGGCGGCGCGCGGACCGCAGGCACTCCTCGATGACGCGGTAGTTTTCGCTCGCTTGGCGCAGCTGCTGGTACTCGAGCCAGCCCTGAGCGCGGAGGCGCTCGGCGGCGAGGCGAATGGCGCGCTCCAGGTCCAGGGTGCCCTCGCCGACGAGGGTGCACCAGAGGGCCAGCTCGCGCGCCTCTTCGCCGAGGTCGAAGAAGGTCGTGCAGTTCGAGGAGGCGGGGAGGGCATCTCGGACGCTCGGCACTTCGCGCTGGAAGAGGGGCCGCGCCTCCTTGCGCGCGAACACCGCCATCAACTCCTCGTCCGTCGGGCGCCGTGCCTCGGAGCGGAGCGTCGCGAGGACCTGGCCCAGGCCGGCCGGCAGCTCCGCCGTAGCCCCACCCAAGAACACCCACGGCGCGCGCGAGCTGCTCAGGAGCTCGTCGTCGAGGGACCCACCGGGCCAGGCCACTCGGGTCTCCACGCCGCGCACGAACCACAGGAGGTTCCCCCGGGCCTCCGCTGGATCCGCGAAGACGCGCAGCCGCCCCGACTCTTGGAGCACCTGCACGAGGGCGGGCTCCGCGTCCTGGAGGCGGCTCACGTGGATGGCGCCGAGGCACTCGACGTTCTCGAAGACGAGCTGCCAGAGCTCGCCGTCGTCCTCCCCCCGCGGCGCCTCCACGGCGACGTGAAACTGTTCACACCACTCCAACCAATCTTCGAGGATATCGCGGACCTTCGACGCGTCCGCGCTCACTTCCAAGCGCCCGAGGCCGATCGCTCCCTGGTGTCCATTCCCAAACATGTCGACGTGGGAAAGTAGCAAGGAGGTCGCCCCAAGGGGAGGGGGATCCGGCGGTGCTCGGACAAGCAATGACCGAGATCGGAGCGCCAGCGTCTGCTGGCGGAGATCGCCTCGGACCCGGAGCGCGGCGACCTCACAAAAGAGACCGATCGGTCTCTTTTGTGAATGCCAGCGCCGCTCGTCTGGAGCCGACGGGCGCCGGGCGGTGCCGCCCCGCGGGAGCGACCGCACCGCGACGGTCAGCGCGGAGCACAAAACACCGAACCCGGAGGCCTCGAGGGGCGCCCGGGTTCGGCTGCGGCTTTGGTGTTGTGGTGACCCCAACGAGATTCGAACTCGTGTTACCGGCGTGAGAGGCCGATGTCCTAACCACTAGACGATGGGGCCGGGGTGCTCCTTGGTGAATCTGCGCCGTGGGGCGCGGACTCGGGAGCGGGGAGGGGAGTTTCGGGGGAAGCACCCCTCCCAGTAGCTGGGGAACTAGGATTCGAACCTAGATAACAAGAACCAGAATCTTGCGTCCTGCCGTTAGACGATTCCCCAATGGGTTGCCAGGGGGGTCAAGCTCGCTGACCTGTCGATTTTCGTGACTTGCCCTCTTGGCTGGTACGCCTAAGCGTGTGCGGTTCGAGCCGCCCGGGCAAGTGCCCGTGTTCGTTGGGGCGGCTTCCTATCTCCAACCGGTCCGTTGTGCAAGGGTTCAGTGAGGAATTTTGTGAGGGCCCCCGGAGAGTCGCAGGGTAGGGGGTTGACCGCTCGCTAGGGGTGCCTAAGTTGCGGCCACTTCGGATGACGCGGCGGGTCGGGCTCGTGGTGAGCCAGCCGGCAGAGGGCCCGAGGGGTCGTCAGGCGCACAGCTGGGCGCCACCCTCAGGGACTCCCAGGAGCTAAGGCGCTGCGCAGGTCCGGACGCAGAAGGAAGCAGCATGAGCAAGGACATCGCTTTTCGTCGTGAAGCCCGCCGCCAGATGCTCGCCGGGGTGAACGCCCTGGCCAACACGGTGAAGGTCACCCTGGGACCGCGTGGGCGCAACGTCGCCATCGAGAAGAGCTGGGGCGCGCCGAACGTCACCAAGGACGGCGTGAGCGTCGCCAAGGAGATCGAGCTCGAGAACAAGCTCCAGAACCTAGGCGCCCAGATGGTGCGCGAGGTGGCCTCGCGGACGAACGACGACACGGGGGATGGCACGACGACGGCGACGGTGCTGGCGCAGGCGATCTATCGTGACGGCCTCAAGCTCGTCGAGGCGGGCATCGGGGTGATGGATCTCAAGCGCGGCATCGACAGCGCCACCGTGGCCATGGTGGAGGCGCTCCGCGGCCAGGCCAAGGCGGTGCAGGGCCACCAAGAGATCCGCCACATCGCGCTCGTGAGCGCCAACGGCGACGAGGTGGTCGCCGACTTCATCGCGGAGGCCATGGACAAGGTGGGCCGCGACGGCGTGATCACCGTGGAGCAGGCCCAGGGCCTCGAGACGACCGTCGACATCGTCGAGGGCATGCAGTTCGACCGCGGCTACCTGTCGCCGTACTTCGTGACCGATCCCGAGGGCATGAAGGCAGAGCTCGAGGACTGCTACGTGCTCGTGTCCGAGAAGAAGATCAGCGCCATGGCGGATCTGATCCCGACCCTCGAGGCCGTGGCCCAGGCGGGCGCGCCCTTGCTCATCATCGCCGAGGACGTGGAGGCGGAGGCCCTCGCGACCCTGGTGGTGAACAAGCTGCGGGGCGTGCTCAAGGTCTGCGCGGTGAAGGCGCCCGGCTTCGGCGATCGCCGCACCGAGATGCTCAAGGACATCGCGGCCCTCACGGGGGCAACGCCCTTCATGGAAGCCCTCGGCCGCAAGCTGGACAGCGCGACCATCGCCGATCTCGGGCGCGTCAAGCGGGCCCTCGTCGACAAGGAGAACACCACGCTGGTGGACGGGCAGGGCCCCGCAGGCGACGTGAAGGCTCGCGTCGAGCAGATTCGTCGCGCCATCGAGGAGACGAACAGCGACTACGACAAGGAGAAGCTCCAGGAGCGCCTCGCGAAGCTGAGCGGCGGCGTCGCCGTCATCAAGGTGGGCGGGCACTCGGAGATCGAGGTCAAGGAGCGCAAGGATCGCGTGGAGGACGCCCTGAACGCGACCCGCGCTGCCGTCGAGGAGGGCTACGTGGTCGGCGGCGGTGTAGCGCTGCTCCGCGCCGCCACGGCGGTGGAGAAGCTGAAGCTCGACGGGCCCGATCAACAGGTGGGTGCCAAGCTCCTGGCCCAAGCGGCGGAGGCGCCGATGCTGCAGATCGCGGCCAACGCGGGCGACGACGCGCGGGTGGTCGTGGAGAAGGTGCGGGGAGGCGAAGGATCGTTCGGTTACGACGCTCGCACCGAGCAGTACGGCGATCTGGAGGCCTCTGGGATCATCGATCCCGTCAAGGTGGTGCGCACCGCCTTGGAGAACGCCGCGAGCATCGCAGGGCTGCTCCTGACCACGGAGGCGGCCATCACCGAGCTGCCGAAGCCCGCCGCCGGCGAGCCCGCCATGGGCGGAGGCGGCATGGGCGGCATGGGCGGCATGGGCGGCATGGGCGGCATGG
>JAEWOQ010000069.1 GCA_023460875.1 Pseudomonadota bacterium
CCCCCCCCCCACCAGTCCGAACAGCGGCAGGGAGGTACGCCCTAGGACTGCCCAATATCTATATGATCCTGGCGATGAACGATTTAAGCACTGTTGGAACAGCCCTGAGGCTGGATTCGTGACGCAAGATGGTGTGCAGGTTGGCAAATGCTCATCAAGCATCACTCGATCGATCGCCCAAGACCTGTTGGTCGACGGGGTGCCTTATGTGCGAGACCCCATCGACGCTCATCCGTATCGGATCTATAATGTTTACGAGGGAGTACCGTACGAGGCTCGCCCTACGGAGATAGGTGTGTCATACCACGGCTATCCATGGTGCGGAACCATGCCACGGCGCATACTTCGGCAGCTTGAGGCCCGGGCTACTGACGCGGGGCATGGCAGAGCGTTCAAGAGATGGCTTCAAGACCATTCGAGGATGCACAAATGACAATTGACTTCGACGTGACCTGGTCGGATCCTCCGCAGAACGCCGCATCCGGCACTGCGCTTGGCTGGGGTTCCGCGATCCTCCTTGTCGACAAGAAGCCACTCTGGTTTTCAGGAAGCGCCGATGCTCCGGGTCGGATAGAGTGGAGCTGGATTGAGTTGCTCGAATTCCTAGCGAGCACGTGGTGTTACCTGACAACCGAGCAGACGTATCCGTTGGGCTTAAACCTGAGCGATCCTCGGAGCCTTAGGTCGGTGCTCGAAAGTCGATGGACAAACGGCTACTACTCTGAATCCGAGAAGGATCGGGAGGACGAAGAAGTATTCCGATTTGAGGATCGTCACGATCTTGCCCGAGGTATACACGGACTTCACCTTCCGTCGCTGTATGTCGTACGACAAGGAAACGTCGCGACGGTGGCTACGGATTCCGATCTCTTGGCGTTTTCTATGGATTCTGTTGTCCAAGACCTGGCTCGTATAGGAGACAAGATCTCCGAACGTGTTGCTCCGGCCCGGCATGAGCCACGAGTGCGAAAGAGCCTCGAAGCGTGGCGATGCAGAAATCAAGTGGAGGACAACGTTCTCATTCACCTTGCCACGGGGTCGCCAGCACGAGCGTGGATTCCAGGAACTGATCTGAGCTTCTGGGAACTTGATCCGCAGGCAGGAGCCGATTCGGAGCTTGCGGCCGCGGCCCGCTTCTCTCGCGGGGCGGCTCCCACGCGGGAGGACCGGATACAAATTATTTCCGCAATCCGGGCGGTGCCCCCCCTTACTACTGAAACCTTGGACACCCAGGGAGAGATCCTCGCCAGTCACCTAGAAAGCCTTATTGGGCTTGATCCTTATGAGCAGGGCTACGAGCTTGCTGACAAACTCAGGGACGTGTTGGGAGTGGGCTTCGGGGCCAAGGTGGACGTTGAGGGGTGTCTCAACCAATGGGGTGTGCGAATCATCGACGTCAGGCTTTCTCGTTCAATTGATGCAATCGGCTGCTGGGGTCCGAAGCACGGGCCCGCCGTCCTAATCAATGTTCAGGGCAAAAGAGCCCAGCATGCTTGGGGGCGGCGGGCAACTCTCGCACACGAAATCTGTCACCTTCTAGTCGACCGACGCAGGTCTCTGCCTCTTGCCGAAGTCTTAGGGGGGAATTCGCCTTACGTTCTAGAACGGCGAGCGAATGCCTTTGCTGGACAGTTCCTGCTCCCGGGGTGGTGCGCCAGAAACGAGTACAAGCTCCACAAGAACGCCGACAAGACATTGACGGTGCTTGCGGATAAATACGGGGTTGGGAGGACCTTGGCGGCAAATCAACTGAAGCATAATAAGCGAAATCTGGGGCTGACTTCAAACGAGGAGGCCTTGTTGGACGATATCACAGAACCGACCGACGACGACTATATGCGATGGTGACCTGGGCAGGTTCACAACGCGAAGTGCAGGGCCGTGCGTTTGTGGAACCCCATCTCACGAAGAATAATCACCTAGGGGTGGGCGAGCGCACTTGGCTCTCGGGCTCGCATTGGGATTGGTCAGCACTGCCGACGCCTTGCGGGCGACGCTCGGGGATGTCTTCTCGTTCTTCGCCATGGGGGACTCCTCAAAGGGACCCGGCCCAACCCGGGCACCCTGAAGGTGTGGATCGAACGAGCAACCCCTGCAAGTCTGAGCAGTATGGGCATCGACCGGGCCGCGACGACCGTCTTGCAGCCAAACTGGAACCGGCTCGCCTGATGGCGGAGCGCTGACCCAGCCGGGATGTCCGCGGACCGAGCCGGGTTTCGTCGGGCCGTCGCCGCAGGTCGTTTAGTCCCGTGAGTTCGGTGGGTTAGAGAACTGCCCGCCGAGATCCGCGAGTGGTCGCCAGGTCAGAACTTCGGGGAATCTGGCAGGCAAAGCCACCTCAGGGCGTGTTCGAAGGGACCGCGGCTTCCGTTCGAGGGGAGGTCAGATCATGCAGGAGGGGACGGGAGCGAGCGCTCAGGGGGACCCTCGCGCCGTTTGCGGATTTCCGGGACGGAGTTGCTCCTTCGACGACGGTCCTTGCTCGTCCGACGGCTGCTGCCCCTCCGTCGACGGTGACTCCTGCTCCTCATACGGCTGCCGCGGTGATCCCGATGCCCGAGACGGCTGATCACGATGGCCGAGATACGCACTGCGCTCGGGCCGCATGGAGGCGCCTCCCCGTCCCAACGAACCCGTTCCCAGCCCGGGCCAACTTCGGGTGGGTGAAGATTTGCCGGCTGCTCTGGGCGTCTTCACCCAGTTAGACGCGGTTTTCGGTGCTCGTCGACATACGTCCGCCCATCGGCGCCTGCATTCGAATCCCGCGGACACCGCCGCTCACTGCGCTTGTTCGGGAGGCACGGTCGGCATCCTAGGCATGACGTCCCTGCGGCCGCCGGTGCCCCGAAAAGCCGCGGCTGCGTCGTCCAGGGCCTTCAGCTCCAGGTCCAAGGCCTTCTCGTCCAGGCCGCTCTTCCGCAGGACCTCCGGGAGCATCTTGACGAGCTCCAAATCGGCGGTCGATGGGGGCGCGGTGCGGGACGTCCTGTCGTCGCCTTCGTTCGGAGCGGGCACCGCCTGGCCAGCGACGCCCCAGATCGTCGTGCCGCGGCTATCGCGGATGCGGACGATCGCGGAGCTTTTCGCGTCGGGGTCCCTGCGGAGCATGGGATCCGAAAGGTCCGGGCGGCGAGCCTCGAACGAGATGAGGCCTCCTTGGCTCTGCAGCCGTCCGACGAGCCCTGCAGAGGGGCTAGCCTCCTGCAAGACCAGCCCCTCCGTCGCCTCCAGCTTTCGGTCCGCCGTGCCCTCGGCGTCCGGCGTTTCTTGATTACAACCCAGAAGAAGCAAGGCGCTGAGCGCGCCAGGGAGCAAGCGCGAGGGCATTATGGGGCTCCGCGCGCTCCACTGCAGCTCGGCGCGTAAGAATGCCCTATGGCATCCGTGCAGATGTTGCTCGGTCCGGTGGCGGCGGGATTGTAGAAGGTGCGCCGCATCAGCGGGTCCATGAAGGTGCGCTTGACCAGCGCTGAGCAGATCGGGGTCTTCGACAACCTCGAGTCGGTGGGTGAAGACGTCTTCCTTCTGGTAGACGAGGAGCTCATCTGCGGAGCGGGGATGGCGTTCAGCGAGAAGTCGATCGGGGGCACCCTCGTTGTCGGGCCGACCGACCTGGGGGTCTTCGACCCGGCGAGCTGCGAGTGAGGCTGCCGCCGGAGAGGCGTGCTGCCCGGCCTGCGGCGCTGGTCTACGCGGCGAAGTCCCGACCTCCTGGCTTATCTGGGAGGAAGCGGTCACGAGCCCCGCGAGGATGTCGGCTTCGGATCTCGGCCGGGCTCAGTCGACGTACTTCACGGTGCAGCCGTAGGCCTTCGTCTGGGGCACGCTGACGGGTTTGTTGGCGGCGAGCTCCGCGAGGGCTTGGTCGACGTAGCGGACCAGTGTGCCGCCCTGGGGGGAGGCGCCTTCGCCGTCTGGTGAGTTGTCGATGGCGCCCGCGTAGACGAGCGTGCCGTTCGGGTCGATGACGAACATGTGGGGCGTGTGGGTGGCGCCGTATTGGCGGCCGACGTCGCCGGCTTCGTCACGCAGCAGCGGGTAGTCCATACCGAGCTCGGTCAGGGCCTGGCGGTTCACGTCGGGGTCGTGGCCCTGCTTGCCGGGGGCGTTCGAGTTGATGGCGAGCCAGACGACGCCGTCCTTCTGGTGACGGGCGGGCGCGTCGACCAGGGAGCCCTTGGTGTGGGACATGCGCACGAAGGGGCACTGGGGGTTGAACCACTCGAGCACCACGGTCTTGCCGCGGTGATCCGCGAGGCGCACCGGGTCGCCGTCGAGGTCCGGCAGGGTGAAGTCGGGGGCGGGCTGACCGACGGCGGCCTGGACCGTCGCGCCGGAGCCTCCGCTGGGCGCCGCCTGAGGTTCGTTCGTCGGGGCTGCGGGCGCGGGGTCGGCCACGTCCGCCGCGGGGCTGGCGGGGGCGGCGGGTTCCGGTGCCTTCGACTTGGAGTCGCAGGCGGCGCCAGCGACGAGCAGGAGCAGGCAGAGGGGCAGGTGGCGCCGGAGGCTGGGTCGGACGTGCATGGAGGGTGACCTTCTCGAAGGGGGCTCTCCCGAAGAAGACGGGCGCCGTCGACCTCGCCGTAAGCATCGGCAGAGGCTCGGGGGATGGCGGCGGGGGCCGTGGCCGGCGGGGGCCGTGGTGGGCGGAGAGTCCCTCAGGCGTTCAGCTCGACGCGCAGGAGCTTGCGGCCGATGAACAGGTAGTCGCCGTGATCGAGGGGCTGCTCCGTCTTGAGGCGGACGTAGACCCCGTTCTTGCTCCCGAGATCCGTGACCACGAACTGGTTGCCCCGCTGCTCGACGCGGCAGTGCTTGGGGGAGAGGTAGGGATCGTCGCGGAAGTTCAGATCGCACCCCTCACGGCCGATCTCCGCGGCCTCGCCCAGGGCGCAGAAGGCCAACCCGGCGGCGCCGCCCTCGAGCACCTGGCTGACGCGAAACGCCGCTGCGGTGGTGGGGGACGCATAGAAGTACGTGCCCTGCGCGTCCGCCTGGTCGGCGTCGTGGGGCATCGGCTCCACGCGCAGCAGCTGATCCCCCGCGATGAAGGTGTCTCCGGGGCTCAGCTCCGCGGACTGGCGGATCCGCACATAGGTGCCGTTGGCGGAGCCCTCGTCGCGCACCGTCAGCCGGCCATCTCGGTAGAAGAGGTTGGCGTGCCGCGGCGAGATGAACTGATCGTCCGGGAACTCGATCTGCCCCTTGCGCCCCACCACGTGCTGGGAAGCCTTGAGGTGGTAGCTCAGCCCCTCCTGACCCTCCCCTCGGATGAGCACGAGGCGCGCCTTGGCGGGATCCTGCATGTCGCTGAAGTAGCGCTCCTGGAGCTTGAGCTCGTCTTCGGGCACGTTGGTGCCACAGCGACCGCAGAATTTGTGCGCAGTCGGGACGGGGGTCATGCACGACTGGCAAATGTAGTACCTGGCTTGTTCCATCGCGCACCTCACTGGACGAGTCTCCTGCCGGACGTGGGCTCCGTGGAGCTCCCACGCTCCGGGGGACTCCCAGTGTCGTCCAGACGGGGCCCGCTGTGAAGTCCGAGGGGCGCTCCGCGGGGCCGTCCTCCGAACGGAGCGTCGCGCTGCGCCGCGAGGCCCTGGGCTGCGTGTGACCGGGCTGCGTGTGACCTGGGCTGCGTGTGACCGGGGCTGCGTGTGACCGGGCTGCGTGTGACCGGCTGCCTGTGACCGGCTGCCTGTGACCGGGCTGCGTGGCGACTGGCTGCGTGGGCGCGGCGGGCCCCGTCAGAGCCCCGTCACTGGATGACGGTCAAGCGGGCGTCCGTGTCGCGCCAGCCATCACGGCTGAGGAGTCGAAACACCACGGTCTCATGGCAGCTCTCCTTGGGGACAGGGCCGTAGTCGCGGGAGTCGTAGGGAAAGAGGCGGTTGTCGCTCACCAGGTACAGCTGGCCCGGGGGCACCGTGGTCTCCTCCCAATCCCGTGGGGTGCCGTAGTTGTGGGTGCTGCCGGTCATGTGGACCCGGTTGGCCATCGCCTCCCAGTAGCAGCGCTGGGTGATCTCCTTGCTCTCGTCGTCCGGATGCGTGACGGAGAATTCGTTCGGAGTGCACTGGCGCTCGACGGAGAAGGTCTTGCCGTTCACCTTCGGTAAGCCCTTCTCGAACTCGACGACGTCGTTGCCCTCCCCGAAGACGCGGCCGATGACGACGCGCTCCGGGTAGTCGGGCTCCGGGCAAAGCACGAGATCTCCGAAGGTCGGCTCGGTGAGTCGCCACAACACGACCAGGTCGCCGGGCTCGAGGGTGGGCGTCAGGGACGCCTGCAACACCGGATCGTTCATCGGCACGCGCCAGACGCGCAACATCGTCAGGTGCAAGAAGGCGCCGATCACGCCGAGCACGAGGGCGGTCCAAAGCAAGAACCTCAGCAGCGCGGCCATGGGCGGCGCATGGTAACCCAGCGCGCCGGTATCGACACAAATCCGACGAGGATCGCGGCCGCGCCAAGCCTCAGTGGGGCGTGAGCACCAGGTCGTCCCGGTGCACGATCTCGAAATCGCTCCGCCCGCCGAAGATCAGCTCCAGATCGCGGCCCTTCTTGCCCGCCGCTCGCGCCACGTCCACGGCGCCGAGCCGGGTGAGGCCGCGCCCCACCTCCGTGCCCTCCGGGCCGATGATCTGCACGGAGTCACCGACGTGGAAGTCGCCGCGCACGCCGAGCACGCCGATCGGCAAGAGGCTCGTCTTGCCCGTGCGCAGCGCCCGCACCGCCCCCGCGTCGACCAGGACCGCCCCCGTCGGGCGCAACGTGTAGGCGATCCAGTGTTTGCGCGCGCGCAGCACCGCCTCGACGGGGACGAAGTAGGTGCCCACGTCGCGCCCGGCGAAGACGTCGACGAGCACGTCCGGGTGACCCGCGGGGCCGATCACCACCGCCGCTCCCGAGCGCTGGGCCTTGTGGGCGGCCTCCAGCTTGCTCTGCATGCCGCCGCTGCCCACCCGATCGGCGGAGCCGCGGTCGGTGAAGTCGGAGCGGTTCGTGAAGGTGGGGATGCGCTCGCCGGCGGCGTCGAGCACGCCCGCCACGTCCGTGAGGAGCACGAGGGCGTCTGCGCCGATGAGGGGAGACACCATCGCCGCCAGCTGATCGTTGTCACCGACGCGCAGCTCCTCCGTCGCGACCGCGTCGTTCTCGTTGATGATGGGGATGGCGCCCGCCTCGAGCAGCGCTCCGAGGGCCGCGCGCGCGTTGTTCAAGCGCGCCCGGTGGGCGAGATCCGCGTGGGTGAGCAAGACCTGGGCGGCGGTGAGGCCGTGCTCGGCGAAGGCCTCGTCGTAGCGCCGCATGAGCACCGACTGACCCGCGGAGGCGGCGGCCTGGAGCGACGGGACGTCCGTGGGGCGCGTGGCGTAGCCGAGGCGATTGCAGCCGATGGCGACGGCGCCGCTCGAGACGAGCACGACGCTCCGTCCTTCTGCGATGAGAGCGGCGAACTGCGCCGCCAAGCGCCGGGGCAGCTCCGGGTCCCTCGCGAGGGTCCGGGACCCAACCTTCACGACGATGCGGCGAGCTTTGACGAGGGCCTGGCGGTCGGCGGTCACGGCCGCTCAATAGCACGAGGCCGCGTGGGACAGGGGGACGAGCTCGCGGAGGCGGGCCCCGGCGGAGCGGGCCAGCTCGGCGATGTGGCGGCCAGAGAGCCCCTGCACGATGAAGGTGTCCGGGGCGGGGCCCGCGTCCACCTGGGTCGCCTCGGCGCGGAGGGCCTCGGCGGCTCCGGCGCCGATCAGGTGGACCCAGAACACCTGGGGCCCGGAGAGCCAATCCTCGCTCTGGAACGGTCCGACGATCCGCCCTCCCCGCGCCACGAACACGCCCGCGTCGGCGCGCTCGCACAGGCGCCGCTCCCAGGGGCTGGCCACGTCCACGAGGGCGACCCAACGGCGCCCCTCGCACATCTCCCAGAGCACCGTCTCCACGAACTGCGCCGCCTCGTCGTCGAGCCCCGCGAAGGGGCGGTCGAGGAGCACCACCGCGGGCTCGGTCACCAGGGCCGCGGCCAGGGCCAGCAGGCGGCGCTGGGGGCGGTTGAGCTGCGCGAGCCGGCTGCCCCGGTGCCGGGTGAGCCGTGCCCGCGCCATGGCGTGATCGATCTGCGCAGGAGACGCCCCGACGAGGGAAGCAGATGCCTTTAATGCGGCGCCGACGGTCCAGCTCGGGTCCCAGGTCGTGGAGGAGAGCGCCAGGCCCAGCAGCCCCCTGCGGAGGGCGTCGTGGGGGTGGAGCCCGGCGACGGTGAGGGAGCCCTCGAGCTCCCCTTCGTGGAGGAGCCAACGCAGCAGCGCCGAGAAGTCGCCCGTGAGGCAGCAGCCGTGGCCCTCCGCCCGCCAGGGAGCGAACTCGAGCAGCGGGTAGCCGTCCACGAGGAGCCGCCCCGCGCTCGCCTCGAGGAGGGCGGGGGACGGCTCGGGAGCAGCGGCGTGGTCGTCGGCGGTCATGGGCGGAGGAGCAGGTGCGGAGGAGCAGGGTGCGGCGCGCTCAAGGGAGCCCGACGGGCAGCATCTCGATGCGGGCCAGGGGTTGGCTGCCGTCGTACATCGCGAAGGGGGCGAGGGCGCCGAGCATCTCCCGGAGCTCCCCCGGGAGCAGCACCTGCGCGTCCAGGTTCTGCTGGAGTCCTTCCACCCCGAGCAGGCGCCCGACCAAGCTGGTCTGCGGCACGGGCAGCTCCACGATGGGAGTCTCCGCCCCCATGCCCGCCGCCGCGCGAGCGTAGGCCAGGGCTTGCCGGAGACCGCCGAGCTCGTCGACGAGATCGCGCTCCAGGGCTTGGCGGCCCGTCCAGACGCGACCTCGCGCGACCGCGTCGACGGCCTGCTTGCTCATCCCGCGGCCGTCGGCGACCCGGCGCAGGAACAGGCCGTAGAACTGCTGCACCTTGCGCTTCAGCTCGGCCTTCTCCTCTGCCGTGTAGGGGCGGAACACGGACTCCGCGTCCGCGCGGGGCGCCGTCTTGTAGACCTCCGTGTCGACGCCGATCTTCCGGAAGAGCTCGGCGACGTCCACCTTGCCGTAGAAGATGCCGATGCTGCCAGTGATCGTGAGCGGGTTGGCGAAGATGTGCGTGGCCGGCGCGGAGATATAGTAGCCGCCGCTGGCCGCCGCCCGGCCCATGCTCACCACCACCGGCTTGGTGGCGGCCGTGAGCTGCACCTCACGCCAGATCACGTCCGCGGCCATGGCAGAGCCGCCCCCCGTCTCCACTCGGAGCACGACCGCGCCGATCTGTGGGTTCTCCCGCGCCTGCCGCAGGGAGTCGGCGATGGTGTAGGAGCCCACCGTGCGCACCCCCACGAAGGGGAACGACTGGCTGCGCCCGTCGACCATGTCCCCGTCCACGTAGACGAGCGCGACGTGTCGCTGCGGGCCGAAGCGCTTCTCCCGCCGCGGGCTCCGGTGGTCGTCGACGAGCATGAGCTCTTCTTCCGCCAAGCGCGACACCTCGAACTCGAGGTTGTCGTCGAAGGCGTAGCCGTCGACGAGCCCGGCGCGCTTGGCCTCCACGGAGACGAAGGGCCCCTTGGCGATGGTGGCGCGCAGCTCGCTGGGGGACAGGTCGCGCCCCATGGCGATCGAGCTCGTCATCTCGCGCTCGATTTCGGCGAGCAGCTCCTTCTTGTCCGCCTGGGCGGTCTCCGTGGAGCCCCTGCGCACGAACTGCTCCGGGGCGCTCTTGTGGGCGCCGATGCGCACGAAATCCGCGCGGATGCCCAGCTTGTCGAGCAGGTCGCGGAAGTAGAAATAGCGCGAGGCCAGGCCCGCGAAGCGCACGCCGCCGGCGGGGTTGACCAGGATGCGATCCGCGGCGGAGCACAGGTAGAGGGCGGCTCCGCTGGCGTCCTCCAGGTGGCAGAGCACGAGCTTGTCCTGCTGGCGCAGGTAGTACAGCGCGTCTTGGAGCTCTTGGACGTGCGCGAAGCTGCTCGCTGGGGACGCGCGCAGCTCGAGCACGACGGCGCGCACGGCGGGCTCGTCGTCGGCCAGGGACCAGAGCCGGCGGAGCAGCGCCACGTGCTGGCGCGCGCCTGGGGTGTCCTCCATGCGGACGCGCACGGCCGTGCGTCGTGCGCCGGCCCCCCAGTTCTCCCGGAAGCTCCGGAACGCGACCTCCGTGTGGATGTTGTGCTGCGGGACTCCCTTCGCCTGGTTGCCCAGGCCGTTGCCGAAGCGCGTGCCCCCGGACAGCTCGACGGAGCCCCCGAAGGGGTTGCCGACGAGCACGAGGCTCGCGGAGGCGACCCAGGCGCGCTGACGCACGTCCTCCCAGGGATCGCTCATGGCGAAGTCTCCGCGCAGCCGCCCGAACTGCGGGATCGCGACGTCGACCACCCCGCGCGGCACCCAGTAGCCGCCCTCCTCGTCGATGAACCGCCCTTCGACGCCGAGCTCGAGCACGTCCGTGCCCGTGGGGCGGATCACGCCAGCGAGGTCGTAGGAGGGGCCGATGCGGGTGCCCCAGTCGCTGTGGGGGCCGTTGATGTTCCGCGCCACCACCGCGAACCCGAAGTAGTCGCTGGGGCGCGTGCTCACGGACGCCGACCAGCTGCGGAAGCCGTGGAGCGCGCCGCTGCTCGAGTAGGAGCGCTGGAACGAGAACCCGAGGGCCGCCTTCTCGGAGCCGAGGGCGAGCGCCCAGGTGAGCCAGTGGTAGTTCGCCTGGCGCTGGAAGAGGTGCTGAGACACCGCCTCCGTCGGGTTCACGAAGTCGTAACGGATGCCCGTGGCCATCGGGAGGAAGGGCACCGGGAAGGCCAGCCCGAAGGCGTGCCCCTGGGAGGGCACCATCGCCCGATCGTCGAGGAAGAAGCCCGACCAGCGCAGCTCCGCGCCGGGGAGGAACGCGAGGTTCGCCGGGTTCTCCACGATCGCCGTCGAGTCGCCGTTGCCGGCCACGCTGCGCCCGGGCGCGGGCAGCTGCACGGGCCGGCTCACGGGCTCTTGGGCCAGGGCCTCAGGGGCAGCGAAGGCGGCGAGCGCCCCCCACACCAGGGGCGCGACCAGGGCGCTCCGACCGAGGGCGCTCCGACCGAGGGCTCGCAGCGCGAGGCGAGGGGCGAAGCCGCGGCTCCGACCCGCGGGGGGCGCGCCCCCGTGGCGACGTGATTGCTTCATGAGTGTTGGCTTCCTGGCGGCAGCATGCCGCGCTCCCGAGCCACCGCCAGGATCTCCGGGCGGCGACGCTCGAGCTCATCGTAGTCCTTCACGGGGAGGAAGCGCGACCCCGTGCCGGCGCGCGTCACGTGGAGGTAACGGGTCGGCAAAGCGAAGGTGACCTCGTTGATGAGCCGCTCGAACTGGATCACCGGAGCCCCCTCGACCTTCTTTTCCACGGTGAAGTAGGTCCAGTCCATGGAGAGCTGCTGCAGCGCCTTGGCGTCGAAGAGGAAGGTGTTGACGCTGAACACCCCGACGGAGGCTGGATCGAAGCTCCCCGGCAGGCGGAACTCTTCGAGCACCACGGGCTGGTCGTCGAGGCGCACGGGGATGCCTCCGCGATCTCCCGCCACCTTGTCGACGACCTCGCAGGTCACGGCGGCGCGCCCTGCCAGGTGAAAGCCGACGACCAGGGGATCGAGCCCGCCGCCCAGGTTGTCGAGGTTCGTGACCATCACGACGCGCCCCCCCTCGTCGACGAAGCGGTCGAGGAGGCCGCTCTGCTTCAAGGCGTCGGGCAGATCCCCGTGCCCCGGGGAGTGGACGCTCGGCTCGCCCTGGGCGTCGCGGAACACCTGGCCGTCGGGGGTGAGGCGGAGCGAGAGGAGCTGGGGGAAGGTCGCCACGGCGTAGCCGTCCAGACGCGCGCCGATGGCGTCGATCGTCGGCTCCGCCGTGGTGTGGCTCGTCATCAGCCACAGGGGGGCCTGCGCCCCGTGGCGGGCCTGGTGGGACTGGGCCTCTTGGAGGCGCAGGTCGAGGAAGGTGTGGCCTGGGACGGCATCCACGAGGGCCTTCACGACGCCCCCCATGCGGGTGGCCATGCCCCCCGCGAGCACCACGAGGGCGCACTGACCGTTGCGCAGGGCCTCCTCGCCGAGCTCCCGCAGGCGCTGAGCTTCAGGGGTGCCGGGCTCCGGGAGGCGCGCCAGGTCTTCAGGGGCGCAGGGGCTCACCCGACCTTTGACGCGGTTGACGTCCTGCCCCGGCTCCTGGAGCCTGCGCGCCAGCCGCAGCAGCTGCTCCGGACGGAAATGGTGCTCGTCGAGGAGCCGCTGACAGGCTTCGGGCAGCTCCCGGAGCTGTTGCTCCAGACGGGCCGGGCTGACCGGCTCCCCCAGGGTCGATTCGTCCACGCCAGACTTCATGGGGCCTACTATAGAGCAAGCAGTGCTCCACGTCGGGATGGGTTAGACTCCGGGACGTGAGGCGCCCCACCCGAGGAAAATCCCTGTCGTATCGGGGGCCCGCGGCCACGTTGGCGCTCCTGGTGCTGTCCGCGGCCGGAGCGGGGCAGGCCGACAGTCCGATGCGCCACGTGCACTTCGAGCCCGACCCGGCCGAAGACCTGCGTTGGGGCGCGACGACGGCGCGAGGGCGCCTGCCCGCGGCCCTCGACACGCCGAGCGGGATGGTCCCCGCGCCCGGCGAGGCGAGCCGCTCCAACAGCGTCTACGGCGGCGCGGGGCCGGGGCAGGGCGTGGACGCCGCCTATCAGATCGATCGGCTGACCACGCAGCCGGACGTCGTGCGCTACGACGATCCGTTCTCGCCCAGCGTGGCGCCGTTCAAGCGCCTGTTCGCCTTCGACCGCGTCGGTGAGAACCTGGAGCTGGCGGTGAGGGACGCGCGGCGCCGGGTCCTGGAGGTGGGCGGCAGCGCGCTCGCTGGAGAGGACGCCTTCTTCGGCGATGTCCAGGTGGAGCTCATCGCCGACACCCCGGTGCGCATCCCCAGCGTGGCTCCCGGAGCGCGCTTGCTCGCGCTGCACACGGATCCGGCCGTGGAGGTGGCCGTGGAGGTGGACGGAGCGGGGAACTGGTTCGCCGTCGGGGAGCGCTCGATCCGGGCGCGGCTGCTCATGCAGCTGTCGGTGCCGCGGGCCGTCTTCGGCAGTCGCTTCGCGGCGACCAGCTGGGATGATCTCCGCGAACACACCCCCGCGCTACCCGCTCGAGTGCAGGACGAGGCGGATCGGGTGCTCGAGCGGCTCGGGGTCTCGCGCCACCTCCAGCCCGCGGAGGCCCTCGAGCGCCTGGTGGCTCACTTCCGGAGCTTCGCGCCGTCCGCGGAGCTGCCCGCAGCGGCGAGCACGGAGGGGCTCTACGAAGAGCTCGCCTTGTCGCGGAAGGGAGTGTGCCGGCACAGGTCGTACGCGTTCGTGGTCACGGCCCATCGCCTGGGCTTGCCCACGCGCTTCGTGCACAACGAGGCCCACGCCTGGGTCGAGGTGTTCGACGGCCGGCTCTGGCACCGCATCGATCTCGGGGGAGCGGCGGGGCGCATCGAGTACGAGCGCCCCCTCGATGTGCCGCTCCATCGCCCGCCCAGCGACGCGTTCCCCTGGCCCGCGCGCTCGAATCCAGGGGCCGCCACTCCGGGGCTGGGACGTCCGACGGGGCCTCCGCCGGAGGGACCAGCAGGGGATGACGGCGCTGGCCCGAGCTCAGGGCAGCTGGGGAGCCCGCAGCGCGACAGCGACGGCAGCTCGACGTCCGACGGCCATCTGGGGGACGCGCGCCCCGAGGACCCTGGTGAGCTCGATCCCGGTGATCTGGTGCCAGGCGACGTGATGCCAGGCGCTGCGTCGCCGTCGGGAGACGTCGTCCCAGAGGGGGCGAGCGCTGGAGCCGAGGGGCAGCAGGGCCCGCCCAGCACCGTGACCCTGGAGCTGGGGCACGGGTCGATCCGCCGGGGCCACCCCTTGCGGGTGATGGGCCGCCTCGAAGGCGCGGGCGGCCCCTGCGGATTTGGGCGGGTCGACTTCGCCCTGCGCACCGAGGAGGGGAGGGCGATTCCCCTCGGGTCCCTGCCCACGGACGCCCGCGGCGTCTACGCGGGCGAGGTCGTGGTGCCGCCGGACGTCCCGGTGGGGGAGCACGGCGTCGAGGTCACGAGCCCCGGCGCCGTGGGGTGTGGCCCGAGCCGCTGATCCCGCCGGCTCGGTCTCTCGTCAGTCCCAGTCTTCGGCGGAGTTGCGTCGCAGCTGCTGCACGTGGGTGATGAGCTGGTGCAGGACCTCGTCCTGGAGCCGCGCCGCCTCGGCGATGCGGCGCGTGACGGCGAGGGCGCGCTCGGAGCCCAGGGTCTGATCCCGGTGGGCGGAGTTCAGCTCGCTCAGCATGCTGTTGATGCTCTCGATGGCCTGGGTCATCTGGCGGCCGCCTCGGCTCTGCTCCTGGCTGGAGCGCTCCACCTGCTGGGAGATGGTGCGCATCTTCTCGCCGCTCTTCATGATCAGCTCCGAGCCGCGCGCCTGCTGCGCGGTGGCCGCGGCGATCTGCTGCACCGTCTCGGCGATGCGCCCGATCGCGTCCGTGACCTGCTTGGAGCCCTTGGCTTGTTCGACCGTGGCCCGGGCGATGGCGCGGACCATGTTCGTGCTCTTCTGGGAGCTCTCGAGGATCTTCTTGAGGGCCCGCTCGGCCTCGTTGGAGACCTCGACGCCCCGATCGACGATGTGGGCGCCGCGCTCCACGGCGCTGATGGCGTTCTTGCTCTCCGACTGGATCGTCTTGATGAGCTCGGCGATCTCCTTCGTGCTCGCTCCGGCGCGCTCGGCGAGATCCTTGATCTCGTCGGCGACCACGGCGAACCCCTTGCCGTGCTCTCCCGCCTGGGCCGCGATGATGGCGGCGTTGAGGGCGAGCAGGTTCGTCTGTTCGGCGACCTCGTCGATGACGTTCAGGATCTGGCCGATGGCCTCGATGCGAGAGCCGAGGTTCGAGATCACCGCCACCGCTTCCTGGCTGCTCTCCTTGATCCGATAGATCTCGCCGATCGTCTTGAGGATGGCCTCGGCGCCGAGCTCGGCGTCTTGGGCGACCTCCTCGCTGAGGCGCGCGGTCTCGTTGGCGTTGGACTGCACCTGATCGATGGAGACGTCCATCTCGTTCATGCTCGAGCTGGTCTCCTCGGCGGTGAGCGAGAGGGCGTCGACGTTCTTGGCGACCTCCTTGATCGAGAACGTCATCTCCTCGATCGAGGCGACCATCTCCCGCACGCTCGAGGCGAGCTCCACGGTGTTCTCGGCCACCTCGTCGTTCGTGGCCGTCATCTCGAGGATCGACGAGCTGGACTCGTCGGAGGCGCTGGCCAAGGTCTCCACGTGCTGCGCGATGTCGTGCAGGGTCGCGGTGGAGTCCCCGATGTGGCGCTGGGCCTCGTCGCTGAGGGTCTGTTGCTGAGCGACCGCCTCCGTGAGGCGGCGCAGGGACTCGTTGATGGTGCCGGCGAGCTCGCCCACCTGTTTCAGGCGGTCATCGGAGGAGCTGCGCAGGCCGGAGACCTGAGAGGCGACCTCGTCCAGCTCGTCGTACACGGCGAGCAGCGCCGGGTCCCCTTGGCTGGGGCGGGTGATGGGGCGGCCTTCTGTGAGGCGCCGGAGGGCGAGGCGTAGGCGGTCGAGGGCGCGCGTGTCCTGCTCGGAGAGGGCCCACAGGGAACCCAGGACCCCCACCCCGCCGACGACGAGGAAGTGGAGCAAAAGCTCACGACGGGTGAGACCGAAGAAAATGGCGACTGCGGCGATCGCAGCGATGGCCAGCATCTGACGCTGTGAGAGTCGAGGCATGAGGCTACTCAGGAGCTCCCTCGGGGGGACAGGGGAGTCGTCGCTAGGCAGCGTAGCGGTTTCGTGAGAAACCGAACAGGTTCCATCGGAGGCGGTGGCCCAGGGGGAGGTCGGAGGCGATCGGCGCCTTCGGAGCAGCCCTGGCGACCTCTACCGGAGAGCGCTTACTGATATGATCGAGAGGATGGCTCCTGGGATCACCGGGGGTGAGCCGAGGTAGACGGATGTGAGCCCCGGGGATGTGCGCGCGGCGTGCTG
>JAEWOQ010000070.1 GCA_023460875.1 Pseudomonadota bacterium
GGCGGCGGTGGTGGCGGCGGCGGCGGCCGCTCGATGGACGACGATCGCGGGCCGAGCGGCGGTGGTGGATACGACGACGTGGATTACGGCGGTGGCAGCGACGACGACGACATCCCGTTCTGAGGTCATGGATCGTTGAGCGAGCGATATCTGCTGGTGGGCTACCCGGGGCTCGTGGCGCGGGCAGTGCTCCGGGTCCTCGACGCCGAGGTCGCGGGATCCAAACGCGCGGGGTCCGAGCGCGCGGGGCCCGAGGTCGAGGTCCTCGTCGAGACCCCGGTCCAGGCCGAGCGTCTCGCCACGGAGTGGCCGTTCGCTCGGGCTCGTCTGGGGCGCTGGGACGCCGTCGATCTCGGCCTGAGCGGCCCCGAGTACATGGACCTCGCGGGCCGCAGCCAGCGACTGATTTGGTGTGCGGAGCTCTCCGGGGGAGAGGGGTACACCCTCGAGGACTGCCCAGCCCTCCGGAGCGCCGCGGAGCTCGTGGAGCTCGCCCGGGTGGCAGGGCGCCTCGAAGCAGCCGTGTACCTCTCTTCGGTCCTGGCTCTCGGTGACGCCAGGGGGCGCGTGTTGGAGTCGGAGCTGCGCGTGGGGCAGCGCTTCCAGCAGACGGCCGAGGAGGCCTGCGCGATCGGCGAAGGCCTGGTGGAGCGCGCGTCCAAGGACCTGCCGCTCACCATCGCCCGGGCCCCGGCGATCCTCGGCGACGGTGAGACCGGGGAGTGCCCCGTCGATGGCGCGCTCCTGCGGCTGGTGCGCGGCTGCGAGGTCGCTCCTCGCGTCATCCCCGCGTCGTTTCGCGATCAGCCCGTGCACGCGGTCACCGCGGACTTCGTGGCGCGCTCTCTGCTCGCCCTCGTCCGGGAGCCGAGAGCCCGTGGCCGCCGTGTCCACCTGGTGGAGGAGCAGCCTCCCACGGATCTGACCTTCTTCGAGTGTGTCGCGACCGGCTGCGAGCGCACGCTCGAGGAGCGGCCGCTCCAGGGGCTCTTCGCCCGTCCCCAGTCGCCGCTGATGCGGTTGAAGGGCGTGGACGCGCGGCTGCTCCAGGGTTGGGACATCGTGTTCGATCGGACTGAAGCGCGCGGGCTCCTCCCCGAGCCGCCGGAGCCCTTGAAGAGGTCCTTGCCGCGCCTGATCGCCTGGTGCCGGGGGCTCCATGATTGAACGAAGGGTGTCGCCGTTCACGGTGGGCCTCTTGGCTTGCGGCGCCTTCGCCCTGGCCACGTGCGCTCGCGAAGCGGAGCCGCTCACGGGGCCGAGCGCGTCCATGAAGGCGCCAGGAGCCGTGGGCGCGGAGGAGGCTGCGGAGGCCCCCAGGGCGCGCCCCGCGGCAGCCTCCTCGATGGACCAAGTCGACGGTGAGCAAGCGCGAGGCGAGGAGGCCGAGGATCCCGAGACGCGAGCGCTCCGAAAGGGCTCAGGTCCACTCGCCCCGTTCTGGAGAGCGCTCGCGGATGCGCGGGACGGACGTCGCGGTGAGCCCGTGCGCGTGTTGTGGCTCGGGGACTCCCACACCGCCGCGGACTTCATGACGGGCTCCCTCAGGAAGGAGCTCCAACGGCGTCATGGTGCCGCAGGTGCGGGCTTCGTGCGCGCTGGGATCTCCCACTATCGTCATGAGGCGGCCCACGGCGAGGTCGGCGGCAAGTGGCGCCGCGTCCCCCAACAGCCGTCGCGGCGCTCTCCCGTGCTCGACGGCGTATTTGGGTTGTGTGGGATGCGCGCCGTCCCGGAGCCGGGCTCCTTTGCGACCGTGCGCCTACGGGACGAGGGGTTGCCTGGTGGTGCTCCCGTGCGGTGGACGATCGCCTACCGTGCGCCCGACGGCGGGGCGCTCCAGGTCCAACTCGGAGAGCGCAGCGAGCGCCTCGCGGCGGCGCCGGACGCGTTCATCCAGCGCTTCTCTTTCGAGGGGACCGCGGGCGACGAGCTCCGGATCGAGCACGCCGCGGGGGCGCCCGAGGTGTTCGGCGTCTTCGCGGATCGCGAAGGGCCCGGCGTCGTGGTGGACACCTGCGGCATCGACGGCGCCCGCGTCGCCACCCTGCTCGCTTGGGAGGCGGAGCCTTGGCAACGCGAGGTGCGCGCTCGAGCGCCCGACCTGGTGGTGCTCGCCTTCGGCACGAACGAGGCCTTCGATGGCGGCGCCGTCGAACGTTACGGGGACGAGTTCCGCCAGGTGATGGAGCGCGTGCGCGCGGCCGTCAGCGACGTGCCTTGTTGGATCGTGGGGCCGCCGGACGCCCGCGACGCCTCCGGGCGAGCCGCCGAGCGCGTGGTGGCCATCACGGAGGTCCAGCGCCGCGCAGCCGCGGAGCTCGGCTGTGGGTTCGTCAGCGCGCATGAGCTCATGGGGGGGGAGGGGAGCTTCAGCGCGTGGCGGAGCGCGTCCCCACCGCTGGCGGCCGCCGACGGGATCCATCTCTCCCGCGATGGTTACCGCAAGCTGGGTGTCGCGCTGGCCGACGCCCTCCTCCCGGCCGGATCGGCGGCAAGTCCGTAGGGCCCTCTCTTCGGCCCGGTCACCCTTGACGTGCCTGCGCCTCGCTTCGAGGGAGGGGGGCTGTGGGAGCTCGTCGTCTACA
>JAEWOQ010000071.1 GCA_023460875.1 Pseudomonadota bacterium
GGAGCGCAGCCGCGGCGCCGCCGGATCGGGGAGGGGCGCGGGGCGGCGCTCCACGGGCTCCACGGGCTCCACGGGCTCGGCTGTGGGCTGCGCCTCCGACCCGGGCCCTGGCGTGGGGCCACCGGAGGACACGACGCCCGGGGCGGGCGGCGGCGCCGCAGGGCGAATGGTCGTCTCTCCGCCCTTCTCCTCGCAGGCGAGCCCGATGAGGGCCGCCGCGACGAACAGGAGGGCGCTCGGAGTCAGGCGTCCCATCGCTCCGAGTATCGCACGAAGCGCGCCGTCGTGGACCTGAGGCTCGTGGGTCGACGTGGCCGATGGCGACGGGATGGCCCACCGAGCCTGCTTCGTTCCGGGGGAGCCCTCCTGGTTCCCGGAGAGTCCAGTGCGGTAGGCTCACCACCGCCCCATGAAGCTCGTCCGTGTCGCCGCCGCTGCCGTGAATCAGACGCCCCTGGCCTGGGACGAGAACGCCGCCAACCTGCGGGTGGCCCTGGACGAGGCGCGGCGGCAGGGGGCGTCGCTGGTGTGCTTGCCCGAGCTGTGCATCACCGGCTACGGCTGCGAAGACGCGTTCTTGTCACCGGACACGGCGCGGACCGCTCTGGACGTGCTGCTGGAGCTCCTCCCGGCGACGCGGGGCCTGGTGACGTGCTTCGGTCTCCCCGTGTGGTTGGGCAAGGCCGTCTACAACGCGGTCTGCCTGGTCGCCGACGGCCGCTTGCAGGGGTTCGTCGCCAAGCAGGCGCTCGCGGGGGATGGCCTCCACTACGAGCCGCGCTGGTTCAAGCCGTGGCCCCGCGGACAGCGCGCGCAGCTGTCGGTGGCGGGGCAGCGCTACCCCTTCGGCGACCTGCGCTTCGACTGCGGATCGATCCGGGTCGGCTTCGAGATCTGTGAGGACGCCTGGGTCGTCGAGCGCCCCGGTCGCGCCTTGGCGCTCGACTCGGTGGACGTCATCTTCAACCCGAGCGCCAGCCATTTTGCCTTCGGTAAACACGAGATCCGCCGCCGCCTCGTGCTGGAAGGCTCACGGGCCTTCGGGGTCACTTACGTGTACGCGAACCTCGTCGGGAACGAGGCAGGGCGGGCGATCTACGACGGCGACGCCCTCATCGCGACGCTCGGGCAGGTGGCCGCGGAGTCCGCGCGCTTGTCCTTCTCGCGGGTGCACGTCATCTCGAGCGTCGTTGACGTGGAGCTCACCCGGAGCCGACACGCGCGCCTCGCCAGCCAGGGCCCCTCCGTGGAGCTCCCGCCCGGCGCTTGCCTCCAGGTCCCCTTCGACCCGGCGCTGGACATTGAGCTGAACACTGCGCTGGACACTACGCAGCGCGACCGCGTCGCAGACGACGCGAGCAGCGCGCTCGCCAGGGACGCCACGATCTCCTGCGCTGCCGCCTGGGAGACGGCGCCGCACCTCAAGGAGGAGGAGTTCGCCCGGGCCACGGCCCTCGCGTTGTTCGACTACCTACGCAAGAGCCGCGCCCGAGGCTTCGTGGTGTCCCTCAGCGGGGGGGCGGACTCTGCGGCGGTGGCCTGCTTGGTGCGCCTGATGGTGAGCTTCGGCGTGGCCGAGCTGGGCCTGCCGGGCTTCCTCGAGGCGCTCTCCTCGGAGCCCCTCTCCGCGGAGGCGGGGGGCACCCTGTGGGGACGACCCGCGCCTCAGGACGAGCGGGAGCTGATGGGGCGGCTGCTCACGACCGTCTATCAGGGGACGAGCAACAGCTCGGAGGTGACCCGCGGCGCCGCGCGTCACCTCGCCGAAGCGCTCGGCGCCGAGCACGTGGAGCTCGACGTGGAGGAGCTCGTGCAGGGGTACGTGAGGCGCGCGGAGGGGGCACTCGGTCGCTCCCTCCAGTGGAGCACTGACGATCTCGCGCTCCAGAACATCCAGGCGCGGGTCCGCGCGCCGGGCGTCTGGCTGCTCGCCAACGTGAAGGGCGCGCTGCTCTTGGCCACCAGCAATCGCTCGGAGGCCGCGGTCGGCTATGCGACGATGGACGGCGACACGGCGGGCGGGCTGAGCCCCATCGCGGGCATCGACAAGGCGTTCCTGCGCCGCTGGCTCCGCTGGCTCGAGACCGTCGGGCCCCGGGAGCTCGGCCCCTTGGCGGCCCTCGACCGCGTCAACGCGCAGACCCCGACGGCGGAGCTGCGCCCGCTGGAGGCGGAGCAGACAGACGAAGGGGATCTGATGCCCTACGACGTCCTCGACGTCATCGAGCGGGCGGTCATCGTCGACAAACGGGGTCCACGCGGGGCGCTCACGGTGCTGCGAGCGCGCTTCCCTCGACACTCTGACGCGGAGCTCCTGCTCTGGACGCAGCGCTTCTTCCGCATGTTCGCTCGCAACCAGTGGAAGCGGGAGCGCTACGCGCCGAGCTTCCACGTGGACGACGCGAACCTGGATCCGAAGACCTGGCACCGGTTCCCCATCCTCTCCGGGGGCTTCGAGCGGGAGCTAGCGGAACTCGAGGGCGAGGGCTGACGCCGTAGGTCGAGCGCGGAGGCCTCGAACGACGAAGGCCCGAGCGATCCCAGCGCAGGGACCACCCGGGCCACGTCGGCAGAGCCCGTGGCGGGTTACTCGGCCGCCTTGGCGCTCTCGTCGGATCTGAGCGCCTCGCGGTCACCGAGGATGGCGGCCTTCTCCGTCACCCAGCGCGCGCGATTGTAGTGATCGAGGTTCTTGTTCAGCACCACCTGGAAGCAGGCGGCGTTGCCCTGCTCCGCGATGATCGTCGACCACGCCAGGAAGAAGTGCCAGATGCGGAACCAGCGCTCGCCGTAGGCAGCGATGACGGCGTCCTTATTGCTGAGCCAGTTGTCGTGCCAGAGCTTGATCGTCCACGCGTAGTGGATGCTGATGTTCTCGACGCTGTGCGTCTCCCAGCCCGCCTTCTCCATGGCCTTGAGCATGGGGGAGGGACAGAGGCTCGCGTCGGCGCCCGGGAAAATGTACTTGTTCATGAACAAGCCCCAGATGAGGTCCTCCGGGCGCAGGCCCCGTCGCAGACCCGTCCACTGGAGCAGGAAGATGCCGTCGTCCTTGAGCAGGTCGCGGACCTGCTCGTAGAAGGGCACGAGGTTCTTCACGCCGACGTGCTCGCCCATCTCGAGGCTGCTGAGCTTGTCGAAGGTCTCGCTGGCCGGGATGTCGCGGTAGTCCTTGCAGAGGATGCGGGCGCGATCCTGGGTGCCGTCCTCGCGGATCCGCTCGTTGCCGAACTCGGTCTGGCGCTCTGCGATGGTCACGCCGGTGGCGTCGGCGCCGTACTCGCGGGCGGCATAGCGGGTCAACGTGCCCCAACCGCAGCCGATGTCGAGGAGGCGCTCCCCCGGCTTGAGCTGCAGCTTGCGGCAGACCAGCTCCATCTTGTTGTCCTGGGATTGCTCCAGGCTCTGGCCAGGGTTCTCGAAGAAGCCTGACGTGTACACCATGCGCTCGCCGAGGAACCAGCCGAAGAAGTCGTTCCCGCGGTCGTAGTGCTCGCGGACGATGCGCTTGTCTTGCGCCTTCGAGTGGATGGCGACCTCGGGGACGAAGTTCGTGACCGCCCAGCTGAGGTGCTGCTGGGTCAGCGAGTACTTCACGAACAAGTTCCGGTTTCGCAGAAAGGCGTAGATGTCGCCCGGGATGTCGATATCGCCGTCGAAGTAGGCCTCGTACAGCGTGGACATGGGGATGCGCTTGTCAGCGTATCGAGCGGCGAGTTTCTTGTCGTTGAAGACGACGTAATCAGTCAAACGGGTCATGAAAAGCCTTTGCGCGGATGAGACCCGCGGAACACCTCCACGGGTTGGGTCGACGACGAGGTGTGAGTGCCTCGGAGCTCTTGTGTCCGGGGCACGGCGGGATGCGGAGCATGGGCTCCGCGCGCTCCCCGGACCAGGAGAAAATGAACCGCCAGGGACGTTAGCCGGATCAGGGGCGTTTGTACCCAGCGCCCCTTCAGGAAAGCGGGGCGTGGCGCGACGTCTCGCGACGGTCGTGACGCTTCGTCTTGGAAAGTTATGTGGAATCAGGGAGTTGCGGCACAGGGGGATCGGCACGGGTCGCGGGGCCAAATCGGCGCGCTCGAGCCGTCGCGAGGGCGCCTTCGATGAGGCGTCCGAGCTGCCGCATGGGGCGTCTTTCGCGGGGAGCCCCGGCGGAGGTGGTCGGTCCGGTCGCCGTCGGGCGAATTCGGGGGTTCTCAGGAGAGGCCGAGGCGCTGGCGCAGGTCCGCGAGGAGATCGGGCGGGGCCTTCACGCGCACGGTGACGCCACCCTCTCCGTACTGCTCGTCCAACACTCGCGCGGATTCGTGAAGATCGGCGACCAGGCGCTGCTGGGCGTAGGGGATGAGGAGCTCCGTCTCCACGTAGTGGCCCTCGAAGTGCCGGACGAGCGCGTCGTGCATCCAGCGCACGTCGTCCTCACGCTTCGCCGAGACGAGCCACGCCTCCGGGAACTCCGCGGCGAGGGCCTCCGCCTGGGCGGCGTCGACGCGGTCCATCTTGTTCAGCACGAGTCGGCGCGGAACGTCGAGAGCCCCGATCTCCTCGAGCACCTGGAGGGTCACGTCCATCTCACTGCGCCAGTTCGGATCGGACGCGTCCACCACGTGGAGGAGCAGCGACGCCTCGAGGGCCTCGTCCAGGGTGGACTTGAAGCTCGCCACCAGGTCGTGGGGGAGGTGATTGATGAAGCCGACGGTGTCGCTGACGAGGATGCGCGGCTTGACCTCGGGGGAGAGGGCGCGGACGGTGGTGTCGAGGGTCGCGAAGAGCTTGTCTTCGACGTAGACCGCGCTGCCGGTCAGCGCCCGCATCAGCGACGACTTGCCGGCGTTCGTGTAGCCCACGAGGGCGACCCGGCGGAGCTCGCGGCGCTGAGCGCGTCGCACGGAGTGCAGCTTCTGCACCGCTCCGAGCTGCTGCTTCAGCTCGGCGATGCGGTCACGGATGCGCCGCCGATCGAGCTCCAGCCCCGCCTCGCCCGCGCCGCGCCCCGCCTGCCGCTCCCGGCCGCGCGGGGACTCGCGTAGCCGCGGCGCTTCGTAGGTGAGCCGCGCGATCTCCACCTGCAGCCTGGCTTCGCGGCTCCGGGCGTGCCGATGGAAGATGTCGATGATGACACCGGTGCGATCGAGGACGTCCGTCCCCGCGATCCTCTCCAGCTGGCGGAGCTGGCTCGGGGTGAGCTCGTGATCGACCGCCACGAGGTCCACTCGGGGCTCCTCGGGCTCCGCGCGGCGGCGACGTCGACGGGATCCGTCGTCGTCGTCGTCCAGCTCGTCGGCGTCGGCACCGGTGAGCTCCGCGAGCTCGCGGAGCTTGCCCTCTCCGAGCACGGCGGTGGGGGACAGCTGCGCGCGGGCCTGGGTGAGGCGCGCGACGACCTGGTATCCCAAGGTCGTGACGAGCCGCTCGAGCTCCGTCAGGCTGGACTCGAACTCGAGCTCGTCGATCTCCGGCAGCTTGCAGGCGACCAGGACGGCGGTGCGGGGGGTGGCGGGCATGGGACGCGCTCCATAGCATTCCCGCGCCGCCCGGGCAGGATTCGCCCGCGGCTCAGAGCGCGCCGGCGGCGCGCAGGGCGGCCCGACCGTTCGTCCGCGCGCGAAGCTGCCGGCACAGCAAGAACGTGCCGCCGAGCTTGCGTTGGAAGAACAGGTAGGCGGGCGGCGGAGGTCGCAGCTGCGTTCGGTAGCGTCGCAGCTCCTTCCCTAGCGCCTGGAGACGCTCGGGGAGGTCGCTGGCCGCGAAATCGTAGCCGCCCTCGTCCAGGACCTCGGAGGCCTCCAGGGCGATGCGGATCAGAAGATCGCTGGCCTCCCGATCCTCCGCGGTGCCGCCGATGCCGAGGCGCAGCAACACCTGGCGCAGCCGGGCCTCGTCCCGCTCCGCGATCCCGGAGAAGGCCTCTCGGTACAGATCGGCGACGTCCGGCGGCACCTCACGGGTCGCCCCGAAATCGAGGAGCACCAGGTCTTCCCGGTCGGCGTCGTAGAGGTAGTTCGCGGGGTTCGGGTCGGTCTGCATCAGCCCGATGTCGAACAGCTCCGTGGCGAGGAGCTCGAGGAGCTGCGTCGCGACGGCGTTCCTCTGCTCTTGAGGCGCTTGCTCGCCCCAGGTGAGCAGGGGCACGCCGGGCACCAGCTCCAGGGCGAGCACTCGGGGGCGGCTCAGATCCGCGTGGGGTTGGGGGAGGCGCAGCCCCGGGTGTTCTCCGAGGGCCTCTCTGTAGGCGAGCAGCTGCTGGAGCTCCCGCTCGTAGTCGACCTCCTTGCGCAGCTCGGCCTTCACCTCGTCCGTGAGGGCGTCGAGGTCGAGCTCCGACGGGACGAGCCGCGCGAGGCGCAGGAGAGAGCGCAGGTTGTCCACGTCGCTGTCGATGCTCTCGGCGACGCCCGGGTATTGCAGCTTGACGGCCACCTCGCGGCCGTCCTGGGCGATGGCTCGGTGCACCTGCCCGATGGAAGCGGAGGCCATCGGCGTGAGCTCGAACTCCGTGAACAGGTCCTGCCAGTCCGGTCCGTACTCCGCGGTCAGCACCTGGCGCACCTGGCCTTCTGGCATGGTGTGCGCGGACGAGCGCAGCACCTCGAGCGCCTTGGCGAACTCCTTCGGCAGCATGCTGTCCCCCTCCATCGACAGCATCTGCCCCACCTTCATCGCCGCCCCCCGCAGGCGCGCGAGCCGTTCGGCGAGCAGCTTTGCGTTGTCGGCCGTGAGCAGGGCGTGGGGGAGCTCCTGCTCCGCCCGCTCCTTGAGGCGACGCCCCTTCTCGACGAGCCCGCCAGCCGCCATGCGCGCGCCCGTGGTGCCGAGCTGAAAGAGCCGGTTGAGGCGACCGCTGGGCACCCGAGAGGATGGACGCATGTGCAAGGCTTGCGGCGAGTGTCGGCGGTCGTCAACCCGGGCCCGCCCGCGAGCCTCGCAGAGGGCGCCCGGCGGGGAGGCTGAGAGCCGCGCTCGGCAGGGAGGCTGAGGGCCGCGCTCGGCGGGGTGGCTGAGGGGCGCCAAGCCAGAGGCGCCTGCGGGGAGGAGGGGGAGGGGGGGCCGCGCTCGGGGTAGCCGTGACCCCCTTCATTCGGCGAGAGAGCGGGCGGACCGCGCCCTAAGGACTGCGCCGCGGTGCACATGGGGCAGCGAGATTCATGCGCAGGACGCATGGGTCGGGCGGGAATCATGCGCGGGACGCATGGGTTAGGTGGGAATCATATGCCGGACGCATGGGGCGGGTGGAAATCATGTGCCGGACGCATGGGTCGGGTGGGAATCATGTGCCGGACGCATGGGTTGGGTGGGAATCATGCGTGGCTCGGGTCCCCCGAGGTTCGGTGCGTCAGAAGTACTTGGCCTCTGGCTCGCCTCGGAATTTGCAGTAGCGGCGCAGGTCCTTCTGCGTGAGCCGCACCGCGACGGAGAGCAGCGCGAGCTCGTCGAGGTGCCCCAGCGCCGGGAGCTTGTCGGGGATCACGTCGACGGGGCTCACGAGGTAGAGGACCGCGCCGGACAGGATGGCGACGGAGTGCCAGGGCACGTCTCGGTACGTGCCCGCCTTGAAGTCGTCCAGGAGCTCTAGGGCGAGCTGGGTCTGCTGCGCCATCTGTCGCATGCGGTCCGGGACTTCGTCGAGGGACCGGGCGAGGCGACCCTTCTGCTGCGCGAGGCGCAGGAGGTGCCGCTTGCCGAGTCGCTCTGACCACCCCTCGAGGCGCCGCATCGCCCAGCGAGTCGGCCGCTGAGAGCTGCCGAGCTTCGATGGATCGAAGGGCTCCGACGCCGAGCTCGGCTCCCCCCGCTCGCGGGCCTCCTGGGCTCGATCTCGGGCGGCGTCGGCGTTCGCCCGCTCGTGGCGCGCCAGCCAAGTCTCATAGGCTGCCTTTTCGTCCTTGCGGTGCTGTGGTTGACCGCCGTTTTCCCGCCTGACCTCTCCGCTCGCCATACTCTCGGTCTGGTGCCGGTCGGCGGGGCGCGCAAGCGCGCGGCGCAGGTTCGCGGCGCAGGTTTTACGGCGCTGGCTTCATCGAGGGGCGCCCGCTTGGACTACTTGGAAGGGGCTTGTGAGAGGCCGAACGAGGCGCTTCAGCGGCGATCGGCTGGGCGCAAAGAGCTCGGCAGGGTCACGGCAGGTTCGCGGCAGGGTTACGGCAGGGTCTCGTCGTCGAGCACGTCGATGTGCACCGAGCAGGACACGATGTCCTTCTCCGCTTCGACCCGCTTGCGCACGCCCTCGGCGATGTCGTGGGCCGCTCGGAGGCTGTGCTCGCCATCGACCACGACGTGGACGTGCACGAACAAGGCCGCCCCGAGGTAGTGGGCGCGGAGGTGGTGGGCATCGAGCACCCCGGGCAGCTCCTGCACCAGTCGCGTCAACTCTTCCTGCCGCTCGACGGGGGGAGCCGCGCCCATGAGGAGATGGATGTTCTCACGGGCCAAGTCGATGCCCGAGTAGAGGATCCAAAGCGCTAACGGTAAGGCCAGCACCGCATCCATCCAGGGGTATCCGCGCTGCGCGGCGAAGTAGCCGCCCACGGCGAGGAGGCTCGTCGCGATGTCGTTGCGCGCGTCGACCATCATGGCGCGCATGGCGGGGCTCGGAGTGGAGGCCGAGCCCGCAGTGCGTCGCGCCGCCAGGAACACCCCGAGCTTGAAGACGGCCTTGGCCCCGAAGAGGGGGAGGAGCCACGTGACCGGCTCCCAGGGCTCCGCCGCGAGCAGCGAGCTGATCGCGCTGCGGCCGACCTCGAAGCCGAGGACACCCGCGAAGACCGCCGTCACCAGGGCGCCGATGGGCTCGGCGGGAGTGTGCCCAAAAGGGTGGTCCTCGTCCGCCGGGATCCGCGCGACCTGGACCGTCCACGCCAACACCCCGAGCGCCACCCCATCGAGGAGGCTGTCCGCGGCCTGGGCCAGGGCGAGATCGCTCCCCGAGAGCCAGTACCCCACGAACAGCACGACGGTGAACACCACGCTCCCCGCTGCCGTGAGCAGGCTCAGTTGGCGGGCCTCTCGGCCGCGGGGATCGTTGACCGCCATCGGGGGCGATGATAGCAGCACGCGCTATGCCCTCTCCGCCAGCCTCTCCGTGCCCGCGCGTCGTGGCGCCGTCGACGGGATGGCGGGTGACGGGATCGCAGGCGCCCCACCAGGTGGGCTCCGCCCGGCTGCGCGGTGAGACGAGCTCCATGCGCCGACGTCGCGCTGGCGGCGTGGTGCTCGCGCGGTCCCTGTAGCAGCTCGGCTCTCGGACCCTCTGGTCAGCACCGCGACGCCCTCCGGCCTCGCGGTGTCCTCGTTTTGTCTCTCGTCGTCGTTTCTTGCAGCACGTCATGGCCACGCCCCCCTTGCACCTTGGAGCCCCCTCCGCCTTGACCTGGGCCGCCTCTCCCGCGCGAGAGCTGCTGCGCCTGGCGTGGCCGATCGCCGTGTCGCTCCTCTCCTTCAGCACCATGACGGCCGTGGACACGGCCTTCGTCGGGCGCCTGGGGGCCCCCGCCTTGGCCGCGGTCGGAGTGGGCGGCTCCGCGATCCTCTGCGTGAGCTCCTTTGGAGTGGCCGTGTTCGCCGCAGCGAAGGTGCAGGTGGGGCGCTGCTTCGGCGCGGGCGAGCCCGAGCGCGCTCACGTGATGCTCGGGGCGTTCCTGCGCCTGGCTCTGCTCCTCGGGGTGCTCAGCGGCCTCGTGAGCTTCTTGGTCTCGCGGGGGCTCCCGCAGGTCCACGCGGATCCCGTGGCGGGGCGCCTCTGCGCCGAGTACACCGCGATCCGCAGCGTCGAGGTGCCCCTCGCGCTCTTCTCGTCCGCGCTGGGCCAATGGCGGCAGGCCGCCGGAGATAGCCGTACCGCCATGCGGGCGGCGTTGCTCGCGAACGTGGTCAACATTCCCCTGAACGCGGTGCTCATCTTCGTGTGTGGGTGGGGGGTGGTCGGGGCGGCCCTGGCGACGGTGCTCGCTCGCTCCGCGGAGGCCGCTTGGCTGCTCTGGAGGCAGCGCCGTGAAGGCCTCTTCTGGCGGCGCTCGAGCCTTCGGCGAGCGCTGGGGGTGCTGCGGCTCGGCTCGACGACGGGGGTGGAGCGCGTGCTCGACATGGCCGTCTTCCTCGTGCTCGCGGCCCTGCTCGCGCGGGTGAGCTCCGTGGAGTTGGCCGCTCACCAGATCGCGCTGCAGGTGGCGTACTTCTGCTTCCTGCCGCTGATCGCCTCCGGGGAGGCGATCTCGGTGCTCACGTCGCAGACGCGGGGCGCTGGCGCGCCCGCCGTCCAGCGCCGCTTGCTGCGCGTCGGGTTCGTCTCCACACAGGTCTTCAGCTCCGTGGCGGGCCTCGCTCTGGTGGCCCTGAGCGAAGTGGCGCTCCGGCTGTTCACCACGGACGCCGCGGTGCTCGCCTCGGCGGCGCGAGTGGTTGTCTGGGCGGCGCTCTTGCAATGGCTGTGCGCGCCCTTCAACGTGCTCAAGGGGCTCCTGCGCGGTGTGGAGGACTTCCACGTGGTGGCGTGGGTGGCCGTCGGTTGCGCGTGGCTCGTGAGCCCGCCCTTGACCTGGCTCTTGGCTCACCAGCAGGGCTGGGGCGCCGCGGGCGCTTGGATCGCCATGTGCGTCGAGGTCGCCTGCGGCGCCACGCTCCTCCTGCTGCGGGCGCGGCGGCTCGGTCTGCTGTGGGGCTCTGCGCCCCAGTCAGCGGCCCAACCAGCGGCCCAGTCAGCGGCCCAGGAAGCGCGGGGCGCGCCGCGCGAAGAAGGCCTCGACGCCCTCCCGTAGATCGTCGGAGCCGAGGAGGGCGATCTGCCCGTCCTTTTCCCGGGCCAGTGCCGCCTCCAGCGCATCGCGTCCCGCGGTGCGCACGGCGCGCTTGATGGACGCGACCGCCAGGGGGGCAGCGCCCGCCAGCTGCTCGGCGAGGCCGCGCGCGGTGACCTCGAGCTCCGCCGCGGGGGCCACCCGGTTGGCGAGGCCGAGCTGGATGCACTGCTGCGCGGTGAGGCGCGTCCCCAGGAGCAAGAACTCCAGGGCGCGTCCCACGCCGACCAGGGAGGGCAACCAGAAGGTGCCGCCGCCGTCGGGCATGAGCCCGATGTGAACGAAGCTGTCCTGGAGATAGGCGCGGTCCGAGAGCACGCGGAGGTCACAGGCGAGCGCTAGGTCGGCGCCGAAGCCGACGGCGGCGCCGTCCACGCAGGCGATGACGGGCTGCGGCGCGTCGACGATGCGCCGGATCGCTCGGTGAAACTCCTCGATGCGCTCCCCGATGTTCCCGTCCGAGAGGACCTCGGGGCTCATGCTCGCCAGATCCGCGCCCGAGCAGAAGCTGTCCCCCGAGCCGCGGAGCACCACGACGCGGGTCTCGGGGCGCGCAGTCGCGGCCTCGAGGGCATCCCCCAAGCGCTGCACGAGATCTCGATCGAGGGCGTTCTTGCGCGCAGGTCGGTTGAGCTGGAGCCAGACGACCGGCCCTTCGGTGGTCACGAGCAGAGAAGGATCCGTCATTCGTATCGCCTGTTCCGTGTCCGCGTCCGTGTCCGCGTCCGCGTTCCCTGTCCTCTAGTCTGCGGCTCCCAGCGCTCAGGCGCCAGCCAACACGGAGTCGACGAGGGCTCGCGCTTCCTCCTGGATCTGCTGGAGGTGTTCCCGTCCCAGGAAGCTCTCCGCATAGATCTTGTAGACGTCCTCGGTCCCCGAAGGTCGCGCAGCGAACCAGCCGTTCGTCGTCACGACCTTCAGCCCCCCGATGGGGGCGCCGTTGCCCGGGGCGGCGGTCAGCTTGGACAGGATGGGCTCACCCGCGAGCTCCGTCGCCGTGACTCGCTCGGGGGTCAGCCCGGCGAGCCGGGTCTTCTGGGCCCCATTTGCGGGCGCGTCGAGGCGCTCGTAGACCGGCGCGCCGTGGCGCTCCGTGAGCTCGTCGTAGAGCACGCCCGGGTCCTTGCCGGTGCGCGCGGTGATCTCCGCGGCGAGCAGATCGAGGAGGAAGCCGTCCTTGTCCGTGGTCCACACGGAGCCCTCCCGCCGGAGAAAGGAGGCCCCAGCGCTCTCTTCGCCGCCGAAGCCCAAGGTCCCGTCCGCCAACCCCTCGACGAACCACTTGAAGCCGACGGGCACCTCCCGCAGCGGTCGCCCCAGCTCAGCGGCGACCCGATCGATCATGCTGCTCGACACCAGGGTCTTGCCGACGGCCGCCTCCGCCGACCAGCCGCTCCTGTGGCGGAAGAGATAATCGACGCACACAGCCAGGTAGTGATTCGGATTCAAGAGGCCGTGACTGGGGGTCACGATGCCGTGGCGGTCGTAGTCCGTGTCGTTGCCGAAGGCGATGTCGTAGCGATCCTTGAGGGCGATGAGCCCTGCCATCGCGTGGCGGGACGAGCAGTCCATGCGGATCTTGCCGTCCTTGTCGACGTGCATGAACGCGAAGGTCGGGTCGACGACGTCGCTCACGACGTCGATGTCGAGGCCATAGCGCGCGGCGATGGGACCCCAGAAGCCCACCCCCGCGCCGCCCATGGGATCGGCGCCGATACGGAGCCCGGCGTTGCGCACGATCTCGAGATCGACGACCTCTCCCAGCGCGTTCACGTAGGGGGTCACGAAGTCGAAGCGCTCGGTCGTCGAGGCACGCAGCGCCCGCGTGAAGGGGACGCGCTTCACCGCGCCGTTGCCGCTCCGCAGCAGCTCGTTGGCTCGGCGCTGGATGGGCCCTGTGTCCTCACCGCCGGCGGGCCCCCCGTGGGGGGGATTGTACTTGAAGCCCCCGTCCTCGGGCGGATTGTGGGAGGGGGTGATGACGACACCGTCCGCGAGCCCAGCGCTCCGGCCGCGGTTGTGCTCGAGGATGGCGTGGGACAGGACGGGGGTCGGGGTGTAGCCATCCTGGGCGCAGATCCGCGTGGTGACGCCGTTGGCGGCCAGCACCTCGAGGGCCGTGACCAGGGCAGGCTCGCTGAGGGCGTGGGTGTCCTTGCCGAGGTAGAGGGGCCCGGTGATGCCCTGGGCGGCGCGGTGCTCGCAGATGGCCTGCGTGATGGCGAGGATGTGGGCCTCGTTGAAGCGCCCCTGCAGGGAGCTGCCGCGGTGCCCCGACGTACCGAACGCGACCAGCTGGGACGGATCCTCCACGACGGGCTGGATGGCGTAGTAGGCGGTGACGAGGCGGGGCACGTTCACGAGGAGCGAACGCGGTGCAGGCTTGCCAGCGAGGGGGCTCGAGCTCATGGGCGTTCGACTACATCGAGCCTCGAGAAATCTCCACCGCTCGACGCGACAATCCCGCTGGGAGCCGCCGCTCGGGGCTCCGCGTCCGCGCGGTGTCGCCTGCGCGGTGTCGCCTGCGCGTGTCTATTCGTGGACGATGAGGCGCGTCTGCGCCCCGTAGCGCGGCACGTGACGCACTGCGTGCCAGCCGGGAGGGACGGCGGGCTCGGTGAAGTCGTAGAGCCAACGCGCGTCGCGCGGGGACAAGTTGATGCAGCCCGCGCTCATGACGCTGCCCCAGTTGTCGTGCCAGTAAGCGCCGTGCAGCGCGTGGGGACCGCTGAAGTTTTGTGTCCAAGGCACGTCCGCGTGGACGATCTTCACGGGCGACTCCATCGTCGCCGTCGCGAACTTCCCGTTGATCCCGAAGGTGCCCGTCGGTGTCGAGGCGGTCTCCACGGGATCGCGATCGCCGTGGGGCGTGCCTCCGCGTCCCGAGGAGGTCAGGGTGACGTAGACGGGGCGCGTGCCCTCGAAGGCGACGAGCCAACCTTCGAGCACGCTCACCTCGACCCAGGTACCGCGCCCGCGCGGCTCGTGGCCGGTCTCGTCGGGTTCGCCGACGGTGGCGCCCCAGGGCGTCTCCTTGCGGGGGGTGGGGATCACGGCTCCACCCCGCCGCACCCACAGCCCGTCCTGCACGGTCTCGTAGTAGGTCTCCCGCCCGTCCTTTCGGTGCTCCCCGGTGAGCTTCACCCAGCTGAGCCGGGGAAACATCGTCTCGGTGCGCTCGAACGAGCCGTCGTCGGTGGGGCGATAGCCGGGCCGATCTTCGCCCTTGAAGAACGCCAAGGGGAGCTGCACGTCGCCCTCGAGGCGCAGCCCTTGGAACTCCACCTGGTCGTAGGGTTCGACCACGCTCTTGTCGACCCAGCTCATGTCCGCCGCCAGCAGGAACGTGCGATCGCCGCGCTGGACCTCGTCGATGTAGGCGAGGGTGGAGCGATCACGCATCTGGAGCCGCCCTTCCTGGAGGCCCGAGGGAAAAGCGGGGAAGGGCTGGGGTTCCGGACCAGGCAAGGAGCTGTGGCGGCGGATCGTCCGGGGGACGGCCGCGTAGCGGTGGGGCCAGGGCAGGTCGAGCCGCGCGCGGTAGGGGGCGACCGCTCGAACCACCGGGTCGTCCGGGTCGAGAGTGGCGCGTCGATCGTCGACGCAGACCCAACCGCGGGGCTCGATGGGGTACCAGCTCTTCTTACAGCCCTGGCCTGGCACGGGCGACCCCTCCCGCAGCGGCACGGAGCCCCCCGTCCACAGATAACCGATCCACTGATTGTCCGTGTTGGGGGCGCTGCGGATCCACGCGAATCGGGCCTTGGCGTACACCCGCGGGCCGTCCGGAACCCCCCCCGGAATAGCAGCGCCGTCCTCGGCAGAATCGTCGACGAGCGCGCCTCGTGCCGCTGCCGGCTCGGCTCCACCCTCGGTTCCCTGATCGTCCGCGGGTGGGTCGTCGGGGGGGGGCTCTCCATCCTCGCTCGCTCCGCCTTCGCTCGATGGAGCGTCCTCGGTGGGGAGCGCAGGCTGTACGCTGTCGGTCGACTCGTCCTCTTCGCTACAGCCACTGACAGCGCCGAACAGGGTGCACAGCAGGAGCACCGCGCACAGCGGCGACGCGGCGCGGCCGTCGTGCGCAGGGAGCTTCGTCGAGGCGCGGCCCGGAGAGGTCAGGAGTAGTGCAGCACGACGGGAATCAGTGTTCGGGGTCTCCGCTGCGGCGGCGCGGGGACCGGCGAAAAGAAATCCAACGCGGCGAGATCCACAACGTACGCCGCGGCTCACACCGCGGCTGACACCACGAGGCGCAGAGGGCTCCGACACGAGGCGAACTTAGCCGGTTCAGGCGCCCTGGCAAAAAAGCCACGCAAAAGTGCGACGGAAATCCTCTGCGCGCACGGCCGTCGTCGAGGCGCCTCTCGATCGGCCACGCCCCTGTCGCTCCGATCGGCGGCTGTGGTATCGTAGCTGCACTTGGGAATCCCTCGTTCAATCAGGGGGAAGAGGACGACGCGCAGGGATTCGAGCCGAGGGCGGACCGACGTCCTGCCATCAGTAGGAGAAGAGTGACCCGGGCACAGGACCTCCAGAGCTTCCAAGGTGGAGCCGGGAGCGCGCGTGCGAGGGTGGGAGTCCTCGTAGAAGACTTGGGGGACGCCTACACCGCGCGGGTCGTGCATGCGATGCACCGCGAGGGCGTCGCCAGGGACGTGTCCGTGGCGTTCTTCGTGGGGGGCCAGGTCGAGGTCGATCGTCTGCGCAACGACGCCTTCGCGGTCGTGTCCTCCGAGTCCGTGGACGCGCTCTTGGTCCTGTCCATCGCGAAAGGGTACGGGCCCGATCGGATGGCGGAGCTGCTGCGGCGCTTCCAGCCCCTGCCCACGTGCACCATCGGCTTCCGCTGTCCGGGGTTTCCCTGCGTGCAGGTGGACAACGAGCCCGCCATGCGCGCGGCCCTCGAGCACCTGGTGCGCCACCACGGGCGCCGCAGGATCCTGTTCTTGCGGGGACCCAAGAGCAACACGGAGGCGAACACGCGCTTCGCCATCTACAAGGACGTGCTGCGACGTCAGGAGATCCGCTGGGACCCGGCGCTGGTGGTGCAGGGGGACTTCGACGAGCACAGCGCCGAGCGCGCGATGACGGACTACGTGCGCACCCGCGGCACGGATTTCGACGCGGTGATGGCCGGCAACGACTCCATGGCCCTCGGCGCCCTCCGGGCGCTGGAGCGGGCCGGCGCGCGGGTGCCCGAGAGCCTCTCGCTCATCGGCTTCGACGACGTCGAGGTGGCGTGGTCTGCCTCACCGCCGCTGTCGACCGTGCGGCAGCCCTTCGGGGAGCTCGCGCGGGTGGCCTTCGACGTCGTGCTGTCGGATCAGGCGGTCAGCGCCTCGGAGCTCCACACGGTGACTGGCGAGCTGGTGCTGCGCCGCTCCTGCGGCTGCGTATCGACGGCGATCGAGCGGGCGGGGGCCCCTCCGAGCGGAGAGTCCGCGCCCTCCTTGGAGGAGGCGGCGAGAGCGGGGGTGTCGGTCGCCGAGCGGTGGTTGGTGCGCTCGGGGGCCATGCCCCATCACGCGGGAGAGCTCGTCGCCGCCTTGCTGCATCCCTCCGCGGAGCGGCGCAACACCGTGTTCTCGCTCCTCGAGCGGATCGTGGCGGATCTGACGCGGGGTGGGATCCCCGTCCGCAACCTGCAAGAGCTCTTGACGGAGCTCAGCGCGTCGCTGCGCCCGGCGCTCGCGCACGCCCCGGAGGTGCGCGAGAACGCCGAGCTAGCGCTCCATCAGGCGCGCATCCTCTGCGCGGAGGCGGCGGAGCGCGAGGCGGCGTCCCGCGCCCAAGAGGTGCGGACCCAGGCCGACGCGCTGATCACCGCGGCCCGGGCGCTGCTCACCACCTTCGACGTGGACGCCCTGCGGCGGGCGATCCGCTCGGAGCTCCCACGCCTCGGCGTCCCTGCGTGCTCGCTCCTCCTGTACGACGAACCAGAAGCGAGCAGCAGCCCGCGGGGCAGCACGCCCCCTGAGCCGCCGTGGGCCCTCGACATGCCCCTGCCCGAGCTATCCCGGTGCTTGCTCGCCTATGAGCCGACCCTCGCCGGTAGCCTGAGCCCCGGCGATGAGTGGGTGCCGACCCGCCGTTTGTGGCCGAGCCCCCGCACGGCGCGCACCACCCAGACGGTCCACGCGCTGTGCTTCGACGCGGAGCGCCTGGGCTTGTTGGCCCTCGACTACGTCCCCGGTCATGGGGCGTTGCACCAGGCCGTGGCGGAGATGGTGAGCGCCGCCCTCCAGGGCGCGCGCTTGGCCCAGAGGCTCGCCGAGGAAGCGGCCCTGCGCGAGCGCGTGGAGCGTCAGCGCCTCGAGCAGGAGCTGGAGATCGCCGCGCGGATCCAGACCTCGATCCTCCCGCGGGACGTGAGCGTCGAGGGGCTGGAGGTCGTGGCCACCATGGAGCCGGCGGCCGAGGTCGGCGGGGACTACTACGACGTGCTGCCCTTCGAGGGCGGCGCCTGGATCGGCATCGGGGACGTGGCTGGGCACGGGCTCCGCCCGGGGATCGTGATGGTCATGCTGCAGAGCGTGGTCGCCGCCGTGGCTGCGCTGGCGCCGCAGACGCGACCACGAGACCTCATCCACGTGGTGAACCAGGTCCTCTACGACAACGTCCGCAGGCGCCTCGAGCAGGACGAGCACGCCACGCTGTCCGTCATCCGGTATCGAAAGGACGGCAGCCTGAGCTTCGCCGGCGCGCACGAGGACCTGATCATTTGGCGGGCCGCCACGGGTAAGTGTGAGCTGATCCCCACGGACGGGACCTGGGTCGCCGCGACCCAGGACATCCACGCCGTCACCCACGACCATCAGGCGCGGCTCACGCCGGGCGACGTGCTCGTGCTGTACACGGACGGGGCCCTGGAGTCTCAGAACGCGCAGGGAGAGCGTTTCGGGATGGATCGTCTCCTCGCCTTGCTCGAGCGGGCCGGCGAGCGCCCGGTGGCGGAGATTCGCGATCAGGTGCTGAGCGCGCTGCGGGACTTCGCCCCCGTGCGCGACGACGACGTGGCCTTGCTCGTCGCGCGATACCGCCCCTGAGGCCGCGTTGGCGCCGCGAGCAAGGGCGCCAGGTACTTCCCTGTGAACGAGCTCGGGTGGGCGGCGATGTCTTCGGGGGTGCCTTCGGCCACGAGCAGGCCGCCGTCGGGGCCCCCCTCTGGCCCGAGATCGATGACGTGGTCGGCCGTCTTGATCACGTCGAGGTTGTGCTCGATCACGACCACGGTGTTGCCAGCCTCGACGAGGCGCTCCAGGACGCCGAGCAGCTTGCGCACGTCCTCGAAGTGCAGGCCGGTCGTGGGCTCGTCGAGCAAGTAGAGGGTGTCGCCCGTGTCGCGCTTGGCCAGCTCTCGGGCGAGCTTGATGCGCTGGGCTTCGCCGCCCGAGAGGGTGGGGGAGGGCTGGCCGAGGTGCAGGTAGCCCACGCCGACCTCCTGCAGGAGCGCGAGGGGGGCGGCGATCGACGGGTGAGCCGCGAACACCTCCACGGCCTCGTCCACCGTGAGCTCGAGCACGTCGGCGATGCTCTTGCCTCTGTACTTCACGTCGAGGGTCGCGTCGTTGAAGCGGCGCCCGTCGCACTCCTCGCAGGTGACGAACACGTCGGCGAGGAAGTGCATCTCGATCTTGCGGACTCCGTCGCCCTCGCAGGTCTCGCAGCGGCCCCCTTTGACGTTGAAGGAGAACCGCCCCGGCGCGTAACCCCGCGCGCGCGCGTCGGGCAGCTCCGCGAACAGCCTACGGATCTCGTCGAACGCCTTGATGTACGTCGCGGGGTTGCTCCGCGGGGTGCGCCCGATGGGCTTCTGGTCGATGTCGATGATCTTGTCGACCGCTTCGACGCCCTCGATGCGCTCGTGCCGGCCGACGGGCGTCGAGGCGTTGTGCAGGGCCTTCGCCAGGGCAGGGTAGAGGATGTCGTTGATCAGGGTGCTCTTGCCGGCCCCGGACACGCCGGTCACCGTCGTCAGCACGCCCAGGGGAATGGAGACGTCGACGCCGCGCAGGTTGTTCTCGGAGGCGCCGCGGATCACAAGCTGCCCCTTGGGGCTCCGGCGCCGCGTGGGCAGCTCGATGCGCCGCCTCCCAGAGAGGTAGGCCCCCGTGAGGGACTCCTTCGAGCGCAGGAGGCTCTGGGGTGTCCCCGCGTGGACCACCCGACCCCCCGCCGCGCCCGCTCCGGGACCGAAATCGATGACGTAGTCGGCGGCGAGGATGGTGTCCTGATCGTGCTCGACCACCACCACGGTGTTGCCGATGTCACGCATCTGCACCAGGGTGGCGATGAGTCGATCGTTATCGCGCTGGTGGAGCCCGATGCTCGGCTCATCGAGCACGTAGATGACCCCCGTGAGCTCCGAGCCCACCTGGCTCGCCAAGCGGATGCGCTGCGCCTCCCCGCCCGACAGGCTCGGGCCGGCCCTGTCGAGGGAGAGGTACCCGAGCCCGACGCGATCGAGGAAGCCTAGTCGGCTCTGCACCTCCTTGAGCACCTCCCCGGCGATGTGGCGGGCGGAGCCCGCGAGCTGGAGCCCCTCGAAGAACTCGTGGCAGTCGCGCACGGTGAGGCGCCCCAGCTCCGTCAGGGAGCGGCCCGCGACCCTCACCGCCGCGCTCTCGCGGCGCAGACGCGTGCCTCGGCACGTGGGGCACTCGGCGTTGCCGACGAAGCCTTGATAGTACGTCTTCGCCCGCTCGGACTTGCTCTCCGAGAAGCGGCGCATCATGCGGGGGATGACGCCCTCCCAGCGCATGTTGAGGGTGCCCTGGCTGTTCTCGCCTTCCCAGCGCACCGCGTAGCGCTTCTCCCCCGTGCCCCAGAGCACGAGATCCCGCTGCTTCGTCGTGAGCTTGTTCCAGGGCTTGTTCAGGGGGACGCCGAGCTGCTTCAGGATCTGCAGGCGGGTGCCGTTCTCCCAGCCAGTGTTCTTCTTCGAGACGCCCTCACCCCAAGGGACGATGGCGCCCTCGTCGATCGTCTTGCTGGTGTTCGGGACGATGCGCGCGGGATCCATGGCGACGCGCGTGCCGAGACCGCTGCAATCCGGGCACATGCCCTGGGGGTTGTTGAAGGAGAACGCCTGCGGGGTCAGCTCGGGGTAGGAGCGGCCACAGCAAGCCCGCTTGCTCGAGAAGATCCGATCGCCGTCGTCGAGGGCGGCGATGAGCTCGCCTTCGCCGCGCTCGAGGGCCTTCTCGACGGACTCCGTGATGCGCGCCAGGGTGGCCTTGCCGATCACGATCCGATCGAGCACCGCCTCGACGTTGTGCTTGCGCCGCTTGTCGAGGGCCTCGATCTCTTCGCTGGCGCGGACCTCGCCGTCGACGCGGAGGCGTACGATGCCGTCTCGCCGCGCCTCCGCCAGCAGCTCACGGTGCTCTCCTTTGCGGTTCGCGAGCAGCGGCACGAGCAGGTGGACGCGGGTGCCGGGCTCGAGCTCACCGAGGGTGTGGGCGATCTGCTGCGCGCTCTGGCCGCTGACCGGTTGGTCGCACTCGAGGCAGTGCTGTACTCCCACGCGGGCGAACAGCACCCGCAGGTAGTCGGCGATCTCCGTGATGGTGCCCACCGTCGAGCGCGGGTTGGAGCCCGCGGTCTTCTGTTCGATCGAGATCGTCGGGGAGAGCCCGCGGATCGAGTCGTACCTGGGTTTGTCGAGGCGCCCGAGGAACTGTCGCGCGTAGGCGGAGAGGGACTCGACGTAGCGACGCTGACCCTCCGCATAGAGCGTGTCGAACGCGAGCGACGACTTCCCCGAGCCGGAGACCCCTGAGAGCACGACGAGGCTCTTCTTCGGGATGCGCACGTCGACAGACTTGAGGTTGTGTTCCCGGGCCCCACGGATGCGGACGTGGTCGAGCTCCATGCGGCGCCAGCTGTACCGCCATTCCAGACCGCCGCAACCCCGTCGCGCGCGCCAGGCGATAAAGGGCAGCGCCGCTCAGGGGGCGGTGGGGTTCTTCGTGCCCTTCGCGGCGTCGTTTTTCGCGGCATCTTCTTTGGAGACGCCAGCGCCCGCGGTCGAGCCCGCTCCGTCGGGGACATCGGCGGGGGCCTCGTAGGGAGCTGCGTCCCCGAGCGCCTCGGCGACCTCCTCGGCCGCCTCTACGGGCGTCACCGCGGGCCGCTGCGCTCCTCCGCAGGCGGCCAAGCAGCAGGCGGCCAAGCCACAGGCGGTCAGGAGCGGAGAGGGCCAGTACGGGGGCCTCTCGAGCTTGCGCTGGAGGCTCCGAGGGCGAGGGGGGCGGGCACCGCGTGGTGTGTCCGAGATGGCCGAGGCAGTCATTGGTCGTCCCCTACGCTCGCACATCCGCCGGGAGCGCTCTAGGAGCACCGATCGGTCCGCCATCTGGAGCGCTCGCCGAGATTTCTTGGAGCCCGTATCGACCGGCTCCGCGCGGCGTCGCTTGTTGGCAGGGGGCGCTCCGACATCCTGCTAGCCTGCAGCTCTGCCTCATGTCCTCCGCGTCCTCTCCCCCCGAGGGACCCCTCCTCCTCGAGCTGGCCCAACTCACCCAGGCCGGCGAAGATCTCCAGCCCCCCCGCAGTGAGCAGCAGCTCCTGGCGCGGGCCGGGGCGTTGGCGGGGCGTCGCCTCGGCGAGGTGGCCGACGCTCTGGATGCCGTGGTGCCCGTGGACCTGCGCCGGAACAAGGGTTGGGTTGGGCAGCTCATCGAGCGCGCCCTCGGCGCCGACGCAAAGTCGCGGGCGCAGCCGGACTTCACGGAGCTCGGCATCGAGCTCAAGACGCTCCCCGTCGATGGGCGGGGCCGCCCCTTGGAGTCGACCTTCGTGTGCACCATCGAGCTCGCGGAGATCGGGCGCGGCGAGTGGGCCCATAGCCGGGTCCGGGACAAGCTGGCGCGGGTGCTCTGGGTCCCCGTCCAAGGGGAGCGGCACCTGCTGGTGGGGGAGCGCTGCATCGGGACGCCGCTGCTCTGGAGCCTCGAGGGTGAGCTCGAGGCGGCGCTGCGGGCTGACTGGGAAGAGCTCAGCGGCCTCATCGGGCGCGGCGAGGTGGAGACGCTCACCGGACACCTGGGGCGTTACCTGCAGGTGCGTCCGAAGGCGGCGAGCTCCCGCTCCCGGCGCCTGGCGCGGGACGCGGACGGGGTGCCCTACGCGGAGCTGCCCCGGGGATTCTACCTGCGCGCGCGCTTCACCGCGCTGCTGTTGCAGCGACACTTCGCCTTGCCGGTTTAAGCGGCGACCACTCGCGCGGATCGCCGCGAAGCCAACGATGAGCGACAGGTGCAGGCGCCGTTCTACCGGAGCCGTTCGGTCGCCGTAAGCGCCCGTCGCGCCGCGCTACGAGCCGCCGGAGGCCACGCTGTCTTCAATCGCAAGGTGGAAGTGATCGTGGTGGTCGCGGTCGTAGTCCGGGGTGAGCAGCTCGCGGAAGAGTCGGGTAGCGGATAGATCGCAGGCGATGCGGTTGAGCAGCGGGGCGTCCGCGGCGCACGGCGTCTTGCGGGCGAAGTGCCCCTTGACCGTGAACGTCTCGCTGCCCGTCGTCAGGTCGTGGACGTCGATGGCCAGCCCTCGCGCGTGGCGGCTCGGTCGACCAGAGCGGGTGGTGCGCCACACATAGGCCCCCGAGAAGCGAGCGCGGATCACCCCGTGTCCTCGCAGGATCGGCCCGATCTCGTGCAGGGCGACCGCGAGCCGGCAGTCCAAGAGCAGCGGGCGTCCGTCGCTGGCCCAGTACTCGACGCCCCCGAGGGCGCCGAGCACGACGATGGGGACGTCTACGCCGCGGGTCGGCGGGGCCTCTTCGAAGGGCACCCCCATGTGGCGCAGCGCCGTGACGCACGCGTCGCCAGCCGGCAGGTTGCGGCTCGGGCCGAGCACGACGAGGGGCCCGGCCGTCCCCTGAGCACCGCCAACGGCCGCAGTCGAGCGCGCCGCGTGCGGAGCAGCATGCGGAGCCAAAAAAGCAGCGTGCGGAGCAGCATGCGGAGCCAAAAAAGCGTGCGGAGCCGACCCTCCGCCGACGGAGCCGCTCGGAGAGCTCGGGCGCGGAGCGGGCTCAACCGTCGCCGGTGGGGGCCAGCCATACCCGGGCGTGCCCCAGTGAGCGCTGGCAGGCCACGGTTCATCCGCGCCTTGGGGCGGCAGGCATCCCGTCGCCAGCACCCCGACGCTCAGCACCCCGACGCTCAGCGCCGCGAACGCCAGATCACGGGCGTCGCTCCGGCGACGGCCCCTGAGAAAACCGGCAGCCATGGCGCCAATTTGCGACGGCGAGGCGGCCCTGGGAAAGAAAACGTCCGCTTCAGTAGGGCTCCAGCCAAGGAGCGCGCGTGAGCTCTCGGATCAGCTGCGTGGCGTAGCTCCCCGCGGGGAGCACGAAGGTCAGCACCAAGACCCCCGACGTCAGCTCCTCCACCTCGAGCTCCTCAGGGCGCAGCAGCAGATCGCGGCGAGCTCCGGGAGCCGCCCGGCCCAGCGCGGCCAACTCTGTCTCTCCGAAGCCGAGCTCCTCGAGCACCTGGCCCTCGAGCGCCGCCGCCGCCGCGCGCGCTTGCACGGTGCGAGGGCCCAGGATGGGGCCCGTTCGATGAAGGTCTCCCTCTTCGAAGCGGGGGAGCTCCTGCGCCACGTCCTCCACGACGAAGAGCCGGTTGGTGCCGTCGAGGCGCACTACTTCGCCCGCGATGAGCGGCTCGGCGCAGTCCAGGCGGGCGGTGAGGTAGCGATTGAAGATCTCCGACTGCACCGCGCTCGACAGGAGCTTGGTCTGGAAGTGTCGTCCGTGACCGCGTCCCTTCCGCGCTCCCTCCTCGCCCGTGCTTTGGCGCAGCCATTGGAGGGCCTGCGCGAGGGTCCTGCCGTGCCGTCCAAAGCGTTGCGCGCCGTAGTAGTTGGGCAGACCTCGCCGAGACAGCTGCGCGAGGATGGCTTGGGCGCGCGCGAGGCCCCCCGGGGGCACGTCCACCAGCGTGATGCGGAAGCGATTGGCGCGCAGGTGACCGGTCCGCAGCTTGTTCTTGTGCCGCGACTCTTCGACCAGAGCCGCGAACTCGGGGAGCTCCCAGCTCTCCGGCGGGCGCGCCGTGGCAGGCAGAGACAACCACTGCCGAGTGACGGCGTGCTTGTCTTTCATGCCCGCGGCGCCCACGTCCTGCGGTCGGATACCCGCGGTCTTGGCGACGGCTTGAATCAGCTCCTGAGTGGTGGCGCCGCGCTTCTCCAAGAAGACGTAGAGGTGCTCACCCTCCCCGGAGGCCTCGTAGAGCGGGAGCTCCTCGACGATGAAGTGCTCGAGCGCTGGGCCGACGCGTCCTCCGGCGGCGGGGAGGTGAGCCGTCGCCACGGTCGGAGCGTGAACCTCTATTTTTGCGCTGTGAGTGGGAGCGCCAGCAGGGTCGGAGGTGGGATCAGGGGAAGGGTCGGTCACGGGGAGGTTCATAGGCGGGTCGATGGGTTCGGTCACGGACCCGTGACGCTCTTGGGGGGAGGACCGCTGGCGATTTCCACTTCACGGTCTCCGAAAATCCGGGCAGGCTGGGAGATGCGCGGGAGTTCGCTTTTCCGCGCTCCCCCTGACCCTCATGCGAAAAACCTTCAATCTTCTCACAACTTCCCCGAGCCCATGACGGTTCGCCGCCAGCGAACCGTTCGTTGCGACTAGCCCAGCGACGAGGGTGCCAAACACGACCAGAGAGCCGGCCATCGGGCTCGCGCTCTGCTCGTGTTCGGCGCTCGAGGCGCGGCTCGGTCCCCTCGAAGTCCTCCAAGAAGGAGCGTCCGGATGGCACGTAGCGTCGAGCAACTCGTCAATCAACAGGTCCTGCGCTGGCTGATCGAACAGCAGGGGCCGAGCGATCGCCCCCCAGAGTCCAGGGTCGAGGTGCGCCAACGCCCGATGATCACCGTGTCGCGGGAGTTCGGCGCCTTTGGCGGCGAGATGGGGCGCGTGGTGGCAGAGCAGCTCGGCATCGGGTTCTACGCTCAGGAGCTGGTGCACGAGGTCGCGCGCCGAGCGGAGGTGCGCCGGCAGGTAGTCGAGGCCCTCGATGAGCGTACGCAGAGTCGCCTCGAGTCGTGGATCGACGACCTGATGATCGTGCGGCGCTTCAGCCAGAGCGACTATCTCCGCAACTTGTCGGAGACGGTCGTGGCGCTGGCGCGTCACCGCTCGGGGGTCGTCGTGGGGCGGGGAGGGCACCTCATCCTCGACGCGCATCGGACGCTGCGGGTCCGGTGCTACGCGCCCCTCGAGCGGCGGGTGGAGTACATCGCGGAGCGCGATGGGCTCACGAAGGTGGAGGCGCAGATCAAGGTGGCTCGCGTCGACGAGGAGCGCCGGATCTTCTACATGCGGCACTTCAAGAGCGACATCACCAGCCCACTGAACTTCGATCTCCTGCTCAACACCGCAGAGATGTCCTTGGAGGAGTGCGCCACCACGGTAGCGCACCTGTTTCAGGTGCGGTTCGGCTGAGGGCCCGCCGAGCGACCCGGCGAGCCCGTCAGGCCCATCCCAACCGTCAGGCCCCCCCCGATTCCAGCCAACGCCATGCCTCCTCCTCCTCCTCCAGGGGGTAGGGGCGCACCTCCATCGGCGTGAGCACGTCTGCTGCCCGCGCCGCCCACTTGTAGGAGGCCCTGTTCGTCACGAGCGCGTAGCGCTCGATGCGGTCGGCGTGATCGCGGAAGAAGCGTAGGTTCTGGTTGAGCGCGGCCAGCTGCGCGTGCTCGGGCTCTTCGGGCAAGCGGACGAGCAAACACACGGTCTGCTCACGATCGATGACGGAGCTCACCTGCGAGAGGATCTCCTCGGCGTCCTGCTCCGTGATGGTGCCCGAGAACTGATACCCCAAGACGTTGTCTTGGTTCGTCTTCAGCTGCTGATACATCGTTCCCCCGTTGGCTCGCGCGCTCCCCGCGAGCGCACGTTCCCTGGGCAAGCTAGCGCCCAAGCGTGCCCGTGCAACCACGCTGTACCAGCAAGACGGCGGGCCGCCGCCGCATCGAACGAACGAACGACCGAGTGGGCGGCGGCTAGAAGTGTCGGCGACGGCGCCGCAGGGACGACTACAGGTAACTCAAGACGGCGTCGCCGACCTGCCGAGTGCTGGCATCGCCGCCGAGATCCCGCGGCCGCACGCCGCTCGCCAAGGTCCGCTCCACCGCGTCCTCGACGGCCTTGGCCTCTGCTTCGAGGCGCAGGCTGTGACGTAGCAAGAGCGCTGCGCTCAGGATCGTCCCCAGCGGGTTGGCGATCCCCTGACCCGCGATGTCCGGGGCCGAGCCGTGGATCGGCTCATAGAGGCCGATCTTGCCCTCGCCGAGGGACGCGCTGGGCAGCATACCCAAGGAGCCCGTGAGCACCGCCGCCTCGTCCGAGAGGATATCGCCGAACATGTTCTCGGTGACGATGACGTCGAAGCTCCTCGGGTTCGTCACGAGGCGCATGGCGCAAGAGTCGACGAGCTGATGCTCGAGGGTGATGTCCGGGTAGTCCTGCGCCACGGTGTTGGCGGTGTCGCGCCAGAGACGCGAGGTCTCGATCACGTTCGCCTTGTCGACGGAGGTGACCAGCTTGCGCCGCCCCCGGGCGATGTCGCAGGCCAGCTTCACCACCCGCCGGATCTCCGGCGTCGTGTACTCGAGCGTGTCGACGGCGCGCTCTTCGCCCTCGTGGGGTTCACGGAACTGTGGACGGCCGAAGTAGAGGCCGCCCGTGAGCTCGCGCACCACGAGCAAATCGACGCCCTCCACGCGCTCCGTCTTGAGCGGGGAAGCTTCGAGGAGCTCCTTGTAGCCGCGCACGGGCCGCAGGTTGGCGAACAGCCCCAAGCTCTTGCGGATCTTGAGCAAGCCTTGCTCGGGGCGGACCTTGGCCTTCGGATCGTCCCACTTGGGGCCGCCCACGGCGCCGAGCAGGATGGCGTCCGCGCCTTGCGCAGCCTTCAGGGTCTCGTCCGGCAGGGCGGTGCCCGTCTCGTCGATCGCGATACCGCCGATGAGGTGCTCGCTGAACGTGAGCTCATGGCCTCCCTTCTTCGCTACCGCTTCGAGGACGCGCTGGGCCTCGGCCGTGATTTCCGGACCAATCCCGTCTCCGGGCAGGACGACGATCTTCGCATTCATGACTTGTCTGCTCTCTTGCGTAGCCCGAACTCGATGGAGTCGAGCAGGGCGTCCATCGACGCCTCGATGATGTTGCTGGAGGCCCCGACGGTACTCCATTCGCCCTGCTCGTCGCGACTGTCGATGAGCACGCGCGTGATCGCCCCCGTGCCCGAGCCGCTGTCCAGGATGCGGACCTTGTAGTCGGCCAGGTGGAGCTTCTCGATGGCCGGGTAGAAGGGGATCAGGGCCTTGCGCAAGGCAGCGTCCAGGGCGCTCACGGGGCCGTTGCCGTCGCCGGCCGTGTGCACGATCTCGTCGCCCACGCGCAGCCGGACGGTGGCCTCGACGAACTCGAGCCCTTGCCTCTTGCCGACGATGGCCTGGTAGTCGAGCACCTCGAACAGAGGCACGTGGCCTTCGCGGCGCCGCTGCAAGAGCAGGGACACGGAGGCCTCTGCCCCCTCGTAGGAGAGCCCTCGGGCCTCGGCGCGCTTGATCTCCTCGAGCGCTTCGGTCTCCGCGCCGTCGTCGAAGACGAGGCCCAGCTCCTCCGCTTTGCTGAGCACGTTGCCCTTGCCGCTGAGCTCGCTCACCACGACCCGCGTCTCGTTGCCCACGATGTCGGGATCGATGTGCTGGTAGGAGTTGGCGTGACGGCGCATGGCGGCCACGTGCATGCCGCCCTTGTGGGCGAAGGCCGCGCGGCCCACGTACGCCATCTGCTCGTTGGGGCTGACGTTCGCCACCTCGGCGACGAAGCGCGACACCTCGGCCACCTCGCGCAGCTGGCCTGCCGGCAGCGCGCGCAGGTCCAGCTTGAGCTCGAGGTTCGGGATGATCACGCTCAGGTTGGCGTTGCCGCAGCGCTCTCCGATACCGTTGATGGTGCCCTGCACCTGCGTGGCGCCGCCCCGCACCGCAGCCAGGCTGTTGACCACGCCGCAGCCGGTGTCGTCGTGCGCGTGGATCCCGACGGGGTGATCGACGCGCGCATGCACCTCGCGCACCACGTCCTCGATTCGCCAAGGCAGGTTCCCGCCGTTGGTGTCACAGAGGACGAGGGTCTCGGCGCCCCCGCGGCGGGCCGCCAGCAGCGTCTCTACCGCGTAGGCTGGGTCTGCCGCGAAGCCGTCGAAGAAGTGCTCGGCGTCGTACATGACCCGCCGCCCCTGGCTCACGAGGAAGCGCACGCTCTCCTCGATCATCTCCAGGTTTTTGTCGAGCGTGGTGCGGAGGACCTCGGTGACCTGCAACGTCGAGCTCTTGCCGAAGATGGTGCACACCGGCGCGCCGGAGGCGATGAGCGCCAGCAGGTTCGGATCGTCCTCTGGGGCTTTGTTCACGCGGCGGGTCGAGCCGAACGCCGCGAGCTGGGAGTGTCGCCACTCCCTGTCGCGGGCGCGCTCGAAGAACTCGGCGTCCTTCGGGTTCGAGCTCGGCCAGCCGCCCTCGATGAAGGCGACCCCGAACAGATCCAGCCGCTCGGCGATGCGGAGCTTGTCCATCACCGTGTAGGAGACGCCTTCACCCTGGCTGCCGTCGCGCAGGGTCGTGTCGTAGATCGAAATGCGGCTCATGCTTCCTTCATCCACCTGCGCCGGGCGTCATCCACTGGCACCGGGCGCTGCATCGCCAGCGACCTCGGCGTCCGGTTGGCGGCGCTTGGCGTCGAGGGTCGCCAGCAGCCGATTGAGCGCCACCAAGTAGGCCTTCGTGCTGGCCACGATGACGTCCGTATCCGCGGCGTGGCCATGGAAAATGGACGAGAGGACCGAGCCGAGCTGCGGGTTCTCCCGCAGGGCTTCGCCGCGCGCCCGGACGCGCACGCTGGCCTCGCCGAGGGCGTCGATGCCCTCCGTGACCGCGTTGATCGAATACTCCAAGAGCTCTGCTGGCGCCTCGACGAGCGCGTCGACCGCCGTGAACACGGCGTGCACAGGTCCGGTGCCGATGGCCGCCGTGGAGCGCGACTCGCCGTCGGGGCAGCGCAGCCTCACGGAGGCCGTGGGCATGCCGGCGCCCGCGCTCACGTGGACCGCCTCCAACTTGAACAGCTCGGGACCGGCGCTCTCCTCGGACGCGGCCAGGGCGATCAGGTCCGCGTCCGTGATGTGCTTCTTCTTGTCGGCGAGCACCTTGAAGCGCTCGAAGGCGTTGTTCAGCGCCTCCTCGGACAGCGGATGCCCTAGCTCTCGCAGGCGCACCGTGAAGGCGTGTCGCCCGGAGTGCTTGCCCAGCACCAGCAGGGTCTTCTGAGCTCCCACGGCTTCGGGCCGCATGATCTCGTAGGTCTCCTGGTGCTTCAGCATGCCGTCCTGGTGGATGCCGGACTCGTGGGCGAAGGCGTTCGCACCGACGATGGCCTTGTTCGGCTGCACCACCATGCCCGTGCGGGCGCTCACCAGCTTGCTGGTGCGGGTGAGCTGGGTCGTGTCGATGCCCGTGTGGAGACCGAAAACGGGCTTGCGCGTGGTGAGCGTCATCACAACCTCTTCCAGAGAGGTGTTGCCAGCGCGTTCACCGATGCCGTTGATCGTGACCTCGGCCTGACGGGCGCCCGCCCGGATGCCCGCCAAGCTGTTGGCGGTCGCGAGCCCCAGGTCGTCGTGGCAGTGCACGGAGACGGTCACCTTCTCGATGCCCTTCACGTTGGCCATGATGCCCGCGATGAGCTCACCGAACTCGTGGGGCAAGGTGTAGCCGACGGTGTCGGGGATGTTCAGGGTCGTCGCGCCCGCCTCGATGACCGCGTTCAGCACCTCGTAAAGGAACTCGGGCTCGGTGCGGCCCGCATCCTCCGGGCTGAACTCGACGTCGGCGCACAGCGCTCGGGCGTAGGCCACCATCTTTCTGGCCCGCTCGAGCACCTGCTCCTTGCTCATCCGGAGCTTGTGCTCTCGGTGGATCGGCGAGGTCGCGAGGAATGTATGGATGCGCGGGTGTTTGGCGCTGCGCACACCGGCGAAGGCCTGGTCGATGTCCTTCTCGGTGGCCCGCGCCAGCCCGCAGATGATCGGCGGCTCGGCTGCGCCGCCTGGCCGCTGGGGACGTCCCTCGGGGACGTCGCGTCCGACGGTCTCCGCGATGCGCTGCACCGCGGCTAGGTCATCAGGGGACGCGGCAGGGAAGCCAGCCTCGATCACGTCCACACCGAGCCGCGAAAGGGCACGCGCGACCTCGAGCTTCTCGTCGGAGGTGAGCGTCGCGCCGGGCGATTGCTCGCCGTCCCGCAGGGTGGTGTCGAAGATACGGACGTAATCGTTCGGGGGCTGGGTCATGGCTGCTCCTGCCGCTTCTCTGTTTCTCTCGGGGGTTGGTCTACGCCGGTCACGGGGCTCCGGTCACGGGGCTCCGGTCACGGGGCTCCGGGCGTAGGGGCCCGGAGCCTCGCGACCACGCCGGTCACTGACCGGGCTTGATGGTTACGGGATCGACGAAGGGCATCATCTTGCGCAGCTCGGCGCCGACGTGCTCGAGCTGCTGCTCCTGCTCCGACGCCTGGACGCTCTTGTACTTGGGGCGGCCCTCGGCGTTCTCCTTGATCCAGTTGCGCGCGAAGGTGCCGTCCTGGATCTCACCCAGGATCTTCTTCATCTCGCCGCGGGTGGCGTCGTTCACCACGCGGGGCCCGGAGACGTAATCGCCCCACTCCGCGGTGTCGCTGATCGAGTAGCGCATGTAGTTCAAGCCACCGCGGTACATCAGGTCCACGATCAGCTTGAGCTCGTGCAGACACTCGAAGTAGGCGACCTCCGGCTGGTAGCCCGCCTCCACCAACGTGCGGAAGCCAGCCTTGACCAGCTCCGAGGCGCCGCCGCAGAGCACCGCCTGCTCACCGAAGAGGTCGGTCTCCGTCTCCTCGGCGAAGGAGGTGTTCAGCACGCCCGCGCGGGCCGAGCCGATGCCGGCCGCGTAGGACAGCGCCAACGCGTCCGCCTGACCGCTGGCGTCCTGGTGCACCGCGAGCAGCGCCGGCACGCCGCCGCCCTCCTGGTACGTCTCGCGGACCCGATGACCGGGGCCCTTCGGCGCGATCATGCTGACGTCCACGTCCTTCGGGGCCACGATCTGCTCGAAGCGGATGTTGAAGCCATGGGCGAACATCAGCGTTTTGCCCGCCTTGAGGTTCGGCTCGACCGACTCCTTGTAGACGCTCGCCTGCGAGGTGTCGGGCACCAGCAACATGATGACGTCCGCCCACGCCGCGGCGTCGGACACGCTCTTGACGGAGAGGCCGTCCTTCTCGGCCTTGGCGCGGCTCTTCGAGCCCTCGTGGAGCCCGACGCACACGTCGACGCCGCTCTCCTTCAAATTCAAGGCGTGGGCGTGCCCCTGCGAGCCGTAGCCGATGATGGCGACCTTCTTGCTCTTGATGAGTCCGAGGTCGGCGTCCTTTTCGTAGCGGATGGTGGCCATGAGTTCTCTTTTCGTTCTTTCTTCGAGTCAGGCAGCGGCGATGCCGCTGGCGTTTTCCGTATGGGCAGCTCGCGCTGCGGCACCTTGGTTGCCGCGCGTCATCGCGACCGTGCCGGATTGGACCATCTCGACGATGCCGAAGGGTCGCAACGTGGCGACCAAGCCGTCGATCTTCCCCTGCTTGCCGGTGATCTCCACAGTGAGCGTCTCCGTGCTGACGTCGACCGCGTGGGCGCGGAAGACGCTCAGGATCTGGAGGACCTCCGCGCGCCGCTCGGCGCCCACGCGCACCTTGATGAGGGCGAGATCGCGGATGACGCTCTGCGTGTGCGTGATGTCCTCCACGCTCAGCACGTTCACCATCTTGTAGAGGTTGGCCTCGATGCGGCGGGCCATGTCGTCATCGGCTTCGATCTGGAACGTCATGCGCGAGATGCCCACCTGGTGGGTCCGGCCGACGTTCAGGGAGACGATGTTGTAGTTGCGGCGCCGAAACAGCGACGCGATGCGGTTCAAGACCCCCGGGCGATCCTCGACGTAGGCGACGAAGGTCCGCAGGGACTGGCTGCTCTCGGTCATCACTCGTCCTCACCAGTTTCGTAGATGGGGTTGTGGCTCTGGGGGCGTCGGATCATGTCGTGGAGATCGGCCCCGGCGGGGACCATCGGGTAGACCGCGTCCTCTTGCTCCACGCGGAAATCGATGACCACGGATCCTTCGTGGGCCATGGCTCGTTCGACGGCCGCCTTCACCTGCGCCCGCTCGGTCACGCGCAGGCCAAGGAGCCCGTGGGCGTCCGCCAGCTTCACGAAGTCGGGGCTCTTCATCGGCGTCGCGACGTAGCGCCCGCCGTAGAAGAACTGTTGCCACTGCCGCACCATCCCCAAATATCCGTTGTTGATGATGGCGACGTTCACCTTGATGCCCTCCTGGGCGCAGGTGGTCAGCTCCGCGGCGGTCATCTGGAAGCCGCCGTCCCCCGCGATCACCCAGACGTTGTCGTCGGGGCGCGCGAACTTGGCGCCGATGGCCGCCGGCAAGGCGAACCCCATCGTGCCGAGGCCGCCGGAGGTGACGAGCTTCCGCGGGTGGTCGTGCTTGTAGTACTGCGCCTCCCACATCTGGTGCTGGCCGACGTCGGTGACCACCAACGCCTTGCCGTCGGTGTAGCGCCACAGGTCGTGGATGACGTGGGCCGCGTACAGCTTCCCGTGGTCGGGGAGGTGCTGGATCTCGATGACGGCGGTCTCGCCCTTCAGGTCCTCGATGTAATCCAGCCAGGGCTGGATCTTGCACGCCTTCAGGTGAGGCAGGAGCTGCTGCAGGATTTGGCGCGCGTCACCGACGAGGGGCAGATCCACGTGGACGTTCTTGTTGATCTCCGCGGGATCGAGCTCGATGTGGATCTTCTTGGCGCCCGGCGCGTAGGTCTTCAGGTTGCCGGTCACGCGGTCGTCGAAGCGCATGCCCACGGCGATCAGGAGGTCGGCCTCCTGGATGGCGCGGTTCACCCAAGCCTCCCCGTGCATCCCCATCATGCCTAGGGCGCGCTTGTGGCTCGCGGGGAAGCCGCCCAGCCCCAGCAAGGTGCAGGCGACTGGGATCTGGGTCTTCTCCACCAGCTCGAGGAGCTCTTGGGTGGAGTTCGACTGGATCACGCCGTGACCGCAGAACAGCACGGGGCGTTCGGCGGAGTGGATCAGCTCGAGCGCTCGCTCGATGTCTTTGTCGAGCGGGTGGTAGTCGGGACGGTAGCCGGGCAGACGCACCGGCGAGGGGTCGTAGACGTACTCGCAGCTCTTCTGTTGTGCGTCCTTGGTGATGTCGACGACCACCGGGCCCGGTCGTCCCGAGCTCGCGATGTAGAACGCCTCCTTGAGCGCCGGACAGATGTCCTCCGGCCGCGTCACCATGATGTTGTGCTTGGTGATCGGGAGCGAGACACCCGTGATGTCCGTCTCCTGGAAGGCGTCGCTGCCCAACAACCCGGAGGCGACCTGGCCGGTGATGGCGACCATGGGGATGGAATCCAGCATCGCGTTGGCGAGCCCGGTCACCAAGTTGGTGGCGCCAGGGCCAGAGGTGGCGATGCACACACCCACCTTGCCCGAGGCTCGCGCGTACCCGTCCGCCATATGGGCGGCGCCTTGCTCGTGCCGCACGAGCACGTGCTGCACGGGGTACTTAATCATGGCGTCGTAGGCGGGCATGATGGCGCCACCCGGGTACCCAAACACCACGTCGACGCCCTGGTTGACGAGCGTGTCCCACAGGATCTCCGAACCAGTGAGCGTTTTGGGAGTGCTTTGGGGGTGGTTTTCGAGCTTTTTCGCAGCGTCTTCCATGGGAAAGCTC
>JAEWOQ010000072.1 GCA_023460875.1 Pseudomonadota bacterium
CCCTAGCCCCGGCCCTACAGCTCAGGCGGCCCAGCGAGGACCAGGCGAAGCCGCCGCAGGAGGACGTCCGCTGGATAGGGCTTCGACAGCCAATGCTCGATCCCTGCCTCCCCCTTGGCGCCCCGCTCCTGGAGCCCGCTCGACCCGATGATCCGCACCTCCGGATCCAAAGAGCGCAGCGCGACCGCCGTCGCCGCGCCGTCCATCACCGGCATCATCATGTCCGTGAGGACCACCGCGATCGACCGGCGATGCTGCGCGTACAAGGCGACCGCCTCTGCGCCGTTGGCCGCCGTCAGGACGCGGTAGCCGAACTCCTGCAAGACCCTAGTGGCGGCCGTTCGGATGCTCTCCTCATCGTCGACCACGAGCACCAGCTCTCCGCGCCCCCGCGGCGGCGTCCCCGCCGCGTCTCGGAAGGCCGCCGCCCGTCTCCCCGCGACCTCCGCGGGCAGATGCACGTGCAGCGTCGTGCCGCGGGCCGCTTCGCTCGCGATTTGAATGAACCCGCCGTGACTCCGCACGATGGACAGCGCCGTCGAGAGGCCGAGCCCCGTCCCTCTGCCCAGCTCCTTTGTCGTGAAGAAGGGCTCGAAGACGCGCTCGAGGAGCTCCGGCGCCATACCTGTCCCCGTGTCCGCCACCCTCAACACCACATAGGGCCCCGGCTTCGCGTCCGGGTGGGTCCCCGCGTACAGCTCGTCGACGATCGCGTTCTCGAGGGAGACCGTGAGGGTCCCGCCGCCCGTCATGGCGTCTCGGGCGTTGAGGCACAAGTTCGTCAGCACCTGATGCATCTGAGTCTCGTCTGCCTTGACGTGCCAGAGGCCCGGCATCATCTCGAGCTCGAAGCCGATGTCTTTGGGGAAGGTGTCTCTGACGATCAGCTCCACCTCGCCAGCAACCTTGGCCAAGTTGATGCGCTCGGGCCGCCCCTCGGTCCCGCCTCGCGCGAAGATCAGCAGTTGGCGCACCATGTCGGCGCCTCGCTGCGCGCACGCCTGCACCGTCGTCAGATCTCGCTGGCGCTCTTCGTCCACTTCGTCTTGCCGAAGCAGCGACGTGGTCATCAGGATCGGCGCGAACACGTTGTTCAAATCGTGGGCGATACCGCCCGCGAGGGTGCCCAAGCTCTCCAGCCGCTGCGCCCTGAGGAACTGCGCCTCGAGGCGCTTGCGCTCCGTGACGTCGGTGTTGATGGAAAGAATGGCCTTCGGTTGTCCAGAGTCGTCGCGCACGACGGTCCAGTGCCCCTCGACGATCACCACCTTGCCGCCTCGGGTTCGCTGCTCGAGGTCCCCCGACCACTCCCCGTTCGCCAACGTACTCTCGAAGGCCGGGCGGAGCGACGTCGGGTCGGTGTAGAGGAGCTCCGCCGAGCGCCCCAGCACCTCCTGCGCCTTCCAGCCGTACAGGCGCTCGGCGCTCCGGTTCCAGTAGAGGATGTGGTTTCCTAGGTCTCTCACCAAGATGGCGTCCTGCGCCTTATCGAGCAGCGTCGCCTGCTCGCGCAGCTTCTCTTCGGCGAGCTTGCGCTCCGTGAGGTCGGTCATCCCGGCGACCATGCGCCTGGCGCGCCCGCTCGCGTCTCGCACGATGTGCCCTCGCTCGATGACGTAAGCGTACTTGCCGTCCTTCCGGAGGAACCGGTACTCGCCCGTCCAGCTCTCGGCGTCCCCCGCCACCGCCGCGCGGATGGCAGCGACGACGGCGCCGTGATCCGCCGGGTGCAAGCGGGATGTCCACGACGTGATACTCGGGTCCATGTCGTCCACGCGAAACCCGAAGAGCGTGGTGAGCCCGTCCCCCCACCACAGCTCGTCCGTCTCGAGATCCCAGTCGCGGATCGCGTCGTTCGTCGCCCGCGCGAGCAACCGAAAGCGCTCCTCGCTGGCATGGAGGACCTCGCGATGCCTGCGGAGCTCCGTCACGTTCCTGAGGTGGATCGCCAGCCCTTCGTGCGTGGGGTAGACGCGGAGCTCTAGCCACTCGTCCAGCACGGGGAAGTGCCTCTCGACCGTCACCGGCGACGCCTCCCTCAGCGCGCGCTCGAGCTCCTCCTCGACGCAGCTGCCTTGGAGTCGCTCCAGCCCCACCGCGAGGCTCCGATTGAGGAGCTCCGCCCGACACCGCCCGAGCAAGCGCTCCGCCTCAGCGTTGAGGTAGGTGAACCTGCCCTCCCGATCGACCGTGAAGAAGGCATCCGTGATGCTCTCGAGGATCGCGGCGAGCCGCTGCGCCAAGCTCGTGGCCTCCTCGTGCAGGCACTTCGTCTCGTGGACGTCCGTGCCCGTGCCGTACCAGCGAGTCGTCGCCCCATCCGGATCCCGGACGGCCTGCGCGTGCAGGCGGAACCAGCGAAAGGACCCGTCCAGCGCGACGCGGACCCGGCACTCGTCCTCGTAAGGCTCTCCCGTGCGGACGCAGCACCGCCAGCGACGCGTGCAGCGCATGCGGTCCTCCGGATGCAGGCACGCCACCCATGACCCCGTGAGCATCGCTCGCCGCGACATCCCGGTGACGTCGAAGAAGACCTGGTTGAAGTAATCGAGTTCACCGCCTGCGTTCGCCGTCCACACGACGAGCGGCATCGCCTCAGCCAGCTGACGGAAGCGGTTCTCGCTGGCGAGCAGCGAGCTCTCGGTCTTCTTCCGCTCGGTGATGTCCTGAATCGCCCCTTGCACGCGGACGATCCGCCCCACCTCGTCTCGCGCGGCTTCCCCGATCACGCGCACCCAGAGCTGAGTTCCTTGGGCGGTGACGAAGGGCAGCTCCTCGTCGAACGGCGTGCCGTCGGTCATGCACGCCTCGAGCAGGCGCCGCACCCTCTTGCGATCCTCGGGGAGGTAAAACTCGAGGAGCTCGTCGAGACCCAGGGATGTGTCCGGATCCGCCTCGTGGATGAGCCGCGTCGCGTCGGACCAACGGTGCACCAAGTGCGGGAGCTCGAGGCTCCAGGCTCCGATGCGTCCAACGTTCGACGCCATCTCGAGGAACGCGAGCAGCTGGAGTCGCTCCTGCTCGCGACGTTGTGGCCCGGTCAGGTCCCGGAACGACACCACCGCGCCCCGCAGAGCTCCGTCCTCGTCCCGCCGCGGCGACGCGCAATACTCCACCTCGAAGCTCGTGCCGTCGGCGCGATAGTAGACATCCCCTTGCCCCCGGCGCGTCACGCCGTCGAGCACCGTAGCGCGGATGGGGCAGGTCTCCCGTTGCCCCCGCAAGAAGAGTTCGTGGACCGGCCGTCCCACGACCTCTCGCGTCGTGAGCCCGAGGATGCTCAGCGCCGCCGAGTTGATGAAGACGATCGTTCCCTCGGCGTCCAGCCCGTAAACACCCGTCCCTTCACTCGCTGGCTCCCGCTCCGAGATGGGAGGCACCGTCTGGTGCACGCCGCTCTCACGGACACTCGAAGGGGTGGTGCTCGCGGCTGGCTTCGCTCTCATCGACTTCTTCGATTCATCGCGCGGCTTCGTACCAGCTGCCGGAACCCGCTCCCCTAGCTCGCCGCGCGGCTCGCCCGACGCAGGATGGACCGCCGCAGCGTGAGCCGAGGCGAACCTGGCGCCCCTCGCGAGGGGCGCGCTGGACTCACTCGGCGTAATTGACTGCTCATCGGTCGATGCTGGGAATGTGCCGCGCTCGGGGACGGCAGAGACCCGCGATCATCCGACGTCATCGCTTCAAGTCAACTACAGCGGGTTCGAGTTAGTGTGATGTGCGAGGTGCGCCTGCCTCACGACACGCAGCCGAGCGTCACTCGAAGCTTACGTAAGCGTGTTCGTGGGCACGACGGGGAGAGGCACCGTCGCGGCGCTCGCTCACGCTCCGTCACCTCGCGGCCTCCCACGTGCCTCCGGTGCTCGGACGGCCGCCCCCGCTGCGCGGACCCCAGCGGCGCAGGCGGGACGGGGCGCGACGCCGTGAGCGCCCGCGCCCCGATCTACCAGGTCGCGTTCCCGCCCCCCTGAACGCTGCGCTGAACGCTGTCATTGAAGCTGTCATCGACGCTGCAGGCACGCGGGAGGTCGATGCGGAAGGTCGTCCCCCCGCGCGGGTCGGAGTCCACCTCCACGGTGCCCCCATGCGCGCGCACGATCTGATGCACGATGTACAGCCCCAACCCCAGCCCACGCCGACGATCTCCCGGATGGCGCGTAGTGCGAAAGGGCTCGAACAGCGCCGCCTGCTGCTCCTGCGGAATGCAGCCCCGGTTGTGCACCGTGAGACGAACCCCAGCGCCCCGGGCCTCGACGCGAACCCGCACGGGGGCGTCTCCATCACCGTGCTCCACCGCGTTCGCCAACAGGTTCGTCACCGCCTGCGCGAGCCGCTCCGGATCCCACTGTCCGCTCACGTCCCCCGCCGCCTCGACGACGAACTGCCCTCCTTGCGCCTCGAGCTCTTGCACCACCCTCGTGACGACCTCATTGAGCTCGCACCGGACGGGCCGTACCAGCAGAGGTTGTCCGCTGCGCGCCCGAGCGACGTCCGTCAAGTCCGTGACGAGGCGCTCCATCCGCCGGGCGCTGTTGTTCATCCGGCGCGCCAAGGCGCACACGGCCGGGCCCGCCTCCGGCAGGCGCTGCAGGGCGGCCGCCCCCATGCTGACCACACTCAGAGGGGAGCGCAGATCGTGACCCAACACCGCCATGAACAGCTCGTTCATGCGGAGACTGCTCTCGAGCTGCGCCAGGCGTTCCGCGAGCTGCTTGCGCTGCTCGAAGAGCTCGACGAAGACCTTCACCTTGCTGACCAACACGGTGCCGTCGAGGGGCTTCTGCAGGAAGTCGACGGCCCCCGCCTCGTAGCCCTCGAAGACCCTCGCCGGGTCACGCCCTGCGGTGAGGAAGACGATCGGGATGCTGCGCGTGCGCTCGGTGCTCCGCATGTATTCGGCGAGCTCGAAGCCGTCCATTCCCGGCATGTGGACGTCCACCAACGCCAGGGCCACCTCGTGTTGCAGCAACAGCTCGAGGGCCTCCGCCCCGGAGCGCGCCCTGAGGTACTCGATGCCGAGGGGCTGTAAGAGCGCCTCGAGCGCCACGAGGTTCTCCTCGGTGTCGTCGACGAGCAGTGCTTTGACGTTCCTCATGTCGCCTCCGTCACGAGGCTGCAGAGTCGGGCAGCCATCTGTCCGGGGGTCAGGATCTCTCGACCGCTCCCCTGCCGCAAACCAGCCTCGGGCATGGTCGCCGCGAGGGCGGTCGCGGGATCCTGGACCCAGGCGCTCCCCCCTGCCGCGAGGATGGTCGAGAGCCCGCGAGCGCCGTCCTCGTTCGCCCCAGACAGGAGGATCGCGAGGAGCCGAGCTCCGAAGGTCCAGGCGGCTGACTCGAACAACACGTCGATGGCGGGGCGCGAGTACCAGACGTGCGGCCCCAAGGAGAGGGACAACGTCCGCGTCGGCTCGACCGCGAGGTGATAACCCGGGGGCGCGAAAGAGATCCCCGGGGCCAAAGGTTGTCCGTGTTCCGCCTCTCTCACGGCCACCCTGCACTTCCCGCTGAAGATCTCGGCGAGCAGCCCTGGCCCCTGCTCCGGCTGGTGGATCACCGTGACCACCGGGACCGGAAACTCACCCGGTAGAGGCGGGAACATGGCGTTCAGCGCCTCGACCGCGCCTGCCGAGCCCCCCACGACGATGCACTCCGGTAGGACGCCGCTCACCGCCGCACCCTCCGGTAGATCCGCTGGTCCGGGACAGCGGCTTCGTAGTGATCCACGACAGACGAATGGCGGATCGTCTCCTTGCTCCCCAAGCACAGGTACCCGCCGTGCACCAAAGAATCCGAGAACAACCCCAGCGCTCGCTCCTGCAAGGGCGGCGTGAAATAAATGAGCACATTGCGGCAAGACACGAGCTGCGTCTCGGAGAACGAGCTGTCCGTGGCCAAGTCGTGATCCGCGAAGACGACCTGCTCGATGAGCCGCCGCGAGAACACCGCGCCGCCGTACGCCGCCGTGTAGTAGTCGGACAAAGAGCGCGTTCCGCCCGCCTGGAAGTAGTTCTCGGTGAACCCCCGCAGCCGGTCGAGGGAAAAGATCCCCTTTTCGGCGGAGCGCAGCGCCTCGGCGTTGACGTCCGTGGCGTAGATCAGGGACCGCTCGAGCAACCCCTCCTCCTGGAGGAGGATCGCGAGGGAATAGAGCTCCTCGCCCGTGGCCACCCCGGCGACCCAGAGCTTGAGGGACGGCCACGTCCCCAACATCGGCACCACCTGGGCACGGAGCGTCTTCCAATAGCTCGGATCTCGAAACAGGTCGCTGACCTGAACGGTCAAAAACTGCAGGAGCTGCGCGAAGACGTTCTCGTCTCGGAGGACCTGCTCCTGGAGGCGTGAAATCGTCGGACACCCGAAATGCTCCAGGGCCCTCGTGATCCGCCGTCGCAGAGAGGACGACGTATAGGCGCGAAAATCATAGTGATACCGCTCGTGAATCCCCTCGAGCAGCAGCCTCAGCTCGAGCTCGATGACGCCGCTCTCTCCCGTGACTCTACTCTGCTCCGTCTCCACGCCACCTCCCACGGCCATCAACTACTTGGGCAGCCACACCCTGCACAGGGAGAGTAAGCGATCCACCTCCAGCGGCTTGGCCAGGTAGTCGTTGGCGCCCGCCTGGATGCAGAGCTCCTGGTCATCCCGCATGGCTTTGGCGGTGACCGAGATGATCGGGAGGCCCTTGAGCTTTGGATCCTTCCGGATCTCCCGGGTGGCGGTGAGCCCGTCCATCACCGGCATCATGGTGTCCATCAAGACGAGGTCGACGTCGGGCGTCCGGGCCAGCACCTCGAGCGCCTCCCGACCATTGCGGGCGATGACGACCTCGGCCCCGCGCGGCTCGAGGATGCTGGTGAGGGCGTAGACGTTGCGCACGTCGTCCTCCACCACGAGGATCTTGCGCCCCTCGAAGTCCGCTTCGCGATCGCGGGCCGCTTCGAGGAGCCGCTTTTGTTCGGGAGGCAGCTCGCGCTCGACCCTGTGCAGGAAGAGAGAGACCTCATCGAGCAGCCGCTCCGGCGAACGAGCCCCCTTGACGATGATGGAGGAGGAATACCGGCGTAGCCGGAGCTCTTCATCCCGAGACAAGGAGCGCCCCGTATACACGATGACCGGCGGAAACGCGTAGCGGGTCCCCTCACTCATGCGCTCGAGCAGCTCGAATCCGCTCGCGTCCGGCAGCATCAGGTCGAGCACCATGCAGTCGAACGTCTGGGTGTCCAGGCGCGCGAGGGCCTCGCGTACGGTCCCCACCGTCTCCACCTCCACGTTCTCGTCGCCGAGCAGCCGCTTCAAGTTCTCCCTGAGCTCAGGGCTGTCCTCCACCACGAGCACCCGGCGAACGTCGTGGGCGAGGTGGCGCTCCATGCGCCGGAACGCCTTCTCCAGCTCGTCTCGCTCCACAGGCTTCAACATGTAGCCGAGCGCACCGAGGTGCAGCGCGGGCTCGGCGTAGTCGTGAGCGGACACCACGTGCACGGGGATGTGGCGCGTCTCCTGATCCCGCTTGAGGGACTCGAGCACCGTCAGCCCCGACGCATCCGGGAGCCGGATGTCGAGCAGCACACCCACCGGCTGAAGCCGTCGCGCGAGCTCCATGCCCTCCGCAGCGGTCGTCGCCACGGCGCAGTCGAAGTCGTGTTCGTGAGCCAGATCGAACAAGACCCGCGCGAACGGCACGTCGTCCTCCACCACGAGGACCAGGCGCTCCCCGCGCTGGCCCGTGTCCCTGTCATCGGGGAAAGCCGGCGCGCCATTCCCCTGCGCCCTTCGGGAGCTGGGCGTCGTTCGGGAGCTGGAGCGCACATCGAGTTCGTTGGGGGCGTCACCGCGGGAGGTGTCCCCCCGCGATGGCGTGCTGTCCTCGTC
>JAEWOQ010000073.1 GCA_023460875.1 Pseudomonadota bacterium
GTCTCCCCGCAACGCCGCCAGGTTGCCCCAGTCCGCCCAGCCGAGTCCCAGTAGGTCCGGCGGTAAAGGCTGACGCAGGGTCGCCTCGAGGCGCGCCTCCAGCCGGCGGTCGTGGCTCCAGCTGGTGTCGAGCCGGAGCCGTGTGAGCAGCACCTCGATGCGACTGTCCTCGAAGCGCCGCCCCCGCAGATAGTCGAGCAACGCGGCGTGAGCCGCGATCGCGTCGTGGTCATCTCCTCGCCCCAGGAGCAGGCGCTCCACCGCCCGGAGGAGCTCTCCCTCCGAGGGCGCGGGCGACCGCCCGACGCGCTGCCAGAACGTCTCTCCCCACGCCGCCGAGGGCAGCAGGCCAAGGAGGAGGACCAACGCCCCGCGACGTCTCGTGGGGATCCCAAAGCTCCGGAGAGGGCGCACGCTCCCAGGGTAGCCGAATCAGCGGGCAGGCTCAGGCGCTTCGAGGTCCACCCCTCGCTCCACCAGGCGTCGGCGAGCATGATCGAGCAGGTGGCGAGGCGCTTCGACGCGGGTGGCGTGCCGCAAGTACTCACCCCACGCCTGCGCTGCCAGCTCCTCGTCGATGGGCTCGGCCAAGACCGCCACGAGCGCGTCACGCTCTACGGCGGGCCAGATGGGCGCCAGCTCACCCGCGAGTCCGCGGGGGTTCGTGTCTCGCTCGAAGAGCCACTCGAGCAGGCCAGCGCCGCCCAGCTCTGCCGCTACGGCGACGGCCTCGGGGAGACGTCCCTCCCGATCCAGCGCGAGAGCGAGCACCGCCCGGGCGAGATCCGCGTAGTACAGGCTCCCTTGGCGCCGCACCTCGACCGCGTACGCGCGCGCTTCCCCCAAGAGCTCGGGGGAGACAGCCTGCGCGACCACCGCGGCCTCCAGCAGGGCTCGCTGGCGCTCGCCCGCGCTGGCGAGCAACGACGCGCGGGGCACGAGCCGTCGGTAGCGTTGTAGCGCCGTAGGGAAAGCCCCCGTCAACGCGGCGGCGCGGGCCGCCGCCAGAAGCTCCACAGGCGCCCGGAGCGCGCCCGCGTCGAGCTCTTCGGCGGCAGTGAACCTCCGCGCGGCCGCCTCGAAATCCCCTAAGGCCAGCAGGGCCCGGGCCACGAGCACCCGGGGAGCGGACTGATCCGGGACGAGCGCCCTCGCCTTCTTCGCGAGCGCCAAGGCGGCCCTTGGATCGGAGGAGAGCCGGACGCTGGCGTGGAGCAGGAGATCACACGCCAGCGCCGCGTCTGGCTGAGCTACCCGCTGCCAGACACGCCCGCCGGGCGCGCAGCTGAGCGGGCGCGCGCTCCCGGCGGCGACCACCGTCAAACGCTGCCCGACGGGTTCGGCGCTCGCCGGAGACCCGACCGACAGCGTCGCCGACGCTGCCGCTCCCAGGACCGTCCAAGCCAGCGCCCAGGCCAGCCTCGCTCGCGCCGGGCGGGCCTGCGGAAGCCCACGCGCCGAGCGCCACCACAACACCTTCGGGTGCACGGGGCGAGTCTAGCCCACGGACCACCGCGCGCCGACCCGGAATGGAGCGCTCCAGAACGGATCGCTCAGGGGGCCGCCGCTCGTCCGACGAAGGGGTTGTGCAGGACGATGGTGGCGGCGCGGCTGGGCCCCACGCTGACGAGATAGACGGGGACGCCAGCGCCCTCTTCGAGGAAGCGCACGTACTTGCGGGCGGCTGGAGGCAGCTGCTCCAAGACCCGCGCCCCCTCCAGGTTCTCCGTCCAGCCTTCGAGCTCTTCGTACACGGGGACGACGTTCTCCACGTCATCGAGCAGATCGATGGGGAGATCCGCCACCCGGCCCTGAGGCGTGTCGTAGGCGACGCACACCTTCACCTTCTCCAGACCCGTCAGCACGTCGAGCTTGGTCAGGGCGAGGCCGTCGATGCCGTTCACCCGCGCCGCGTAGCGCAGGGCCGGCAGATCGAGCCAACCCGTGCGACGGGGGCGGCGCGTCACGGAGCCGAACTCGTCGCCCACCTTCTGCAAGTGCTTGCCGTCTTCGTCGTCGAGCTCCGTGGGGAACGGCCCCGAGCCGACGCGCGTCGTGTACGCCTTGGTGATACCGAGCACGGTGCTGATGCGGTTCGGCCCGATGCCGGCGCCGATGGCCGCTCCGCCAGCGACCGCCGAGCTGGAGGTCACGAAGGGATACGTGCCGTGATCGACGTCGAGGAGCGTACCCTGGGCGCCCTCGAGCATGACCCGCTTGCCCGACCGGATCGCCTCGTCCGTCACCACCGACGCGTTCCCGAGGATGGGCACCAAGCGCGCCGCCAAAGGCCGGAGGGGCTCCAGGATCTCGCTCACCTCGGGGACACGGCCGCCCAGCGCCTTCATCGTCGGCGCCCAGGCTTCGAGGGCCGCCGCCACGCGCTCGGCGAGTCGATCCAGATCCCGCAGCTCGCCGGCGCGGACGCCCGTGCGCCGGACCTTGTCCTCGTAAGCCGGGCCGATGCCCTTCTTCGTGGTGCCGATGGCCCGGTCTTGCGGAGCGCTCGACTCCCGCAAGGAGTCCAGCTCGATGTGATAGGGCAGGATCAGGTGAGCGCGCTCGCTCAAGAGCAGCCGCTCCTCCACGTTATCGTGACCCCGACGGCGCAGCTCGTCGATCTCCCCGACGAGCACCTGGGGATCGACCACCATCCCTTGCCCCAGCACGCACAAGGTCTCGCGACGCAAGATGCCGCTGGGCAGCAGCCGCACGATCAGCTTCTCGTCGCCCACCACGAGCGTGTGCCCGGCGTTCGGGCCACCCGCGTAGCGCACCACCACCTCGGCGAACTCGGTGTAGATGTCGACGATCTTGCCTTTACCTTCGTCGCCCCACTGGGCGCCGACAATCACGACTGCAGACATGGATGATTCAGCTTCTTGACCGATGACAGGGTTTGCCGAGCCAAAGCTCAGCCCGCGAGCAAGCGGGCCGGGAGCTCGGCGACATCGACCTCGCCGCGGTCTCGTTCACCGTCGGAGGTCAGTTGACTCACACGAACACGCTTGGCCGACGTCAGCCAAACGACGTGGGAGTAGCGCCAGGCTCGCGCGTAGTCGAGGGGGTTCGTACCGTCGCTGAAGGCGCAGGGGATTTCCGCGGCGCGCAGCGCTCCGAGCACCTCGGCTTCCCCGGACACCTCGGGGGGGGAGACGACGAGCGCGCGCAGCGGGATCCCCAGCCGCTGGGCGTCGCCCAGGGCCCAGCCCAGGTTGTTCACGTGGACGGCGAAGCCTGCGGCGGGGCGGGGCACCCCGAAGCGCTCGTACAAGGTGTCGTAACGTCCTCCGGATCCCACCGCCTGCCCGGGTCCCTCGGCGAGGACCTGGAACAAGGGTCCAGTATAATACGCAAAGGGCCGCGTCTCGCCGATGTCCACGACCACGGTCGGCGCCAACCCCGCTTCCTCCACCGCCCGGTGGAGGAGCTGCAGCTCTTCCACCAACGGGCGCGCCGCGGTGTCACCGAGGTGCCGACGCGCAGCGTCGAAGACCTCACGCCCCCCTTGGAGCTCGGGCAACGCCGCCAGAGCCCGCACCCGCGCGCCGCCGAGGTTGAGCCTCTCTGCCCGGCGCACGAGCTCGGCCTGATCCTTCTGGGTGAGCGGCTCGATCAAGCGGTCGCGCTCCTCGGGCATCAGGTCGTCGAGCAGGCTGCTCGCGATGCGTCCATGCCCGAGATCGAGCACGAACCGCTCGAGACCAGCGCGCCGCACAGCGCGGGTGGCCGCCTCGAGCACCTCGAGATCTCCCGCGAGCCCGCCGCGCCCCACCAGCTCGATGCCCGCCTGGACGACCTGCTGCTGATGACGCGCTCGCTCGTGCCGGCGCCGAAGCACCGAGCCCCGATAGCTCAGGCGCACGGGCCCGGGCTCGTCTGCGAGGCGCGTGGCCACCAGGCGCGCCACCTGGGGTGTCATGTCCGGGCGCAACGCCACGACCTCTCCCGTCTCCGGCTCGACGAAGCGCAGCACGCTGTTCGCTTCGATGGGGCCGAGGCCCTGCTCGAGCACGTCCGCGTACTCGAAGGCGGGCAGGATCACCTGCTGAAAGCCATGAAGCTCGAACGCCTTCAGCACCACGCGGGAGAGATGCAGCTGCTGTCGAGCCTCCCACGGCAACAAATCGCGCATCCCGCCTGGCAGCGGATGCGCCAGGGCCTGCAACCCAGCGCGGAGCTGGGCGGCGCTCGACGTGACCTGATCCATCGGTGGAATGCTCGGGCGACTCAAGGCGCGCGGAGCTTATCAAAAGGCGCGCCCGAGTCACGGAGGCAGCGGGCTTTTGGGCGAACCGCGCCCGGTGTATGGCAGAGACATGACATCGTCGACGCACGGCTCCGATCAGAACTCCGCTCTCGACATCCGCGAACGCGGGGCCCCACGAGATGGGCAGCCCCAGTCGATGGATCGGCGTCTGTTCATGCAGCTGCTCGTGTTGCAGCAGAGAGACGGCCAGGATTTCGAGCAACGCCTCGGGCAAGCCGTGGCGGCGAGAGGGGTGGGCGCGGTCGTGTACCAAGACGTCAACCATCCCCAGAGCGCCGCGCTGCTCACCTGGAGCGAGGACCCGGGCGACCTCGTCGACAAGGTGCGCCCCGCGCTGACGCACCAAGAGCTCGGCGCCTTCCGCGTGCGGGACGCGCTGACGATGATCGGCCGCACGTACTCCAGCGGTTATGAGCAGGACCTCGAGTATTGGCTGCTGCGGCGGCCGATCGAGACCGCCCTGAACCGCGAATGGCCCTGGGCGGTGTGGTACCCGCTCCGTCGGAGCGGCGCGTTCGAGCAGCTGGAGCCTCGAGAGAAGGGGGCGGTCCTGCGGGAGCACGCAGAGATCGGGAAAGCCTACGGCACCGCAGACCTCGCTCATGACATCCGCCTCGCCTGCCATGGCCTCGACGCCAACGACAGCGAGTTCGTGATCGGCCTCATCGGCAAGGAGTTGTACCCCCTGTCTCACGTCGTACAGCGCATGCGCAGCACCCAGCAGACATCCCGGTACATCGACCAGATGGGGCCGTTCTTCGTGGGGCGCGCGGTCTTCTGGCACGCGGGGTCATGAAGTCGGCGCCGACGCCCTCGTCTGGGATCGTCTTCGACCTCGACGGGACCCTCGTGGACTCACGCCGGGAGATCGCTCGCGCCTGCAACCAGATGTTGGAGAGCTGGCGGCGTGGTCCCCTCCCCCTGGAGACGATCTCCGGCTTCGTCGGTGACGGAGCGCGCCCCCTGGTGATCCGGGCCCTGCAGGCGGCGGGCGTCTCCCCAGACGACGCGGAGGTCGAGCGGGCCCTGCAGCTCTTCCTGGACCGCTACGCCGCCGATCCGACGGGCAACACCACGCTCATGCCGGGCGCCCGAGAAGCCCTCGACGCGCTCTCGGGCGTGCCCCTCGCGCTGTGCACGAACAAGTCCCGTCGCACGACCCTCCCCGTGCTGGAGGGGCTCGATCTCGCCCGCTACTTCTCTGAGATCGTCTGCGGGGACGACCTCGCGCGCAACAAACCCGACCCGCTGCCCCTCACCCACCTGGGCGAGCGACTCGCGCTCGCCCCTCGGGCTCTCGTGATGGTCGGCGATGGTCCTCAGGACGTGGAGTGTGGGCGCGCCGCGGGGGCGTACACCGTCGGGGTGAAAGGGGGCGTGCTTCCGCTGGAGCGCCTCCGCGCCTCCCGCCCGGATCGCTTGATCGACACCCTCCATGAGCTCCCCGAGCTGGTGCGCCAGGCACCCTGGCGGTGAGCGATGAGCGCGACGGCCAGAGCGACGAACGTTTGCCGAAGGCAGGCCAACCGATCGGTGCTCTAGGCGCCGGCGGCGAAGCCCGCCAAGAGCTGGTGGTAGGCGCTAGTGAGCTCCGAGAGGCGCCGTGACAGCGCGCGGCGCTCCGCGTCGCTGGCACGAGGGAAGCGGTCGGGGTGAGACTCCGCGGCCAGGCGACGGAAGGCGCGCCTCACCTCTTCCTGACCGGCATCCTGCGGAACCCCCAAGACGCGCCAGGGGCCGGCGGAGCTCCGCGCGGCGCGGGTTGAGCCGCCCTGCGGCCGCGCACCACCTCCTCCCGCACCCCGAGCCCGCGGCCTGCCGTACAGGAACTCTGGTGCGCTCAGCGGCGGGGGCTCCGTGACGTCCTGACGCCGGGGACGCGGCACGTGGAAGCGCAGCGCAGCGTCGGGGAGCCGGAAGAGCCGCTCGAGCCGGCGGCGCGCCTGCTCGTGCAGGGCCCGGGAAATCTGCTGAGCGCTCACCACCTGCCGCTCGAGGAGGTGTCTCCCGGTGGGCAGGGACGCCGCCCGAGCGGCCCGCGCCGCGCCCCACGAGACGCCAGCGGGCAAGGAGCCCTGCTCCTCGAGGATCTCCCCCAGCCGCGCGCTGGACGTGGGGGAGTCCACCCTCGCGATGAGCCCGCCCTCCAACCCGATCCGATGGCTCTGGCCAGCGGGATCGATCAGCTCGAGCACCCCCGTCGCACCTGCGCGATACAGAGCACCGAGCACGTCACCGAGGGTGGTGCCCTGGAGGCGGCCAGGCAATCGCATGACTGCCCCGCCTATCAGGCGCGGGCCCCTCGGGCCAACTTCTCGCCGCGCCCGGGCGCCCTCGCTCCTCGGCGGCGCCCTTCACGGCGACCGACGCCGCCACCTCGCGGGAGGACGTCGCGCAAGGTGCCTCACTCGCCGCGGGGCAGAGCACCGCCCGGGCGCGCACGCGCAGAACGCCGGTGTTCTCGGCGGTGGCCAGCAGGGGCAGCGGGACGACGACCCGAGGCGCGCCCTCCTCCGGGAGCCTCCCGATCACCCGGCTCCGCAGCGGGAGCGCGAACTCCGGCGCCTCGACGACCAGAGCGTCGGTCCACGAGAGCAGCGAGCCCTCCGGTGCGGTCACGGTGAGCTCACACACGATACGCCCCTCGCCCACGCGCTCGGGGCAGCTCAGCCCCGCGGCGATCCGCGCGCTCTCCCGAGCCTCCGCCATCGGCCCGACCAGCCCCCCGAAGGCGCCGACGAGGAGCGCCGCGAGAGCCCTGCCCTGGCTCCAGTGCGCTCCCCCGCTGGCCCTCCGTCGGGGCACCGCCCCGGGCCTCCCCGAAGGGACACCGCGGGCTGCGAGCCGTGCGTTGCTCACCTCATCGAGGCTCGCACGGCCGCAGGGAGATTCCAACTCACGGCAAGGACAGCACCGGCTCGAACTCCCGGTGCAGCCCGCGCCAGCGCAACAGGGAGGTCTGGGGCTCCCCATCCGCGTCGTACTCGACGAGGGCGTAGGTCAGCCCGTCTTCGCGCCCGAGGTGGTCCAGATCGAGGTTGATCATCCGCACCCAGCTCCCGGTGTTGATGTAGAGCTTGCCCCCTTCGACCGTGCGCACCCGGGGGACGTGGGAGTGCCCGACGATGAGCGTATGCACCCCGCGGAGCCGCCGCAGGGTGCGGATCGCCGCCGAGTCCAGGTCCGCGATCGCCAGGATCTCCTCCTTGAGCACGACCGGAGTGGCCAGGAGACGCGCCCAGAAGCCGCGGACGGTCTTCATGCGGTAGCGGAGAAAGTGGATCGAGGTGCGCACCCAGAACCACAGGGTGAATCGAAAGTCGAACAGCAAGCTGCTGAGCAGGAAGCGCCGGAACGGCATCATGCGGTCGATGTGCACCCGGCGCCGTTTGGCGGGGAACAACACCTCCATGCACCAGCGGCTTCCCCAGGGGAGCTCCAAAATCGGTTCCCCCTTGCGGGAGGGGATCATCGGGTTCTTGAGGTTGAAGCGGTGGATCGCCTCGAACTGGTGCCCGTGGCGGATCTGGATCCCCTCGGGCAGCGAGTACGCCTCGCTGGTGGAGACGAAGTGCACCTTGCCCGATTCTTGGGGATCCACGTAGCTACAGAACAAGCGCTGGACGGCGGGCAGATAGAGCTCCGGATCGTGGTTGCCCGGGATATAGGTGATGCGCTTGCCGCGCCGCTCGAGGAAGCGGCGCCACGCGGCCACCACCCGGGGGTGCCCCTCCAGGCAGAGCCGGAGCTTCTCGACGGCGACGGCTTCCGTGATCTCCGTGGGCCACGTGCCCCTCAGCTCGACCTTCATGAGATCGAAAATGTCGCCGTTGAGGATGAGCTCGACCTCGTAGTCCTCGTACGCGGCGGTCGAGTAGTACTCGACGAGCTCGGCGAAGCGATCATCCTCATGGAAGTCCTCCATGGGGTTGAACATGCCGCGGCGCCTGCCCGTGCCCAGGTGCGTGTCGCTCACGATGACGCGGATGAGCTTCATGCCAGCCGGAGCCCCCTCCGCCCCCCGCTACGACGCGCTGGGAGGCGCGTAGAAGTCCACCAGCCGGATTGGCTCTGGCGTGACCCGCGCCGCCACCCTCGCTCGCTCGCCGTGGGCGTCCCCTCCGATCTGAAACTCCATCGGCGGATCCGACTCGATCACGATCTTCTCCACCAGATAATCGAAGAGCACGTCGGGGCGGTGGAAGTCGCCGCGCCAGATGGCGCCGAAGTGGCGGACGAAGATCGACGGCGAGATCGTCGAGAGGCGCAGGTGCATCCGATCTCCGCGCTCGTCGGCGAAGGGAAACATCCGGAAGCCGAACCCGTAGTAGGGGATCGTCGACATGGCGCAGAGCCGGGCGGGTCCCTCGAAGATCGTCTCCCCTGGCTCGATCCCCCGCCCGATGATCGCCCCCTTCTCGCCGACGCGATAGGCGGGCGCGCCGTCGTTGATCACGCGGAAATGGGGCATCTTCTTGAGCAGATAGCCCGGCAACGAGCGCGTCACCGCCGCGACCGCATAGCTGAGCGGCCCCGCCGCGACCGACCTCAGCGGTGTCTTCGAGAGGCGCCGCTTGGTGAGGTTGTAGTCCGCCAGCACCTGCGCGTCCGCCCCGAGCCCCGCGAATGGCGTGAGGTATCCCTCCACCTCCACCAGCCGGATCTCCCGGCTGCCCGCGTCGCTCTGGAGCCGCTGGATATCCGCCGACAGCCCCCGCCCCTTCGCCTGGCTGGCGCCGACGACCCAGGCCAGGGCGTTCCCCGTGCCGAGCTTGAGGAGCCCGAAGCGTGGCAGCTTGCGCTCACGGCGACGCGCGGCGTGCACGACCTCCGTCACGACGGTGGTGAACGTCCCGTCGCCGCCCCCTGTGAGCACCGTCCCGTACCCGCGCTCCACCAAGGTCTCGGCGATCTGCCTGGCATCCTCGATCCGCCTCGAGACGAACAGATCTCCGCCCAGGAGGATCTGGTCCAAGGTCGAGATCACGTCGTCCGTGACGCTCTTCGCGTTGCCGTTGACGACCACCGCGATGCGCTGCGCGGCGGCGGGCCCCGTCGAGTGCGGCGTCCCGCCTCCCGTCGGACCGACGCTGGGGGGGCCACCTGCCTCCCTTCGCGGTCCCGCTGGCGTCACCCGCTGCTCCCTCGGTTCGCTCGCATCAGTCACTCACCTCAGTTCTAGGAGCCCTCCCGAGCCGCGGCAACGTCGAGGGCCAATCGAGGGCAACGTCGAGGGCCAGTCGCGGGGCCCAAAGACACCGCCAGCGCTGGCGACGGGCCGCGATTCGAGATACAGCGGGGCCGTGCGGTTCGTCGACGAGTGCATCGTACACGTGGAAGCGGGCCGCGGTGGCAACGGCTGCGCGGCGTTCCGCCGTGAGAAGTTCGTTCCCTTCGGGGGGCCCGCGGGCGGCGACGGCGGCAACGGCGGCGACGTCATCTTCGTCGCCGACGAGGGCCTCGGCACGCTCCTCGACCTACAGCACGCGCGGGTCGTAAAAGCGGCGGACGGCGAGCCGGGCCGCGGCCGCGACTGCTACGGCAAGGCGGGCTCCAACGAGCGCGTGCGGGTGCCCCCGGGCACGACCGTCGTCGATCAGGAGACGGGCGAGCACGTGGCCGAGCTCCTCACCCATGGCCAGGAGGCCGTGGTGGCCCGCGGCGGCCGCGGCGGCCGCGGCAACTAGCACTTCGCGACACCCGTGGACCGAGCGCCGCGCCGCGCCGAGCTCGGGGAGCCTGGGGAGCACCGCGTCCTGCGCCTCGAGCTCAAGGTCCTCGCGGACGTGGGCCTGCTCGGCTTCCCCAACGTAGGCAAGAGCACCTTCATCACGGCGGTCAGCCGAGCTCGACCGAAGGTCGCCGACTACCCGTTCACCACCCTCGAGCCGCACCTGGGTGTGGTGAAGCTCGACGACTGGATCGGGGCCGCCCCGGGTGAGGCCTGCGTGATGGCCGACATCCCCGGGTTGGTGCCCGGAGCGAGCGAAGGGGCGGGGCTCGGCATCCGCTTCTTGAAACACCTCGAGCGCACTCGGGTGCTCCTGCACCTGATCACCCTCGACCCCGCCGAGGATCGCGAGCCCTTCGCCGACTACCAGACGGTCCGACGTGAGCTCGAGAACTTCGATCCAGGCCTGGCCGCTCGCCCCGAGGTGATCGCCCTCAGCAAGTCCGACCTAACCGACGTGCGCGACGTCTACGAAGCCCTCCGCGGGCGCTTCCGCGCCGACGGGAAAGAGCTTCACCTCGTCAGCGCCGCCACCCGCGACGGCGTGGCGCCGATCATCGCGCAGCTCGCCAAGCTGCTGCGCGAGCAGCGCCGGCTCGATGCTGCCGCTGAGGCGGCGGCGACGAACTCTCAGGCGCCAAAGTCGTCGAGCTGATCGAAGTCGTACTCGTCGTGGGCGAGGTTGTCGAAGCGCGTGTACTGCTGGGTGAACTTCACCTTGCAGGTCCCCGTCGGGCCGTTTCGTTGCTTGGCGACGATCACCTCCGCGATCCCTTTGTCGGGGCTGTCCTGGAAGTAGTACTCGTCCCGGTAGATGAACATGATCGCGTCGGCGTCCTGCTCGATGGCGCCTGACTCGCGCAAGTCGCTGAGTTGCGGCCTCTTGTCCTTCGTCGTGCGGGTCTCCACGGAGCGGTTCAGCTGGCTGAGCGCCATCACCGGGACGCTCATCTCCTTGGCGAGCTGCTTGAGGCCGCGGGAGATTTCGCTGATCTCCTGCTCCCGGCTGCTCACCCCCTTTCGTCCGCTCATCAGCTGCAAATAGTCGATCGCCACGAGCCCCAGCTCGTTCGGGCCGTTGGTGTTCTTCTTGATCTCCGCCTGCAGCCGCCGAATTTTCGCGCGCAGGTCGAGGATGGAGATCGCTGGCGTGTCGTCCAGCCACATGGGCAAACGACCGATCCGCGCCGCCGCCTCGGTGAGCCGATTCCAGTCCTCCGCGTGCACCTGGCCGCTGCGGATGCTGGCCATATCGACGCGGGCCTCGCTCGCCAAGAGACGAGCCGCCAGCTGTTCCCGCGGCATTTCCAGGGAGAAGAACGCTACGCCGTGACCAGGGACCTCCACCGCGCCGCGACCATAGGGATCGTCTGGGCTCGCCACGCGCCGCGGCGCTGACACGTTGGCCGCGAGATTCAGCACGAACGAGGTCTTTCCCATACCGGGGCGCCCGGCCACGATGTAGAGGTCGCCCTTGTGGAGGCCCGATGTGCGCTTGTCGAGCTCGGTGAAGCCGGTCTCGAACCCCGTGATGCCCCCGCCCCGCTGGCGCGCCTCGCTCAGGATCCGGAAGGCAGAGTGGATCGCCTCCCGCACCGGCACCACCGACGACGACTCCGGCACCCGCGCGAGCTCAAAGATCGACTGCTCGGCGGAGTCCACGAAGCTCTGCACGTCACCGCAGTCACCGTAGCCCTCCGCCGCGAAGCGCTGACAGGTGGCGATGAGGGACCGCAGCCGCCATTTCTCTCGAATGACGCGGGCGTGCTCCCCCACGTGCGCGACGGCCGGGGTCGCGTCCACCAGCTGCGCCAGGTACGGCGTGCCTCCCACCTGATCGAGCCGCCCCCTGTCTCGCAGCCACGCCGCCACGGACACCACGTCGACGGGCCGTGAGGCGGCCACCAGCTCCTGCACCGCCTCGAAGACCCGCCGGTTGGCCTCCGAGTAGAAATGCTCCGGCGCGAGCTGCTCCTGGACCGAGTCGAAGGCCTCTCCCGAGAGCATCACGGCGCTCAGGACCGCGGCTTCCGCGTCCAGATCCGAAGGCGGGATCCTCCCTGCGGCGGGCCGAAGCTCCGAGGCTGGATCCCGCGCATCCTTCGCATAACGACCGGACCTCTCCGACCCACGCTCCATGAACACCGACCCTTGAACGACGTGCACCCCGGTGGGCACCGACCATGGTCGGGCCGCCGGGGTGCATCATGCTAACCAATCCTCAACCGATTGGCTTCACGACCTCCACCCGCAGGGTCGCGCTGACCTCGGGGTGGAGCTTCAGCTCGACGTCGCTGAGGCCGAGCGACTTGATCGGCTCGGCCAGCTGGAGCCGCTTCCGATCAAAGGGCAGCTGCAGCGCCGCGTAAGCCTCCTCGATGTCCTTGGCCGTCACGGAGCCGTACATCTTCCCGTCGGAGCCGACGGCCCGCTCGACCTTGATGCTCGTGCTCTCGAGCTTGGCCTTGAGCTCCTTGGCGTTCGCGAGCTCCGCCTCTACCTTCCGCGCGGAGAGCCGCGCGAGATCCGCGACGCGGGCCAGGTTCCCCGGAGTCGCCGGGAGAGCCAGACCACGAGGGATCAGGTAGTTGCGGGCGAAGCCAGGGCGCACACGGACGACGCTGCCGCCCTTACCGAGGTTCTCGACGTCCTCCTGGAGGACGACCTGAATCTGAGTCGCCATGGTCCAACCTCACTCGTTGGTGGTGAACGGAAGAAACGCGATGTGCCGTGCTCGCTTGATCGCGATGGTCAGCTCACGCTGATGCTTGGCGCACACGTTCGAGATGCGACGCGGCACGATCTTACCGCGATCGGTGACGAAGTACCGCAGGAGACCGGGATCCTTGTAGTCGATCACGGTCGTCGTGTCGGAGCAGAACGGGCAGCCGCGGCGTCGACCCCGACGCAGCCCGAAGTCTTTTTCCCCTTTGGGGCTCACGCTGTTCATCATTCCTCGTCCTCGTCCTCGTAGTCGTCCGCGTCACGATCGCGCTCGCGATCCACCGGCCGGGGGCCCTCCACCAGGCCGAGCTCCTGCTCGTAGGTGAGCCCATCCTCTTCCTCTGCCGGCGGCTCCTCGGCCTCGAACTTCAAGGCCTCGGCGTCTACCTCGACGCTCGCCGGGTCGATCCCCTCGGACACCTTGACGGTCTGGAAACGCATGACCTCGTCGAGCATGCGGAAGTTGCGCTCGATCTCGGCGACGAGCCCGCCGTCGCCCAGGTACTTCACGTAGACGTACACGCCGCGCTTCTGGTGCTCGATCGGGTACGCCAACGCGCGCCGGCCCCAGTTCTCCACCAGGGTCAGCTTGCCTCCCTCACGGCTGACTACGTCTTCGACGCGGCTCGCTACCTTCTCCAGGGTGGCCTTGGAGAGATCGGGGCGGAGTACGTAGATGGTCTCGTACTCCCGGAGCGGCAACGCCGCTGCTTGTGCTTCTGCCATTCGGCTCCTCTTGGTCGTTGGCCCTCGCCCCGACCGGGACGAGAGCAAGGAGTGTCACGCTTTGAGCCAGGGACGAGCCCCTACGCCTTGGCGCGACGGTTGATCGTGTTCATCGCCGCCGAGAGGCCCTCTCGGGCAAACATCTCGATGGCGCTCGCGGCGCCTTGAACGACCTCCGCGAGATCGGCCTGCTCCGCTGGGGAGAAGCCTTGTAGCACATAGTCGGCGCCGCTACCGTGAAAGTCGGGGGGCGGTCTGCCGATTCCGATCCGAACTCGGGTGTAGTCGTTCGTCCCCAAGCGCAGGCTGATCGAGCGGAGGCCGTTGTGTCCTGCGGCCCCGCCGCCCGCCTTCAGCCGCACCTGCCCGAAGGGGAGGTCGAGCTCGTCGTGGACGACCACGACGTTCTCCGGTCGAACCTTGTAGAAGGCCGCGGCCGGCTGCACGCTGTCACCCGAGCGGTTCATGTACGTCTGGGGCTTGAGCAGGATCGCGCGCTCCGCGTCCTCTCGCCCCCCGGGCACGTCCACCTGGGCGGTCTCGGCATGGAACTTCGAGCGCCACGGCGGCCGACCCCATCGCTCTGCGATGAGGTCGAGCGCCATGAACCCCACGTTGTGCCGGGTGTCCCGATAGCGGTCGCCGGGATTCCCGAGACCGACCAGCAGGATCACTTCTTCTTCTCGTCCTCGGCCTCTTCGTCATCGGCGCTCTTGGCGCGACGATCCGCGGCGAGCGTGACGATCGTCTTCTTCGGGGGGAGCAAGATCTCCACGCCCTCCGGCAGCTGCAGATCCGCGGCAACGACCTGGTGCTCGAGCTGGAGCTCCGTCACGTCGTGGACGATCTTGTTGGGGATCTTGACGGGCACGCAGCGCACGGGCACCTCCAAGAACACCTGCTGGAGCTTACCACCCATGACGACGCCCTGGGCCTTGCCCGTCAGCTCGAGGGGCACCTTGACCTCTACTGGGTCGTTCACGTCCACCTCGATGAAGTCGGCGTGCAGCAGGCGGCGCGTGACCGGGTGGTACTGGTACTCACCGATCAACACGTTCAGCTTCTCCTGGCCATCGACTTCGAGCTCGATCAGCGAGTTGACCCCGCGCTCGCTCTGGAGGATGTCGGCGACCTGCTCTGGAGAAACCGCGAGCGAGCGAGCCGCGCGGCCCTTGCCGTAGGTCACGGCGGGGATCTGACCAGAAGCGCGTAGACGCCGCGCGTGACCCTTACCCTTGCTGGCGCGGGCGATGGCAGAAACCTTGCTGAGTTCCATTTCTCATTACTCCTGACGGTCGTACGGGTAGTTCCTTGGCCCGCGTCACACGAACAGCGAGCTGACCGAGTCGCTGTTGTGAATTCGTCGAATCGCCTCGGCGAGGAGCTTGGCAATCGACAGAAATCGGATCTTGTTGCACGCCGCCGCCTCTTCCGAGGGGCGGATCGAGTTCGTCACGACCACCTCGCTCAGAGGCGATTCCTGGATGCGCTGGACGGCGGGACCGCTGAGCACCCCGTGGGTCGCGCAGGCCACGACGCTGCGGGCCCCATTGTCCATGACGGCCCGGGCCGCGTTGCAGAGCGTGCCCGCGGTGTCGATCAGGTCGTCGACGATGATGCAGTCGCGCCCCTTCACGTCGCCGATGAGGTGCATCACCTCGCTGACGTTCGCGCGCTCGCGGCGCTTGTCGATGATCGCCAGGGACGCTCCCAACCTCTTCGAGTAGGCGCGCGTGCGCTCCACGCCGCCAGCATCCGGCGAGACGAAGACCGCCTCGGCGTCGTACTTCTGCTTGAGGTAGTCGTTCAAGAACACCGGCAGGGCGTACAGGTGGTCGAAGGGGATGTTGAAGAATCCCTGGATTTGCCCGGCGTGCAGGTCGACGCACACGACGCGGTCGACGCCCGACGCGACGAGCAGGTCCGCCACCAGCTTCGAAGTGATGGGCGTCCGGGGCGCTACCTTGCGGTCCTGCCGGGCATAGCCGTAGTAGGGGATCACCGCGGTGATGGAGGCGACCGAGGCGCGCCGCAGGGCGTCGCACATGATCAGCAGTTCCATCAGGTTGTCGTTCACGGGCGACGAGGTGGGCTGCACCACGTAGGCATCGAGCCCGCGGACGTTCTCCCGGATCTCGCAGAACGTCTCACCGTCGCTGAAGCGGGACACCCGAGCCTCACCCAAGGGGCTGTTCAGCTCCTGAGCGATGTCGGCGGCGAGCTCAGGGTTCGCGTTTCCTGTGAACAGGCAGACTCTCTTGACGGCCACGGATTCGCTCCTGGATCGTGCGCAACCCCCAAGAAAACAGCGAGTTGCGCCTTCGGGGCCGCGCGCGCGGGGCGCGACAAGTAGCAGCCGCGTCCAGGCGTGTCAATCTGGCTCGGCAGGTCGGAGAGCTGGTTCGGTCGGAGAAACGGCGGGCGGGAGCGAGCCGCCTTCCTCCGCGGCGCAAAGTCGCCCTTTGGCCCTCGAGTGCCACCTTAGCGGTAGGGGTTTTGGCTCAGCCCGTCGAAGGGATCCTTCTTCTTCGGAGGCTCCGACTTCGGCTCGGCTTCCTTCGGAGGCTGAGGCCGGGGGGGGGACGGAGCTGGCCGCTTGGGCGGCGTGCGCCGGGCCTCCGAGCCCTCCGAAGGCGGCGTCGCGTCGCGAGCGGCCTGATCCGGCGCCTTCTCCGGCGGTTCACCGTCCGACGGGTCCCTCTCCGACGGCTCGCCCGAAGCAGAGGACGCGGGCGAGTCGCCGGGGCCTCGGCCTTGCACCGGCTCATCGAGGTCTACGAGCTGTGGCTCACCGCTCGGAGCGGGCTCCGCAGCCGAAACGCCCGTGCTGGAGGGCAGCTGCGGATCCCAGAGGCGCTTGTACGCTAGGAAGCCAGCCGCGCCGAGGACCACCAAGGCCACCAGACCCACCCCCCGGAGCCAAGCGGGGATGCCCTCCCCTGCCCGCCCTGAGCCCGAGGCGGTCATCTCATGGCTCGTCAGGGCCACGCTGGCCGAAGACACGCTCGAGCTCGCCGACAACCCCGCCGAGGTGCGTGGCAGAGACTCGCTCTTGGCGATCCACGCGCGGACCGCCTCTCGCTGCTGCTGGATCTCCTCGCCGAGGACCTCCTGCATGTAGGCCTGCATGTCCCGAGGCGCCGCGAGGCATCCGGCGGGATAGGCTGCCGCCTCCAGGGCGTCCGCGAACTCGGAGCAGCTCGAGAAGCGTCGGTTCGGGTCCCGCTCCAGCGCCCGCATGACCACACGGCCGATGCCCTGCGGGAGATGCGGCGCCACCTGGAGCAAGGATGGAATGGGCTCGTTCAGGACGCGCGACAGCGTCGCGGCTTCGTTCTCCGCCTTGAAGAGGCGCTTCTGTGCGAGGGCCTCCCAGAGCACGATGCCACAGGCGAAGACGTCCGCGCGTCGATCGAGGTCCTCGACGCCAGCTGCCTGCTCTGGCGCCATGTAGGCGAGCTTCCCCTTGAGCTGTCCCACTCGGGTGGCGGTCAACCGGCTCGCAGCGCGGGCGACCCCGAAATCGGTGATGCGCGTGATGCCATCCGAACCCACCAGGACGTTCTGGGGAGAGACGTCTCGGTGGACGAGGCCGATGAGCTGGCCGGTCTCGTCCCGGAGCTCGTGGGCCGCGTGCAGCCCGTGCAACATGTCGAGCCCAGAGCGCACCGCGACTGGAGCGGGCAACCGGGTCGAGCGGGCCGCTGCCCGCGCCAACAGCCGCGCCAGCGTCTCCCCCTCGATGTACTCCATCACGAGGTAATAACCATTCGTGCTGGCGCCCACCTCGAGGATCGGCACGACGTTCGGGTGGTGAATCCCCGCGGCCAGCCGGGCCTCGTCGAGGAACATCTCGACGAACTCTTTCTCTCCGGCCAGGTGCGGGTGGAGACGCTTGATCGCGAAGAACCGCTGGAACCCGCCCACGCCCGTGAGCCGCGCGAGGTACACAGTCGCCATGCCGCCTGATGCGATCTCGGCGATCAGCTCGTAGCGGTCGATGTGCTGGCGCCCTCCAGCGTCGATGTTCAGTAGCTTCGTCGCCACCTTACGTTCTTTCGGCTCGTCTGCGTCGCTGCCGGTCGGATGTTCTTCAGAAGGTGCCCATGGCGCCGATCGTCGTCGTCTCCCCGAGGCCAAACCAGGGCTTCACCTGTACTCCCGAGTGAGCCACGGAGCTCCGGGACGGCTCTCCACGTCGCGGGGCGCGCCTCGCCGAGTCCACAGTGGAGTCCGCGCTCTCCCAGTCCGTCAAGAACAGACCAGTGATGATCGTGAACACACCCACCGCCGACGTCGCCGCGAACGCCACGGTCGCTTGCATCTGGTTGCTCCGTCCTTCCTTGTAGGCGGGGCAGTCCGTAGGCGTACCTACGAAGGCGCGGCAGCTATCGCGTACGGCCTCTCGCCCCGGCTCATTGAGCGCCCGCAGCCCGAGGAACGTGCTCGCCGCGCCGCCCGCCACCGTCACGCCGAGGCTGGTCCAGAAGACGACCGGCGACCAGCCGCCCTGATCGACGCGCGCGCTCGCCTCGGTCGCGTCCATCTCCCAATCCGCTCCAGCGGCCTCGGACGGCGCGTCCGGCACGTAGAAATCCACGTAACCCGAGCCCCCCGACGTCGCCTCGAGGATCTCGGAACGATTCCGATCCTGAGGCCAGCTCGCCCGCAAGCGATGGCGGCCAGGCTCGACGAAGAGCACACGGTCGTTGGCGCGGCGCCCATGTACGATCTTGTCGTTCAGCACGAGCTCACAGGGTTCGTCACAGGAGACCTCGACCCGGAAGAGGGCTGACGTGGCCTCCTCCAGCACGGACTCTGCCAGCTCCTGGAGCTCTGCGTCCTCCGGGTGCCGCGCCACGGCGACGGTGGCCAGGGTCGCGGCCCGCGCCAGCTGACCCGCTTCGTGACGCGAAGCGAGCGCAAACCGGAGGGCCAACGCGCTCGGCGCGTATCCGTCCGCGGCTTCGAAGTGCTCGGCCGCCTCCACATAGGTCCCCGCCCGAAAAGCTTCACGGCCGCGGTCGAACGCGTCAGCTGCTCGCTTGATGTGGCTGGCGCTCGGCGCGCCTCCATCGGCGAGCGCCGGAGGCGCGGCGGTCAGAGCGAGCGCCAAGAGCACGGACTGAAAAGCAGATTTCATTGCAGTGAGTCGCTCGGAAGGGTCCTGGGAGCCTGAGGACAGGCTACAACGAGACTCGAACTAGTGCGAGGCGCGCGTGGCACTCGTTGAACATCGACGCGCGCCCTCTCTCCAACGGGTCTCCTGATCCGGAGTCTCCTGATCTGGGGTCTCCTGGAGCGCGTCCCCCATCCTTTGAGCGCGGGCTTCGATCCGTAGTCGCCGGGCCTCCCGGGTTGGGAGCGTACCGAGGGCACCCACAGGGGTCCATGGAGGCCAATGTTCTCCTCGCACCTACAGGGGTGCCCCTGCAGATCTCTGCCGCGATCCCCGCTCCGAGCCGACCAGCACCCAGATCGGCCGAGGCCCGCCCCCAGAGACGAGCCTCGATCCCGAGCACCTGTCGTCGTTCGCTCCCCGGGCGCTCGAGCTCCGGGCCGACGGTTCAACGGCTTGCAGCCAAGTTCACGCCATTTCCACCATCAGGCGGTCAGGATCTGCCAGCAGAGCGATGACCGACTGGGCGAAGGCCGCTCCAACGTGCCCGTCGATGATACGATGATCGAAGGACAGGCTCGGCGTCAGCACGTGACCGATGCGGATCTCGTCGTCGATCACCACAGGCTTCTTCTTCATTTCGGGGATGAAGAGAATTCCGACTTCGGGATAATTCACCACCGGAGTCGCAAACAGGCCCCCGATCTTCCCCAGGGACGTGATGGTGAAGGTCGCTCCACCCACGTCCTCCTGGCGGGTCTTCCCGGCGCGAGCGTCCATGGCCAAGCGCTCAATCTCCCGCGCGATTTCGATGATGCTGAGGCGATCCGCGCCCCGCAGCACGGGGACGATCAGGCCCGCGTCCGTCGCCGCCGCGATGCCGATGTCGTAGGTACCCTTGCGGACGATCTCCATCTTCGTGTCGTCCGTCCAGGCGTTGAGCTCCGGGTGCTTCTTCAGAGCCGCCACCACCGCCTTCACGATGAAGGGCAAGAACGTGAGCTTGACGCCCGCCTCGGCGGCGTAGGGCTTGCACCGGGTGCGCAGCTCGATGAGCTTGCTGCACTCCACCTCGTCCGCGTAGGTGAAGTGGGCCACCGTGCGCTTGGACAGCGCCATCTTCTCGAAGATGCGCTTGCGCAGGCCGCGGATCGGCTCCCGCCGATCCTCCGCCGCGGGAGCCGGGGCGGAGATGGGGAGCGGCCCGGGCTCGGGGGCGCGTGCCGCTGGGCTCGGCGCAGACGAAGACGCCCCACCCGCGAACGCCTCCACGTCCTCTCGGGTCACTCGTCCGCCAGAGCCGCTCGGCGGCACCTGCCTCAGATCCACCCCCAGCTCCCGCGCCAACTTGCGCGTGGCCGGAGCGGCGAGGGGCTTGTCGTTGTGGTACCCGCCGGAGGCCTGCGGAGCCGGCCGCGCCTCTTGGAATCCGGGCAGCTCGTCCTTGATGTCACCCACCGCAGTGGCCGCAGACTCTTGTCGCTCCTCCTTCTTCTCGGGAGCGGCAGGCGCCGGGGCGGCGGCGCTCTGGCTCTGTCCGCTGAGCTCGAACACCACCAAGGTCTCACCCACCGGGACCACGTCCCCGACTGCGGCGCGCAGCTCCGCGACCTTCCCGGCCTTCGGGGCGCCGATCGTCACCGTGGCCTTGTCGGTCATGACCTCGACCATGTCCTGGTCCTCGGCCACCTGATCGCCCACAGCGACCAACCAGCTCACGATCTCGCCCTCGGTCACACCTTCGCCGATATCCGGCAGCTTGAACTCGAACGTCGCCATCTTGCGGACTTTCTCTTTCGGGTCGCAGGGGTGGCTCGCGGCCTGGCGGGCCCCCGGGTGGATTGGACTTCCCCTCGAGGCGCGCGGCCCCCCGCCTGGGGTCCTCGCAGCTCACTCGTGGGTGGAGCTGTTTCGCTAAAAATCGGGCTCGGATCAACTCCCCTTCAGGCCCGAGCGACCTGAAGCACCGCCGGGAGGATCCGATGCGACAGTGGCATGTACTCTGTCTCGAGCGTGTAGGGGAAGGGCGTGTCGAACCCCGTCACCCGCACGGGCGGCGCCTGCAGGTGATAAAAAGCCTTCTCGCAGACGAGGCTCACGAGCTCGGCGCCGAACCCCCCGGTGCGCGGAGCCTCGTGGACGATGACCAGGCGCCCCGTCTTCTCCACGCTGCGGAGGATGGTGTCGATGTCGACGGGCCAGAGGGTCCTGAGGTCGATGACCTCGCAGTGCACCCCCTGCTGCTGAGCCTTGGCGGAGGCGTCGAGGGCCTCGTAGAGCATGGCTCCGTAGGCGAGGATCGTGACGTCGTCCCCCGCGCGCACCACCGCGGCGCTCGACAGCGGGACGGTGTACTCCCCTTCGGGGACCTCCCCCTTCGCCGCCCGATAGACCCGCTTCGGCTCGAAGAACAGGACCGGGTCCGGATCGGCGATGGCAGACAACAAGAGGCCCTTGGCGTCGTAGGCGTTCGACGGGATCACCACCTTCAACCCCGGGACACAGACGAAGTGGGCCTCCGGGTGCTGAGAATGGTAGTGGCCGCCGCGGATCCCCCCGCCGACCGGCGTGCGGATCACCATGCTCACCGGGTACTCGCCCCCCGATCGATACCGATACTTGGCGAGCTCGTTCACGATCTGGTCGTAGGCAGGCCAGATGAAGTCCGCGAACTGGATCTCCGGTACGGGCACGAGGCCGTACATGGCCATCCCCACCGCCGCGCCGATGATGCCCCCTTCGCTGAGGGGCGTATCGACCACGCGTGCGTCGCCGAACTCGTCGAACAGGCCAGCGGTCACGCGGAACACACCGCCGACCTTCCCGACGTCTTCACCCAGCAGGACGACGCGCTTGTCCCGACGCATCGCGACCCGCAACGCGTCGTTGATCGCCTGGACCATGTTCATCTGGGGCATGGATTTTCGAGGGCGCTCCTTCGAGGGAAAATCTTCGACTCAGTGAGATTTAGGGGCACGCGGGCCCTGGATGAGCTGCTCGCGCTGCTCGGCCAGGTGCCAGGGGGGGCTTTCGTACACATCCTCGAACATCGACTCGAGGGGCGGCGGGGGCGTCTGCTCCGCCACGGCGACCGCCTGCTTGAACCGCGCATCGACGTCCGCGACGCACGCGGCCTGGCGCTCATCGTCCCAGGCGCCGAGGCGAGTGAGGTGGTGGCGCACCCGCTCGATGGGATCCCGCGCCGCCCAAGGCTCGAGTTGCTCGTCGCCTCTGTAGCGAAGGGGGTCGTCGCTCGTCGAGTGCCCCCCCATACGATAGGTGAGCGCTTCGATCAGCGTGGGACCTTCTCCGCGAGCTGCCCGCTCCACGGCCTGGCGCGTCGCCGCGATCACCGCGAAGAGATCGTTCCCGTCGACTCGCACGCCCGCGACGCCGTAGGCATCCGCCTTCTGAGCGAAGGTAGCGCTCGCGGTCTGCCGCTCTGTCGGCACGCTGATGGCCCAACCGTTGTTACGGCAGAAGAAGACCGTCGGGATCTTGAAGACGCCCGCGAAGTTCATGCCGCTGTGGAACTCGGGGGAGCTGGTGGCCCCGTCACCAAAGTACGTCAGCGTCGCGATGTCCTGGCCGTCGATCTTCGCCGCCCAAGCGAAGCCGACCGCCTGGGTGATCTGCGTCCCTACCGGCGAGCTGATCGAGCCCCACCGCTTTTCACGACACGTGTAGTGGTCTGGCATCTGCCGCCCCTTCACCGTGTCGTTGGCGTTCCCGAACATGTTGTCCATGAACTTCTGCAGGGACAAACCGCGCATCAGCGCCGACCCGAACTCCCGATAGCAAGGGAAGATCCAGTCCGTCTCGCGCATCGCGTACGTCGAGCCGAGGATGGCTGCTTCTTCGCCGAGGGAGCCGACGTGAAAGCCGATGCGCCCCTGCCGCTGCAGCGCGGTGAGACGTTGATCCAACGTCCTCGTCTGCACGAGGCCTCGGTAGATCTCCACGACCTCCTCGGTCGTGAGCCCTGGATCGTGCTCTGGATCGAGGGTCCCATCGTCTCTGAGGACGCGAAACACCTCCAAGGGCTCCTGCAGATCCGCTGCGCCTTGATGAGACTTCATCGCCGAACTTCCCGTAGAGCCATCATGCTAGCCGTACCGGGCGCCAGCCTAGTCGAAGGTGGCCCGGATGGAAGACTGAGCGACGTAGCGCGCCACGCCGACGCTCCACGAGCAGGTGCGCCGCAGCGCCTCGAGAGCAGGCGCCCGGTGCGCAACGAAATTCGCACTGGCGCGATCGCGCTCTCCAAGAGCGCTCATCCTAGGGGTTTCACGCAGCGCGCGCGCATCCATCCCCGTTTCACGCGCGCGAGGGTAGGCGCGCTGCGCTTCGAGGTGCGGACTCCGCGTCCGGTCACCAGCGCTCGACACCGACATCGGACCACCCGTACGTCGCCGGACAGGCCAGGATCGCCGCGCCTCGCTGCCTCGAGGAGGAGCGCGTCCCACACTCGACCACGACCCGCCCAGGTGGGGCGATGAGCGCCGGCCCGGAGCGCGCCAACAATCTCAAACCGCTCACACCGCGCCGCCGCGGGGACCCGCTGCCGTCACGCGCGCGGCTCGCCGCCGGTCGTCGGGCGCGCTCGCAAAGCGCTCACCTCTTCGAGGATCTCCTCGAGGACGTGGGGCGACAGTACGAACCCGCGTCCGAGCTCTTCGAGCACCGCGCGCTCCTCGGCGCTGACGCCCCCCGACGCCTCCGCCATCAGCACGGCGATCCGCAACACCTCGCCCGCATTGCCGCACCAGGACACCGCTTGGCTCACCGCCAACATTCGCGCGGCGCGTCCCTGCATCGCGAGGCGCTCCTGAAGAGCAAACACCAGCGCGCCCACCTGGACCTCCGTCAACGCGCCGGCGCAGAGGGTCAGCACGACGTGCTGGAAGGTGCGCTGCTCGCTCTCGTCGAAGATCCCGTCCGCCGTCGCCACCAGATAGGCGCTCTCGACGATCGCCTCGAAGAGGGCAGCCCCGCGAGGATCGAACCCCGACGGCTGTGTGTGCTCCTCGTGCTCTGGACGGCGCCCGAACTGGGCCGCGCTCGCCAAGAGCAACGAGTGGCCGCTGCGAGCGGCGCCCGCCATCGGTTTGGGTCCATCACTCGCGAAGCGTGGAGGTTCACCGAGCTTGCGCGCGATCCGAGCAACGAAGCTGTCATCCATTCGGGCAGCCATTTGCCGGACCCTACCACGACTGCTCAACGGGAGCGTAGCAGCGCCGACAGGGGCACCAGCTGCGGCTCCACGGCCTCCTCGGACGGCCCGTCTTGGAGGTGTTGGTAGCCAGAGGCCCCTCGCTCGGCAGGCAGTCCCCCAGCAGTCAGCCGCTCCGAAGCTTCGCCCTCAGCAGCCTGGCTCTCGGGCCGGAGTTGCGCCGCCACGAACCCCTCGGCGGCATGGTAGCTTGAGCGGACCAGCGGGCCGGACGCGACGAACCTGAAGCCCAGATCCCGACCGATGCGCGCGTACTCCTCGAACTGCTCGGGCGTGACGAAGCGGTGCACCGGCGCGTGCTTCGGCGTGGGTCGGAGGTACTGCCCGAGGGTGACGATGTCGATTCCGACCGACCGGAGATCGCGCAATGTCTCCACGACCTCGTCGTCCTCTTCTCCCATCCCCACCATGATCGAGCTCTTCACGAAGCGCTCCGGCGCCCGCTCCTTCGCGTAGCGCAGCACCTCGAGGGACAGATCGTAGTCGCAGCGCTGATCCCGGATGAGGGGCGTGAGGCGCCGGGTCACCTCGATGTTGTGCGCGAAGACGTCGGGCGCCGCATCGACCATGACGGCGATGTCTCGCTTACGTCCGCCGAAATCTCCGACGAGCGTCTCGACGAGCAGCCCCGGCTGGGCCGCGTGCAGGTTCTGAACGGCCTTGCTCATGTGCGCCGCACCACCGTCGAGCAGATCGTCCCGATCCACCATCGTGAGCACGACGTACTTGAGTCCGAGCTGCGCGATCGCCTTGGCGACGTGCTCTGGCTCCCGAGGGTCGACGGCGCCCCGCGGGTTCCCCGTGGTGACCGCGCAGAAGCGACAACCGCGGGTGCACGTGTGACCCAACAGCATCACGGTGGCGGTGCCCGCGGACCAGCACTCCCCGACGTTGGGGCAGCGCGCCTCCTCACACACCGTATACAGATCCAGCTTGCGCAGGGTCTTCTTCAGGTGCGTGTAGTTCTCTCCGCCGGGAGCCTTGACCTTGAGCCACGCTGGCTTGCGGTCCTGGTGTTCGATGGGTGCGGCCACGCAGGGAATGTACGCACTGCAGCCCCGCCGCGCCATGTCCGCGCTCAGCGACCTGGTCCCGCACCGGTCCGCCCTCGCGCTACACCGCGCTTTCGAGCTAGAGCGCGCCCTCGCGCTACACCGTGCCATCGCGCCACCGCTCGCCGGCAGCCCGCCCCGGCCGTCACGGGCGCGCGCGCCTCAACTCTCGGCGACGAGCTTCTCGAGCAGCTCGCTGACCACCTTCGGATCCGCGCTGCCCTGCGTGGCCTTCATCACCTGCCCGACGAAGAAGCCCATCACCTGCTTCTTGCCGGCGCGGATGGACTCGACCTGCTTCGGATTGCGCGCGATGAGGTCGCGGAGCAAGCTCTCCAACTCTCCCGCGTCGCTCACCACCGCCATGCCTCGCTCCGCGACCACCGCCTGCGGTGACTGGTCGGTGCCCTCTACCAAGGCGAGCACTTCTTTGGCTTGCTTGCCGCTGATCGTGCCGGCGTCGATCAGCGCGAGCAACTCCGCGAGTTGTCCCTCGCCGACGCTGAAGCTCACCCGCTGCCCCTGGATGACCGCGCCGCGCAGCACCTCTGTCTGCATGAAGTTGGCGATCTTCTTGGGTTCGAGCCGCGGGAGCTGCGCGCGCACCCCCTCGAAGAACCGCACGTAGCCGGGGTGCTGGCTCAGGGTCTGCGCAGCGGCCTCGCTCAAGCCGAGGTCCTCGATCCAGCGCCGCCGCACTGGGCCGGGCAGCTCCCCCATCGCGCCGCGTTCCTCCAGCACGAGCGCCTCGCCGATCACGACGGGCGGCAGGTCCGGATCGGGGAAGTACCGGTAGTCGTGGGCCTCTTCCTTGGAGCGGAGCGACGCGGTCTTCCCCGACTCTGGATCGAAGCTCCGCGTCTCCTGCAGCACGTGCCCTCCCCCGTCGAGGATGACCGTCTGCCGCGCGATCTCCGCGTCGATGGCTCGCTGCACGAAGCGGAAGGAGTTGATGTTCTTGAGCTCGACCCGGGTCCCCAAGGTCGTCTCCCCCGCTGGCCGCAGCGAGACGTTCGCGTCACACCGGAAACTCCCCTCTTCGAGGTTGCCGTCGTTGACCCCCACGAAGACGAGGATGTCGCGCACGACCCGCATGTACGCAGCCGCCTCCGCGCTGGAGCGCAGATCAGGCTCCCCCACGATCTCGACCAGGGGCGTGCCCGCGCGGTTCAGGTCCACCAGGGAGTCCCCGCCCCGCCCATGCACGTTCTTGCCGGCGTCCTCCTCCATGTGGACCCGGGTGATCCCCGCGCGCTTCTTCTGCCCGTCCACCTCGATGTCGAGCCAGCCCCTCTCGCTGAAGGGCAGATCGTACTGGCTGATCTGGTAGCCCTTGGGCAGATCCGGATAAAAATAGTTCTTGCGCGCGAAGATGCTCGTCCCGACGATACCGCAGTTGAGCGCTAGCGCAGCCCGCACCGCCAGCCGCACGGCCCGCTCATTCAGGACCGGTAGCGCTCCCGGCAGCCCCAAGCAGACGGGGCAGACGTTGCTGTTCGGTGGCCGACCGAAATCCGTCGAGCAGCTGCAGAACAGCTTGCTCTCCGTGAGGAGCTGGGCGTGGATCTCGAGCCCGATGACTGGTTCGTAGTTACGCGCCATACTTCGCCGTTCCCGAGGTCGCCTCCGTCCTGGCTCCTCTGGTCTCCCGCTTCAACGAGCGCCGTCAGGGGCCTCCACGACGGGCGCGCCACCGGGGTCTCGAACAGGAACTGCAAGGGCACCACCCGTTGCCTGGCCGCCGCGCACTCCGTTCGAGCCCGCCGTTCGTCAGTGCCCCCGCTCGCGATCGATCCCAGGATAGGTGGGATCACCCGGCTCATGGCGGGGGTTGGCGCTCTCGTGCCGACCCTCCCGGCCCGGGATCGACAGGAGCAGGTCCTTCTCGTAGATGAACTGGTCCCGCGAGTCGTAGGGCGCCGGGTGCATCCCCGTGTCCATGCGAATCGCGTCGCAGGGGCACGCCTCCACGCAGAAGGCGCAGAAGATGCAGCGCAGCTCGTCGATGACGAAGCGCTTCGGGTACTTCTCGTAGCCCTTGTGCTTCTCGTCGTCGCCGTAGTCGGCGGGCTCGATGTAGATGCACTGGGCCGGGCACGCCGTCGAGCAGCACAGGCACGCCACGCAGCGCGGTGAACCATCTTCGCGCGTGGTCAGCCGATGCACACCCCGAAAACGCTCCGGGTAAGGGCGCCGCTGCTCCGGGTACGAGATCGTATTGATGCCGTCGTCGATGCTCTCGAGGACGGGGTCATTGCGCTGATCGAGCGCCATCTCCTTCGTGTTCTTGAAGAAGTGGCCCAGGGTGATCCCGATACCCCGGACGACCTCCGGGATGTAGCTCTGCACTCCGGCGCCGCGCTGCGGCCGCTTCACGACCTTGCCCTGGACTCGGTTCGGCCCCAAAGCGTCGACGCCCTCGGCCCACGTAGTCTGCTGGGTTGTCATCTTCAAGCCTCCATCTTCGCGGTGCGGGTGCCACCCATCGCCTCCACATACCGGGCGGCGGTGGACACCACCATCCGGTCCTTCTTCGGCGGGAGCAACAGGAACACGATCGAGCCGACGGCCGCCGCCATGCCGAGCGCCGCCAGCAACGCCATCGTCCAGTCGCCGGCGACCTCGAGGCCGCGCACCGCTGCGGGGCTCGCCGAGTCGATCGCCAGCATGATGATGGCGGTCGCCATGACGTTCACGAGCGAAGCCGGCAGCATCTTCCGCCAGCACAGCTGCATGAGCTGGTCGTAACGGAACCGCGGCAGCGTCCAGCGAATCGTCACCTGGAGCAACGCCAGCGAGAGCACCTTGCCGATGAAGCCGAGGGCGCTGATCGCGAGCACCGCGCCCGGCGCCAGAGCCGCCTCGAAGAAGACGGTCTCGCCGATGGCCACCCGGATCCCCTCCGCGGTGACGAACGGCAGATGCCAGCCACCAAGGAACACGGCGGCCATGAGGGTGCTGCTGGTCACCACCGCGATGAACTCCGAGAAGAAGAACATCGAGAACTTCATGCCCGAGTACTCGGTGAAGTAGCCGGCGACCACCTCGCTCTCCCCCTCCGGGATGTCGAAGGGGATCCGCTTCGACTCGGCCACGCTCGCCGCGAAGAAGAGGAAGAAGGCGAAGGGCTGAGCGAAGAGTCCCCAGGTGTGCTCCGCCTGCCAGTGGACCATCTCGTCCACCCGCACGGTGCCGTACACCATCAGGGCGCCGATCACGGTCAGCCCGAGGGTGACCTCGTAGGAGACCATCTGACTTGCCGCGCGCATTCCGCCGAGCAGGCTGTACTTGTTATCGCTCGCCCAACCCGCCAGGGCCGCGCCCACGATGCCCGTCCCGGCGATCGCGAAGTAATACAGAATGCCGACGTTCAGCTCGGCCACCTGGAGGCTCAGGCGCGCGTTCTCGCACACACCCCCGGCCGCCTCCACGCCTTGAAAGGCCCCAAAATCGATGCCACCCGTCGCCGTCGAGCCGAAGCACAACGCAGGCCCGAAGGGCACGATCGCCAGCAACACCAACGCCGGGAAGAAAGAGACGAAGGGCGCGAGGTTGAAGAGGAACTTATCCGCGTTCGGGGGCACGAAGTCGCCCTTGAAGGCTGTCTTCAAGCCGTCGGCCGCGGGGTGCAGCAGACCGATGAGGCGAATACGGACCTCCTTTTCGCGACCGACGGACAGGGCCACGTAAGCGGCGCCGCCCACGATCGAGAACACGAGCAACGACACTCCCGCTCGGAACAGGACCGTACGCACCTCGGTGGTGTCCACGAGCAACCCGACCGCCAGCGTGACCAGGTGGAGCATGAGGCCCACCCCGACGATCGAGCGCGGCGCCCCCAAGGACTGGACGAAGGCGTCGAAGCTGTTCTCCGGCCCGCGGCGTCCCACCACGCGCGCGATGCAGGCGGTGGTGAACCACAGCATGAAGATCGCCGCCTGGAAGGCGACCATGCCCCAGCCCTCCTCGGGCGCGTCATCGGCGCCGGAGAATGCGAGGTAGCCGATGGCAGCTGCCGCACCCAAGGCGGGCCCAAGGGCTCCGACCGCCGCGAGCGGCCCCGGCACCGGGATCCCGGCGCGGTTCGGGCCCACGCAGTCCTGGATCATGCCCCGCGCACGGCGCTCGACCCAAGTCAGGATCACGCCCACGTTCATGGCGAACATCGCCACCGCGAAGGCCTTGATGAAGTAGACGAGGAACATTTCGAGGGTCACGCCGTTGCTCCTGCTTCTTGCACCGCTGCGCCGCTGCGCTCCTGGGGGACCAGTGCCGCCTGCACGTCCGCCACCTTCTTGTAGCCGAGCTCATGACCCAGCCGGGACGCGAGCCCTGCGATGAGCTTCCACGCGGGCTGAGATTGTCCCTGCGGACGTACGGCGCGATCGCTCACCTGGGCGATGCCGTCTCGGTTGACGAACGTGCCGTCGCACTCCGCCCAGCTCGACGCCGGCAGCAGTACCCGCGCCGCCTCTACGAAGGGCCCCTGATGGGTGGCGAAGCTCACGAGGTTCGCGATCTTCGACAGGGCGGACGCCTGGTCCGGCAGCGCCGCGTCAGAGCCGAGGGCGAGGACGGTCTTCAGGCTCCCCTGCTCCGCCAGCGCCGCGAGGTCCTTGAACGAGCCCGGCGCGTTCAAGCCACACAGGCCGATCACGCCCGTCCGGTTCGGGTTCTTGTCCTCGCTGCGCAGGATGTCGTCCCCTTCCCCTTCGGGGCGGCCGCTCAGGAACAACCGGGTCACCCCGAGCCGCTCCGCCAGCTGCAGGAGCGCGAAGTTGTCCTCGTTGGAGTGCTGCGCGCTGAGCACCACCGCGGACGAGCTCGGGTCGATCTTTCGACATGCGTCCGCTGCAGCCTCGAGGCCCACGTTCACGGCGACCTGCTTTCCGTCTGCCCGTGCGGCGAGCACCCGCCCCGAGTGGATCCGGCGGTAGTCGAGCATGCCCTCGTCGCACATCCAGTGCTTGTTGACGCGCTCGTTGTCCCGCGGTCGGTAGCGGTACACCGTCTGGTTGCGGGGATCGAAATCCGTGTAGGAGTTGCAGCCCGTCGCGCAGCCGACGCACACCGAAGGCACCGAGCGCAGGAACCACACGCGCGCCTTGAACCGGAAGTCCTTCGCCGTGAGCGCGCCCACGGGACAGACGTACTCGGTCATCAGGGTGTACGGGTGATCGAGCTGCCGCCCTGGGGCCAGCACGATCTCGCTGAGGTTGCCGCGCTCACGCTTGTCGAGGACGTGATCTCCGACGACCTCGTCGCAGAAGCGCACGCAGCGGGTGCAGACGATGCAACGTTCGGCGTCGTACACGATCGTCGGCCCGAAGCTCACCGCCTTGGGCTTGTGGACGATCTCGTCCAGCATGCGCTTCTTGTTCGCGCCGTGGCTGAGCCAGTAATCCTGCAGCCGGCACTCGCCCGCCTGATCGCAGATGGGGCAGTCCACCGGATGGTTGAGCAAGAGCAGCTCTTGCACCGCCGCCCGGGCCTCCGCCACGTGCTCGGAGGTCTGGCTCTTCACCTCCATGCCCTCCGCGAGGGGCTGCTGGCAGGCGGGCACGAGCTTGGGCTTCTTGGTCTTGATGTACTCGCCGGTCTTGGCGTCGTAACGCAGGACGTCCAGCAGCAGCGGGCCGCGGCCTGGCGGTGGCCCGAGCTCCACGAGGCACATCCGACAGTTGGCGGCGACGCTGAGGCCGGGATGCCAGCAGTAGTGCGGGATGTCCACGCCCGCGCGATGCGCAGCCTGGATGATAGTGTCTCCGGGCTGGAATTCGATGTCCCGGTCGTCGAGCTTGAAGGTCGGCATGTCGTTCAGAGTCCTCGGGAGCGCAGGCGGTCCGCCAAAGAAAAGTCAGGCTCCGTTGCTGCAGAGCTCAGCGATCGCACTCACCGCCGATCATGTTGAGGGAACCGAAGCAGGGGACCACGTCCGCCATCATCTGGCCCGTGATCACCTTCTCGAGCCCGGCCGTCACCAGGAAGCACGGCGGGCGGATGCGCACCCGATACGGGGTGCCGCTGCCATCGCTCACCAGGTAGAAGCCGAGCTCACCGTTGCCCCCCTCCGTGTAGGAGTACACCTCACCGGCCGGGAGCTTCAGGCCCTCCATCACGATCTTGAAGTGCTGGATGGTGCCTTCGATCGTGTTGTAGACCTCCTCCTTGGGCGGGAGGATCACCCGAGGGTCGTCCACGTTGACTGGCCCCTCGTCGGGCATGCGCTCGCAGCTCTGCTCGATGATCCGCGCGCTCTGCCGGATCTCCTCGATGCGTACGATGAAGCGGTCGAGACAGTCGCTGTTGGTGCCCACTGGCACCTCGAAATCGACTTCACCGTACTTCAGGTACGGGTACGCCTTTCGAACGTCATAGGGGACGCCCGCGGCGCGCAAGCAGGGGCCCGTCCAGCCTAGGGAGATCGCGTCCTCCGGGCTGATGTAACCGACCCCCTCCAACCGATCGAGGAAGATCCGGTTGCCGTAGAGGAGCTTCTCGCACTCGTCGACGATCTTGAGGATCTGTCGGGTCACCGCGAGGGTGTGCTCCTTGAAGTCCTTGGTCGGGGGCGCCGCCATGCCGCCCACCCGCCCGAAGCTGTGGGTGAGCCGAGCGCCGGTCTCCTCCTCCAGCACGTCCCAGACCATCTCCCGGGCCTTGTTCATCCAGAGGAACGGGGTGAACGCCCCGAGCTCCATGGCCATCGCGCCGTCACAGGTCAGGTGATCTGAGATGCGGGCGAGCTCACCCAGGATCATCCGATACCACTGGCAGCGCTCCGGGACCTCGATGCCGAGCATCTTCTCGCAGGCCATCGCGAAGGCCACGTTGTTCAGCATCGGCGAGACGTAGTTGCACCGATCGACGTAGGGGAACACCTGCGTCCAGGTCCCGCGCTCGCACATCTTCTCGAAGCCGCGGTGCAGGTACCCGACTTGCACGTCGACCCGCTCGATCGACTCACCGCGCAGCTCCATGACGCAGCGCACCGTGCCGTGCATCGCGGGGTGGGAGGGTCCCACGTTGAGCAGCATCGGCTCGGTGGGAAGCTCGACTTCCGCTTCGTCCAGAGCTAGGTCCAAAGGCTCCATGATCGTTGCTCTCGAGGCTCGTGGCCGTGGTCAGGATTCTTCTTGGGGGCGGAGGTGGGTCTGGCGTCCGAAGGCCATCCCCTCGTCGGGCCCGAATGGGGGCAGCTTCTCGATGTTCTCGACCTCGCGGTAGGCGATCAGCGGCTGGATCTCCTCCGCCGGGTAGTCCTTGCGCAGCGGGTGCCCGATGAACTCCGGGTACAGGAGGATCCGGCGCAGATCCGGGTGCCCCACGAAGCGCACGCCGAGCAGATCCCAGCACTCCCGCTCGAGCCAGTTGGCGCTCGCCCACAGGTCGGTGACGGTGTCGATCTCGACGTCTTCGCCGTCGGCGTCGCCCACCCGCGCCTTGAGCCGCAGGCGGTGCCCCAGCGTGAGGGAGCAGAGGTGGGTCACCACCTCGAAGCGCGGCTCCTGATCAGGGAAGTCCACGGCGGTGAGGTCCGTGAGCATGTCCATGGCCGCTCGTGGGTCATCCCGGAGGAACTTGTGGATCGCGTGCCAGCTGTCCGGCTTCACGATCAGGGTCTCGTCGCCGTGCTGCGAGTGGCTCGCGAGCACGGCCCCTGGGAACTGCTGCTTGACGAGATCGATGAGTGCTTGGGCCATCGCAACTTGAGGACGAAGGTCGAGGATCGGGACGAGGTGAAGCCGCTCAGACGTTGTCCTTGCGGCGGAGCTGGACGAGCCCGAGGCTCTGATCCGTCGCCGGATCCCGGCGCGGCTTGACAATGCCAGGAGTTCGATCGCCGCGCTGGATCTTGTCCTGCAGCAGCATCAACCCGTCCAGCACCCCTTCCGGTCGGGGCGGACAGCCCGGCACGTAGATGTCGCAGGGGATGATCTTGTCGATCCCCGCTACGCAAGCGTAGTTGTCGTAGAAGCCGCCGCACGACGCGCAGGTCCCGAAGGCCAGCACGAACTTCGGCTCCATCATCTGCTCGTAGATCCGCTTGAGCACCGGCGCCTGGCGCTGGGTGATCGTCCCTACGACCCACAACAGATCGCTCTGTCGCGGTGAGAAGCGCGGCGCCTCGCTGCCGAAGCGGGAGAAATCGAAGCGCGGCCCGGACACGCTCATGAACTCCATGCCGCAGCAGGCGGTCACGAACGGATACATGAACAGCGAGTATTTCTGCGCCCAGGACAGCATGTCCTTCAGGCGCGTGGTGGCAAAGCCGGCGCCTTCGCCAGCTTCCATCGTGGCGCTGCGGAGGGAGCCCTGAGGCGACCCTTCCGTTGAGCCCCCGCCCGCGGCGGGAGACTGTAGGTGTGCACCATGAGGTCGAGTCAGCTCTCCCATTCGAGCGCTCCCTTTCTCCAGACGTAGACCAGTGCCACCCCGAGGGCGACGATGAAGGCTGACATGGTCGCGAAACCGACCCAGCCCAGGGACTTGAACAAGGTCGCCCACGGGTAGATGAAGACCACCTCGATATCGAAGACGACGAAGAGGATGGCGGTCAGGTAGAACTTGACCGTCAGCTTCACGTCGCGTGCGCCCTGCGTGTCGTTTCCGCACTCGTATGGCATCGCCTGCTCGGTTCCGAGCGGCTTTCGGCCCACGAAATGACCGAGGGTGAACATCGCGCCCCCGATGACCAGGGCCACGACGAACAACAGGAACAGGGGAAGATAGGTCTCTAGCATGGGCCGACTCGTTGCCGCGGCAGCGCTGCGCCGAGCACGCCGGACCGCTCGAGAATCGAAAAGTCCGCTAGCGGGTAGTGGCTTTGCGAGCTTCGAGCGACGACGCTTCGGGGCACGAGCTTCGCGGCGCGGTTTAGCTTAGGGTCCGATCGGCTGTCAATCCGCTCAGCCGGCGGCGCCAGCGCGACGGAGCTGCATCAAGGGCGCTCCGGGGCGGGGTTCGACGAGGAGCGCTCGACGGAGGCGGGGGCGGCCACGCTAGACGGGACCGCTGACGCCAAAGCCTGCTCCCACGACTGGAATGCCGCGCCGAGCTCTTCGGCGAGCTTCAGCTGGATGGGAGCCAAGATCTCGTCCGCCACGCCGGCCGCGCGGGCGCGGTTCATGGCGCCGAGGGCTGCAAGACGACGTTGGCGCGCAATGAAGGCCCGCGCAAGCTCTGGCCAGACTTTTTCCGCCGGCGCGCCCAAGGCCGCCGCGCGGCGCAAGGGACCGATGGCCTCAGCCGGCCGCTGACGAGCCAAGAGAGCCCCGCCCAGCCTCCGGTACACGTCGGCCGCGGTCTCGCCCTCGAGGGCATACTGGATCGCCAGGCGCAGCACCTCCTCGCCCTTGGCAGGATCGCCCAGGTCGATGCAGGCAGAGCCGAGGAGCGCCAGGCCGCGGGCGATCGTAGCCCGCGCGTCGAGCCCCAACATTTGACCGTCGGGGGTGCGTAGGAAGACCGCGAGCGGCGCAGGCCAGCCCCCCAAGAGCTCCACCACCCGCAGAGGGTCTCCCTCTCGCGCCGCGTGCTCGGCGTCCGCCACGCGCCCCAGGTCGATCGCCCCGCGCCCGCGCGCCCGCACGGCGCGGTCCAGCTCCTCCCGCACGTGGGTGCGGAGCCGCGCTCGAAATGCCGTCAGTTGATAGTTCTCGGGTGCGCCCTCGAAGAGCACCTCGACCCACGACCCTTCGGTCTCGACCTTCAGGCGCTGGAGGGTGTAGCCGAACAGCGGCGCCAGGAGCAGGTAGCGCACGCCCAGGTGCTGCTGCAGTGCCTCCAGATCGTCCTCGTGCTCCGGCGGCGGTGCCAGGGGCTCTTCCTGCACGAGCGCGGCCACCAGGCGACGCCGGAACTCGGAGAGCGCCACGCGCTGCAGCCCTTCGTCCGAGATCTCCTCGCCTTCACTCCCGACGACGAAGTCCACCTGAGTGTTGTCGGGGACGCGCCGGTCCACCGTGAGGGCGGTGATCCGAGCGCCGCCGATCATCGCGAAGGCGAAGAACTTGGGCCCGATGATCTCGCAGAGGGCCTCGAAGCTCGCGATTCCGTCGCCGATACGCTCGAACCAACCATCGGTGCGGACCGGCTCCAGCGAAAACTCCCGCACCTCGGACATCTGCTCCACTCTACCGAAACGACGCCCTGCCACTAGGGGCAACTGCACGGGTCAGGGGTAGCCCGATGTGGGTGGCCCGCCCCAAGATGCGACGTTCGGGACGACGGCCGAGCCCTGGCGCCGTTCTCGCTCCTCGGCCATTGCCCAAGCGCCATCTCCACAGCGGTTGCGCCCGCCGGCCGTCGCCCAGCGGTGACGGCCCACGGGTCCCACGACCTGCCACGTCCCACCTGCGACTGGCCAACGCTCACCGGCGGGCCCCGCTGGTCGCCTCGACCTCACCGACGGATCCATGAGCACCAGCGCGGACACACCTTGGAGCTCCTCGCGCCCCGCCGACCTGACGCTGGGCGCCCCTCTCCGCGCGTCCCGAAGAGCGACCGGGGCGAGCAGCGCTGGCCCCGAAGACGCCATCCGAAGAAAGTGCCGCATCCAGGGCATCGATCTCGCCCGCGGAGTGGCCGTGTGCCTGATGATCCTGAGTCATGGAGTGAACGGGCTGCTCCGCTTCGACCAGTTCACCACCTGGGGGATGGTACCCGTACACGCCATCACGAAGTTCTCCTCGTCTCTGTTCTTCCTCGTCTTCGGGGTCGCCATGGCCGTGGCCTTCGTGCCCAAGACCTCGGCGCCGGACTGGCCGGCGCGGCGCAACAAGCTCCTGCGCCGGGGGTTGGTCATCCTGTTCTGGTACAAAGTGCTGACGATCGTGGAGATGCAGCACCTCCACGAAGCTCCCCAGATCGTCGACGCCCTGCTCTACCGACGCTTCCCGTCCTACGTGGAGATCCTCGGCTTCTACGCCATCGCGCTGCTCTGGATCCCCTTCGCCTTGCCCCTGTGGGGTCGCCTCCCCGCCGCGCTGAGGTGGATCAGCCCGGCCCTCGTCGCCCTGCTCGCCTGGGCCGTCGCCAGCTACGTGCCGTTCGGCGGCGCCGAGCCTCTGCAGGCGCTCCTGGTGGAGCACCCGGACCACTACACCTGGGGACAGCTCAGCCGCGCCCCCCTCGTGTTGGTAGGTCTGCTGATCGGCGACCTCGTCCGGGCCCGCTACCACGATGCCGAGCGACGCAGGCGGCTCGCCTTCGCGGTGATGCTCGGCGGTGGGCTGCTCTTGTCTGCGTTCTTCATCGGCGTGGCGCCGGCGATCGGCGAGCATCTCCACGCGGTGGCTCGCAACGCGGGGAAGCACCCCCCCGAGCTGCTCTTCATGCTGTTCAGCGTCGGCGGCGCGTTCATCCTGCTCGGGCTAGCTCTACTCGGCGGGGAGCGCGCCGCGCGCGCGCTCCGCCCCGTCACGCTCATCGGCTCCGACGCGCTCCAGGCCTTCATCTTCCACATCGCGATCATCTTCCTCGTGTTTCGGGGCCTGCTCGGCCTCTTCCACGAGGTCGAGTACGGGGTCGCCCTCGGACTCACCCTCGTCCTCATCTTGGCTACCGCAGGTTGGGTCCACTTCTACCGGGCGCTCCAGAGCGCTGGGCGTCACCGATCCCGTGCGTCATGATGCCGCGCGATGCGCACCCCCTCCCAGCCGCGA
>JAEWOQ010000074.1 GCA_023460875.1 Pseudomonadota bacterium
CCGCCCCCCGGCGCCGCGGGGGGCCCCCGCCCGCGGCGGGGGGGCCGCCCCCCCGACCTCGGCAGCCATGAATCAGGTAAACACCATGTTCGACCAAATGTTCGACAACTTTCGGCGAATGTCCGAATCGGCACTCCAGATGCAACAGGACATGTTCCGGCAATGGACACAGCAGTGGCCGATGCCGATGCCCATGGGCGCCGCGTCGCCCGACTGGGCCCAGACCTTCCAGAAGCGCTGGCAGGACCTGGCGACAGACAGCTTGAAGAGGCACCGCGAGGTCCTCGACGCGACGTACAAGTCCGGCATCCAGGCCATCGAGCAGACCTTTCGCGCTTCGGAGGCGACCTCTCCGGAGGAGCAGCGCCGCATCGTCGAGGACCTCTGGCGCAAGCTCTCCGATACGATGAAGGAGCACTCTGAGAGCCAGTTCCGAGAGTTCCAGAAGAGCGCCGAGCTCTGGGTCGAAATGATGCAGAAGGCCCACGTCTAGAGCGCCGGAGGTTCGCCGGAGGTGCAGACGCTGGCCCTGCTGGAATGGGAATTGCCGTAGATGAGTTCGCGGCAGCGAGGACGAGATCATGTGGAAGTACAATCGGTTTCCCGCACACCCCCTGGTCGTGTTCACGCAGGCCTGGGTCGATTGCTCTCTGGAGCTGTCCGCCACCTTGGCCCGCGGGGACGCGCGGCTGGACGAGCTGCGACGCCTGCGGAGACGGTGGCTCACCAGCGTCGCTGATGCCGCCGACCAGGTCATGCGCAGCGCGCCCTTCCTCGAGCTGATGGGTATCACCTTGAACACGATGAGCACCCCGATGAACCGGGTGCCCGGGCCGCGCCTGGTGGCGCTCCCCGGTGGCCGCAAGTCAGGAGTCGCACGATGAACACGAAGGTCCACGCGAACGATCCCTTTCTTCGCAGCTTCGACTTGGTGGGGCGCAAGGCCTTCGTGTCCGGCGGCTCCCGAGGCATCGGGCGAGCCACCGCCTTGACCCTCGCCGCGGCGGGGGCGGACATCGCCATCGGATCGAGCAAGGGCGGAGACGACGCGAAGGCGGTGTGCCGGGACATCCGCGACATGGGCCGCCGGGCTCAATGCTACGCCTTCGACGTGAGCCGACCGGCGGAGGTGGCGGATATGTGCTCGCGCATCAACGACGAGTTCGACGGCGTCGACATCCTCGTCAACAACGCCGGCGTCACTCGAGATCGCTCCTTCCGCAAGATGGACCGGGGCTCCTGGGACACCGTGATCGAGACCAACTTGAGCAGCGTGTTCGAGATCACGCAGCGGTTCATCGAGCCGATGGCCGCCCGACGCTGGGGGCGCGTCGTGAACGTGTCGAGCATCGTGGGGCGGGTCGGCAACTTCGGGCAGGCGAACTACGCGGCCGCCAAGGCCGGGCTCATCGGTCTCACGAAGACCCTCGCGCGCGAGTACGCGAGCAAGGGCGTGACCGTCAACGCGATCGCCCCCGGCTTCGTGCGCACCCGCATGCTCGACGCGGTGCCGGAGTCCGCCCTGAAGGCGGTGCTCGAGCTCACGCCCGTGGGGCGCCTCGGCGATCCGATGGAAATCGGCGCGAGCGTGCTCTTCCTGGCCTCCCCCGCGGCGGGCTTCGTCACCGGCCACGTGCTCGACGTCAACGGCGGCATGGCCATGTGAGGTCTGCGGTCGTCGAGGGCCTTTAGTCAGCAGCGAGAGGTGCGAGCGTCGCGATGTCCCTTCTCATACCGTCTCCAATTCGTGAGCTGCAGGCGCTAGTGCTCGAGGAGCAGCGCAACGCCTGGCAGCGGCTGCTCCGGGTGCCGCGCGCCATGGACGCCGCGCGGGACGTGCAGGTGGGCGCCACCCCGCACGACGTCGTCTTCGAGGCGGGCGGGATGCGCCTGCTGCGTTACCGCCGGGCGACGCCAGCGCGCTACAGGGAGCCGGTGTTGTTTTGTTATGCGCTCGTCAACCGGCCTTACATCCTCGACTTGCAGCCGGGGCGGAGCGTCGTCGAGCACTACCTGGCGCGAGGCTTCGACGTGTACCTGCTCGACTGGGGGGCGCCGAGCGCAGCGGATCGGGGGTTGGATCTGGAGGCGTACGTCTGTCGGCGGCTGCGGCGGGTCGTCGAGTACGTGCTGAGCCGGGCGCGCTGTGAGCGGCTCCACCTGGTCGGCTACTGCATGGGGGGGACGCTGTCGACGCTGCTCGCTGCCCTCCGCCCCGATCTGGTGGAGAGCCTGACCCTGCTGGCGACGCCCATCGACTTCAGCGTGACCGACTCTCTGCTCAACGTCTGGACGACGGCGGAGCGCTTCGACGTGGACGCCTTCATCGAAGCCCACGGCAACTGTCCGGCGTGGTTCCTTCAAGCCTGCTTCCTGCAGATGAAGCCCGTACAGAACCTCCTGGAGAAGCCCATGACCTTCTACGAGCAGATGGTCGATCCAGACTTCGTCGCCAACTACGTGGCCATGGAGCGCTGGGTCAACGACAATGTGCCGGTGGCGGGCCAGACCTTCCGGCAGTTCGTGAAGCACCTGTATCAGGAGAACCGCCTGGTGGAGGGGCGCCTGATGCTCGGGAGCGAGCGCGTGGATCTGCGTCGTGTCACCTGCCCGCTGCTCGTGCTGACGGCGACGGCGGATCACCTGGTGCCGCCGGCCTCGTCGGAGGGCATCTTGCCCCGCGTCGGCTCGCAGGACGTCACCTCCAAGAGCGTGCGCGCGGGGCACGTCGGGCTCGTGGTGAGCAGCAAGGCGCGGCGAGAGCTCTGGCCCCAGGCGACCCAATGGCTCGCAGAGCGCTCGTCTCCAGCGCCCAGCGGGCTCTCCGCAGGCTCGCTCTCCGCAGGCTCGCTCTCCGGCAGCTCTCTCGGGCAGGCGCAGGGCGCAGAACCCGCGGTGGTCGGCTGAATGACGGCCGAGGACGGCTCCCGGACGCGAGTCGCGGTGGCTTGCCAGGGCGGCGGTAGCCACACCGCGTTCACGGCAGGGGTGCTGCAGGGGCTGCTCACGGGGTGCCCCTCGGACGTCGAGATCGTCGCCCTGAGCGGGACCTCTGGCGGCGCGATCTGTGCGACTCTGGCTTGGGAGGGCATGGTGCGGGGCAACCACGATCTCGCCTTCTCGAAGCTCGGCGGCTTCTGGGAGCGCATGGCGGCGCGGAAGCTCGTCGACAAGTTCACGAACCAAGCCGTGATGAGCGTGATGAGCTTGCGAGACCGCATGGTCTTGCCGGAGGTGAGCCCGTACCAGATGCCCACCTGGAGCGCGGACTACTTCCGAGAGGTCCTGCTCGAGTTCTTCGCCTTCGACGAGCTGCGCGAGCTGGCGGCCCAGGAAGGGGCGCCGGCGCTCAAGATCGGCGCGGTCGAGGTGCTGAGCGGGCACTTCGAGCTGTTCACCGGGACGGAGCTGCGGGTGGAGTGTCTGCTCGCCTCGGCGGCGATCCCGGAGTTCTTTCGCGCCGTCCACGTGCCGGGGCGCGGGGTCTACTGGGACGGCTTGTTCTCCCAGAACCCGCCGATCCACGATCTCGTGTATCACGCGGTCGATGAGATCTGGCTCATCCAGATCAACCCGAGCACCGCGCCGAGCGTGCCGACGGAGACGCACGAGATCCTCGACCGGCGCAACGCCCTGTCGGGCAACCTCTCGATGGAGCAGGAGCTGGGCTTCATCCAAAGCATCAACCGAGCGATCGCCCGCGGTGAGCTGAAGAACACCAGGTTTCGCCCGATCCGGATCTCGAGGATCGCGCTCGATCGTGACCTCGACTCCCGGACGAAGCTGGACCGACGTCCCGGGCTCCTCGAGGAGCTCCGGGAGCACGGTCGCACCAAGTGGCGGTGGTTCGTGAAGGAGCGCGAAGCGAAGAGTTTGTGACCCACCTCCACCATTGGAGACGGGGAGCAGGCACGAGGACCAACCGAGAGGACCATGGGAATCCGAGTCATTGGGGTGGGCGCGTACGTGCCCGAACGAGTCGTCACGAATCACGACCTTGCCCGTCGGGTCGACACGAGCCACGAGTGGGTCGTCTCGAAGACCGGCATCCGAGAGCGACGCATCGCGGCCTTGGATGAGGCTCCCAGCGACATGGGAGCCCACGCCGCGCTCCAGAGCCTCGAGCACGCGGGGGTCGACCCGAGGGAGGTGGACCTCATCGTGACGGCCTGCGCCACGCCCGATCAGTCGCAGCCGGCCGTCGCGACCATGATCCAGGAGAAGCTCGGCATCGGGAGCACGGGGTGCCCTGCGTTCGACGTCAACTCCGTGTGCTCGGGCTTCGTGTTCGCCTTGAGCGCGGCCCAGGGGATGATGCTCGCGGATCCGGAGCGTTACCGGAACGTGCTGGTGATCGGCACGGACGCGTTCTCGCGTATCCTGAACTGGGACGACCGGCGCACGTGCATCTTCTTCGGTGATGGGGCGGGCGCCGTGACCTTGCGCCAGACGGGGGACGACGCGCGGCGGATCCACTTCGAGCTCGGCAGCGACGGGCGGGGCGGGCGCGCCATCGAGGTGCCCGCGGGCGGCTCGCGACGGCCGGTGGACGGAGACGTCCTCGAACAGCGCTTGAACACCTTCATGATGGATGGACCGAAGGTGTGGGACTTCGCCGTGGAGACGGTGCCGCGGACGGTGCGCGCCCTGCTCGCGCGGCGGCGGCTCAGACCTGGGGACTTGGAGCTCCTCCTGCTCCACCAGAGCAACCTGCGCATGATCGAGCACCTGATGGGCTCCCTCGAGCTGCCGATGGATCGCACCGTGACCACCCTGGAGCTCCTGGGTAACACCGCGTCGGCGAGCCTCCCCATCACCCTGCGCGCGGCCTGGGAGCAGGGGAAGCTCCGCCCCGGCACGCGCGTCGGCCTCTGCGGCTTCGGCGGGGGCCTGTCCTGGGGGGCGGCGCTCTTCGACTGGTGAACGACGTCGTCACGGCGCGAGGCGGACAGATGGCGACGATCCTCATCACGGGCGGGGCGAGCGGGATCGGCGCTGGGGTGTCTCGGGAGCTGGCGCTCCAGGGGCAGCACGTCCTGGTGGCGGACCGGGACGAGGGAGCGGCGAAGGCGGTGAGCCAGGACATCGTGGAGGCGGGCGGCTCGGCGCAGAGCCTGGCCCTGGACGTGACCGACGCGGCCAGCGTCGCGCGGGCCCTGAGCTCCCTGGCGCGGGGAGTGGACGTGTTGGTCAACAACGCCGGGCTCCAGCACGTCGCGCCCCTCGAGGAGTTCCCGCTCACCACCTGGGACCAGCTCGTCCAGGTCATGCTCGTGGGCAGCGCGCGGCTCACCCAAGCGGTCCTGCCAGGGATGCGCGAGCGCGGCTTTGGGCGCGTGATCCACATGGGCAGCATCCACTCCCTGGTGGCCAGCCCCTTCAAGAGCGCCTACGTGGCGGCGAAGCACGGCTTGCTCGGCCTGACCAAGACGATCGCCTTGGAGACGGCGGACGCGGACATCACCGTGAACACCATCTGCCCGAGCTACGTGCGCACCCCCCTCGTCGATCGTCAGATCGCCGCCCAGGCGCAGACCCGCAGGATCCCCGAGGCAGAGGTGATCGATCGCGTCATGCTGGAGCCGATGCCGAAGCGGGCGTTCATCGGCTTCGATGAGCTAGCGGGGATCATCCAGTTTCTCGTGTCGCCCGCCGCCCGCAACATCACCGGTCAGGTCATCGTGGTGGATGGCGGCTGGACGGCGAGGTGAACGGCGCGGTGAACGCAGGTGATGCAGCGAGCGAAGTGGCGCGCGGCTCGCTCTCGGGGTGGACCTGTGAGGATGTGAGCGCGCGGCGACGGAGGTGGCCGCGACGGCGGGGGAGCTGGGAGGAGAGCGTGAGACCCTTGCCGGCTGGCCGGGGAGCGGCATGGTGGAGCAGCACCTATCGTGTGAGCATGACCTCCTTCCATGAGGCCGCGGGCGCTCGGGAGGAAGGAGCCGATTCTCACGATGCTATATCACCTCCACGAGTTCAATCGGGCCCTGCTCGGGCCGGTCACCCACCTGGCAGAGGCCGGAGCGCGCATGTTCTCCGCGCCCGGGAGCTGGCTGTCGCAGTTGCCCGGCTCGGCGCGGGTCGCCGCGGGCTACGAGCTGATGTACCGGCTCGGCAAGGATTATCAAAAGCCTGAGTTCGGCATTCGGTCGATCGAGATCGACGGCGCCCCGGTGGCCGTGATCGAGCGGGCGGCGGTGACGAAGCCCTTCTGTCAGCTCGTTCGTTTCAAGCGCTACAGCGACGACCCCACCCTGGTGGCGAAGCTGAAGAAGCAGCCCGTCGTGCTCGTGGTGGCGCCCCTGTCGGGACATCACGCCACGCTGCTGCGCGACACCGTGCGGTCGTTGCTCGTGGATCACAAAGTCTACATCACCGACTGGATCGATGCCCGCATGGTGCCCGCTGACCAAGGGCCGTTCACCCTCGACGACTACATCGACTACATCCGGGAGTTCATCGATCACATCGGCGCACGGAAGGTCCACGTGATCTCCGTGTGTCAGCCGACCGTGCCCGTGCTCGCGGCGGTGTCGCTCATGGCGGCGGCGGGTGAGGTGGTCCCCCGGAGCCTCACGATGATGGGCGGCCCCAACGACGCGCGCCGGAGCCCCACCCAGGTGAACAATCTCGCGTCCACGAAATCCCTGCGCTGGTTCGAGACGCACCTGGTGCACGAGGTCCCCGTCCACTATCCGGGACGCGGGCGGCGCGTGTACCCAGGCTTCTTGCAGCACACGGGGTTCATCGCCATGAACCCGGGGCGCCACATGAGCTCCCACTGGGATTTCTACAACCAGCTCGTCCAGGGCGATCTCGAGGACGCGGCGGCCCACCGGCGCTTCTACGACGAGTACAACGCCGTGCTCGATCTCCCAGCGGAGTACTACCTCGACTGCATTCGCATCGTGTTCAAGGAGCACCTGCTGCCCCGAGGGCTGTGGTACGTCCGCGGCACCCGCGTCGCCCCGGAGCTCCTCACCGAGACACCGCTCTTGACCATCGAAGGAGAGCTCGACGACATCTCGGGCCAGGGCCAGACCCGCGCGGCCCACGATCTGTGCACCGGGCTCCCGGAGGCGCTCAAGTTTCACCTGACCGTGCAGGGCGCGGGGCACTACGGGATCTTCAGCGGTCGGCGCTGGCGCAACCACGTCTATCCGCAGGTGAAGGACTTCATCGCGAAGGCGAGCGAGCGCAGCTGAGCCTTGTCGCGCTGGCGAGCGAGCGGCTCGACGTCGGGGAGGCGTCGGGCGGAGGGCTCAGCCTTCGAGCGGGGTGGACGCCGGGAGGCTCTCTTGCTGCGCGGCCTCGCTGGGCTCCTTCGGCAGCTCGCTGGGCTCCTTCGGCAGGGAGCTCTCCAGCGCTGGCGCGCTGGGCGTCTGTGGTAGGGAGCTACCGAAGACGCCGGCGGCGACGGTGCGGACGTCCTCGATGGTGAAGAAGATGGTGGGATCGTGGCGCTGGATGATGCGAACCAGCGTCGGGAGCCGGCGTCGCTTGACCGCGACGAAGAGGATATCCACCGTCCCCTGCGAGCCCTTGGCTTGCACCACGGTGAGGCCGAAGCCGTCGGCGACGAGCTCCGCGGTCAGCTCGGGCGACCTGCGGTTGGTGATGATGCGGACCAGCTGGTAGCCGAGGGCGAGCTTCTCCTCGAGGAGGATGCCGCAGTAGGTGCCCGCCGCGAACCCGAACGCCCAAGCGAGGTAGTAGAACGGGCTGTGCAGGTTCTGCATGATCTGGGTGATCGCGATCACCCAGACGAGGGCCTCGGCGAAGCCGATGAGGGGCGCGAGGCGCTTGATGCCCCGGAAGACGAGGATGTGTCGCAGTGTCGCGAGCGAGACGTCGATGAGCCTCGCCGTGAAGATCAGCAGCGGGATGCCGACCCACGCCATGAAGGGATGCTGCTCGAGCAAGCTGAATCTGGGCTCCTTGGGGAGGGAGCCTTGGCGACGGCGTCTATGAATGCAAGGGGCGGGCGGCGCGGGGCCGTCCGACGGGCGGTTTCCCGCGCGCGTGGCCAGGTGCGGCGCTCTGCGTCCGTCGAGCGGTCTGGGAGCTCGGCGTCGATGAGTGGGCGCCGATGAGCGAGAGTCTGCGGAGCTCTCTCACCTCGGCGTCCCCCTCGACGATCACGGGAGCGTCTGACTCAGCTGGAGGTCCGGTGGGCCGGAGCCTGGGCGCGCTTGTGGACGAAGAACGCGCAGGCGAAGAGCGCGTAGCCCACGGTGATGTAGACGTCGGCGACGTTGAACACGGGCCAGTGATGCACGTGCACGAAATCGACGACGTAGCCGCGCACGACCCGGTCGAGATAGTTCCCGATCGCCCCGGCGGTGACGAGGATGAGGGCGATGCGAGGGAGCCGCCCTTCGCCGAATCCCTGAAAGAGCAGCAGCAACATGGCCACCACCGCGACGGCGCCGGAGACCAGGAGCGCTGGGAAGCGGATGTGCTCGGGGACCCAGCGGAGGAGGTTGAAGGCGATGTCCGTGTTCTCCACGTAGCGGAAATCCACGACGCCTCGGATCAGCTCCCGGACGGCGCCGCCATCGAGCCCCGCCTTGGCGACCCCCTTCGTCGCGTGATCGCAGCCGACGAGAAAGAACAGGGGGATGAGGATAGCGAGTCGCTTCGTGAGATTGCCCATGGGGAATGGCCGTCCGCGCTGAGGAAGGCGGGCAGCATAGCTCTGGGCGCTGGGGCTCGCCAGCTAGGGG
>JAEWOQ010000075.1 GCA_023460875.1 Pseudomonadota bacterium
CTCAGTCGCAGCACGCCAGTCCGGAGCGGGCCGCTTCGACGTACGCCTCCCTGGTCATTTGAGCTCCTCGTTCAGGAGCATCTTGTTCGCGACCTCCCCCGCCCTGAGCGCGAGTCCCGCCAAGAAGTCGCTCGTGGTGTAGCTGAAGCCAGCAATGCGCCACGTGCCTGAGCGGTTTCGTAGGACCGCGGCGAGGGTCTTGTCAGCGCACTTGAAGAACACGGTACGGAAATGGTCCGCCATCGGTTCCTCCTGCAGGTAGCTGGCGTGGTAGGCGACGAAGGCGTCACTGCCCTTGTAAGACTTCAGGATCTCACAGCTCTTGGCGCTGATCCCCGATACCCCGAGTCCCCAGTGGAACGCCGAATCCTCGTACTCGTCCAGGTCCTTCGTCGAGACAGCCTTGTCACACCCGTCGACCACGTGCTCCGTGCAGCCGGAGACGGTCCCGCAATCGCTCCCCGCGGGAGATTCATTCAGGCAGGCGTGCAATTCGGTGATGCAGTCGTAGATTTCGCTCGCGGCGTGGCCGCACAGGTGATGGCGTGCGTATACCTTTGCGAGCAGAGGGTCGATGAGCTTGGAGGCCCTGTCGAGTTCCTTCGACTCGTACACCTTGATGAGGGTAGCGATCGTCGCCTGAGGTGTGTCCTGTTTGAGAGGAACGGGTTTCGGTTTGCAAGAGGTGCCCGCGGCTGCAGCGCAGGCAAGAAGGATCGCAGCGAGTGCGGTTTGCATCAGGTTTCCTTTCTGAGTCAGGATGAGTCGTCGCTGAGTACGGCTGAGCGAAGGAGGGGTCGGTTCAGGCGGCGACTACGGGCGCGAGATCATCGGGTCCATCGACGAACAGCTTCACCGCGGCTCTGCCGACGAGTTCCGTCGTCACGGCGTCGAATGTGGCGCCTACGACGCCGCCGACGAGGGGAATCGCCTTGCCGAGATTCACGACGCCCTTCTCCCCGAACTTCGTCGCCAGGCGGAATCCGACGCGCTTGTTGATTTCCGCCAGCGTCTTCCCGGAGACTTGACGGATGACCTGCTCGGTGACCTTTCGGCTCAGGTGGATGCCCGCGTTGCGGGCGATTTGGGTCATGGCGTCACCGGCCAGGCACAAGAGACAGAACACCCGCACCTGATCCCGCCGGGGATCCTGCCCGGCGAGCAACGCGATGGCCGCGACCATCCGCAGCTGTATGGCGAGGATTGCACCCACGTTGGCTGGGACCGTGACCGGCAGGAACGCGAGCCCCGGAAGGCCGGTCACGAACCCAGTCGCCCCTGCCTTGGCCACCTGCCACCGAACCAGCCGCTGAGCACGACTCCGCGTGTCACCGGACTCGTCAGCGTAGCTCGCGGCTAGTTCTTCTGCCGATTCGAAGCCCGGGCCGCCCGAGACGGCAATCTGGTATGCCCATGTGAGCGCTTTGCTCATCGAGTCGCCAGGGATGCTCACCGGGAGACCCTCCGGTTGCGGCAAAGGCATGAGTTCGAATGGACATCGACCGCGCTCGGGTTGACGCGGCAGCGTGCTCCGCGCGCGGCGCGAAGATGCCTGGGGGCGGTGGGTGAGTTCATCAGCTCCTTCTATCCTGGGGGCTAGGGGACACGTAGCTATAGCTACGTATATTCCAGGTTGGACGCGCGCGAGACAAGGGCGTGCCCAAAGCCCTCGAAACGCAGCGCACCGGGAGCCGCGAGACACCTGCTCAGAGGCGTCAGCGGGAGCGGCTCCAGGCCGACGTGGGGGCGAGGGTGGCTGAGCTGCGGAAGGGCCACGGCTTGACCCAAGCGGCGCTCGCCGAGCGCCTGAAGGTCAACATGCGCCACGTCCAGGCAATCGAGCACGGCCAGGAGAACCTGACTCTGGGGTCCCTCGGAAAGCTGGCGCATGCCCTCGACGTCGAGGTTCGGGCGTTGTTCGAGGCTCCTCAGCCCCGAACGCGACGGCCTGGTCGCCCCCCACGCCGTTGACCAGTCTGCCGAGCGCCAACGATGTACGCGGCGGCCTCGGACAGCGCATCCGCGATGTCGGGAAGCAGGCTCTCGGCTTCCATCCTCGTCAACGCTACGCCGACGAAGACTCGGCCGCCCTCGCGCCGTGCGCAATCGAGGGCCGACGCGAGGTCCGTTACGCCATCGAACTCCTGCGTGTTCACGAGGACGGTTCCGTCACTCGCCAGCGCGAAGGTCGCCTGATGCAGCAGGTGGGCCGCGCCCTGCTTCGGCTTGGGACGCTTACCCGCATTGCTCGGCATACTCGCATCCTTTGCATGCCCAGCTGCGCACCGGGTGAAAACACCCGGCGGTGATTGCCCGGTGCACACTTGCGGCGGTGACGAGCAGATCGCGCTCATCCTCGGGGCCTCGGTAGAGGCGTTCGATCTGTACATCCGGCTTGTGGGACTTGGTCGCGACCAGGAGCTGCAGCCGGAGGCCTGGGTACGTGTTGGAGAGAGCCCGCTGGTAGGCGGTGGGCTGGAAGTCGAACTGCACCTGGTCCTCCGACCAGCGTCGCTTGGCGCTCTTCAGCTCCCAGAGCTGCACCTTTCCGCCCACCACCACGACAGCGTCGATGGAGCCGATGAGCGGTAGCGGCAGGACCTCGCCAGTGTCTGGGTCGTGCAGCTCCAGGCTGAAGGGGAGCTCCACTTGCAGGATCTGGTCGGGGCGACGAAGGCGATCGAGCACCGCGGCCAGCATCTCGGCGCCGGTCCTGGCCAGCTTGTCCTCGTCCTCGTCGTCCTCGAAGAGCACGGGAGGTCCTTCAAGACGAAGCTCGAGACTGAGCGTCTCGCGGAAGTGCTCGTCGAGCTGAGCGGGGGACGGGGCGCCGCGCCCCGCCTGATACTCGAGCAGGACCCAGCCAAATGTCTCGTGGAAGGCTCGCCCGAACGGCAATGCCACGGGTGTGAACGCAGCGTCGGCCTTCTCGACGTAGCGTTTGGCGAATTTGCGTGGGCAAGCGAGCCACATCTTCAGCGCGCTCACACTGAGGTGGGGGCGAGCCCTCAGATCCTCGAGGGTGTGGGTCATTGATCGTTCCTCCTGAAAGAAAGCGAGGGAGCCCACCGGCAGGCAGGCTCCCTCGCGGGTGTGGGCTCTCGCTGGTGGCGCTCAGCGGTAGCCTGTGCGGGCGCTCAGACGGTCCAGCACAGTGGAGGCGCTGGCGCGGGTGAGCAGGGTGGGTTCGGGGACGCCTGCTGTCTCTTGGAGCAGCTCAGAGAGCTGGTTCCGTGACATGCCGGCGCGGCGGGATGCTGCGCGGATCGCACCAAGCTGACGGCTCGTCAGACGATCCTCGAGGCGAGGCGGTTCGGGGGCGGGGCTGTCCGAAGCGGAGGGTTGGTTCGGCGCCGGCAATGCCCTGACGGGCGGTGGGGACGGAGCGCGGTCGAGGCTGTCCGCGATCTGTAGCAGGGCCCACGCCGTGGCGCGGAGCTCGCTCGCGATCTGGGCCGGGCTGGGGCGCCCCGTCGACGCCGGACTACTCGGCTGCCCGAGCATGGCTCTCCTCCGGCGGGTGCTGCATGAGCCCGAGAACGAGCAGGCTCCGCCAGCCTCCTCCCCGCGCGCCTACCACGATGTGGTCGATCAGCGGGATGCCGACGACCTCACCGATCTGCTGTACAGCTTGCGTCATCGCTACATCCTCCCGGCTGGGCGTGGGGTCGCCCGAGGGATGGTTGTGCACGAGGATGCAGGCCATCGCGCCCGCACGGATGAGCGGACGGAACACGTCCCCCGGCGTCACGGCGGCCGCGTGGGCGCCGCCCCTGGCGACCTCGATCTCCGCCAGGAATCGGCGACGTCCGTCTAGCGCCAGCACGAACAGGTGCTCCGTGACCTCGCCGCCGAGGCGCCCGGCGTACACCTGACCGACCCTCTCAGGTCCGCTGGCCCTTCCGAGTGGCAGCGCTGGGTACCCGCGTCCCGTGAGCCCCTGCAGGGCCCGAACAGACGCACGAACCTCAAGCGGCAGCCCCAGGTCTTCGAGCTCCACCTCCGAGAGGGTCCGCCACCCTCCTGGAGCCGAGCACAACACGTCCGCGACGCGAGTCCCGAAGACCGCCTCGAGCTCCTCCCGCTCCGAAGAGTTAGCGGCCCGCATGAACGCCTCCTACTTGCTGATCTAGCCAGCCTCCGGCGAAAGTCTCGAGTTCGAGCCGCCTGGAGGGCTCCGACTTCTGTGCGGCGGACGTGAGGGCGTTCGTGATTTGGTACACGCTTGCCCGCTCGGGGAGCGTAGGGACGGCCAGATCCCGCTGGAGCTCGGCTGTCACTTCGTGGCGCTCCTCGACGCTGAGCTCACGCATGCGATCGATTTGCTCGGAGAGCTCGTCGACGTAGACGTGGACGGCCTGACGCCACTTTCCGAGGAGGCCAGTTGCCTGTGCGATCGCGGACGGAACGGCGTCTGCCAGTCCGTCTCGAAGCCGTCTGGGATCACCGATGTGACGGAACGAGTACTCACCGTAGTTGGACGGCGCCCGGAGGCCGTTCTGGCAGACGAGCCGCCAGAGCGTTCCACGGACCTGGAGCGACGAGCGTCCGAAGCTCGAGGTGGAGATGTCGAGGCCCACGGCCGTCACGTCTCCGACCTGCACGGGCTCCTCTCGGGACGGCAGGACGAGCCGGAGGACGTCCGTCATGCCGGTCGCAAGCCCGCGCACTCGTACGTCCCCGAGGAGCCCGTGGCGCACCAAGGCCTCCCGGAGGCCCTGCACGAGTTCCTCCGCGTCGAGCGCTGCGTACCGCTCCGACACGATGGCGGTGACGTGATTGCCCCGCAGGCGCAGGGTAGCGCCCGAGCTCTTCTCGGCCTGCGCGAGGAGGACGTTTAGGGCAGCCAGCTGCACGGGCGCCGGGAGGCGGTCTCGCAGGAACTCCACGGGAGCCCCCAGGCGCGCGCACAGCATTGAAAAAGCGGCCGAGCGCAGCGGCCGAGTCGGTTCGTGCCCGAGAAGCGGCCGCAGGGCGAAGAAGCCCTTTTCCTCCGTGACTCCGAAAAGCCTGAGGTCCAGGACGGGCAAATCGCGAGCCTCTCCGTCCTCGCGGTGAGCCCGCACGAACTTCTCAGCGCCTGCGTCGAAGTCGACGTCGAGATCTCGCCACAGGGGCGGCATGTCCGAGAGGACTCGCAGGGGTGGAGGAAACCCGGA
>JAEWOQ010000076.1 GCA_023460875.1 Pseudomonadota bacterium
ATTAAAGGTCAGCCCCGCGCCGGGGGCCCGGGGCGTCGACGTCGACCGCCTCCACGCTGCGCTCCGCGAGGCGATCGACGCCGCTCTGACGACCCCTCCCTCCGAGCGGGAGCTGACCCGCGCCAAGAACGCGTTCAAGAAGGATTTCTTCTCCCGCATCGAGTCTGCGGGCTCCCGGGCGTCGCTCCTCGCCACCTACTATCTGCACACCGGCCAAGCCGATTACATCGACGAGGATCTGGGGCGATACACCGCCGCGACCGCTTCCTCCGTGCACGAGGCAGCGCGCCGCTATCTTCAGCCGGGCCGCCACGTGCGCATCGACTTCGTACCCGGGGAGCGCAGCGCTCCTCTCCAAATGCTGCGGCCGTCTGCGGACCCCAGCTCCGCCGCCCAGGGGGATCCCCGATGAACGTCTCGCGTCGAACGACCACCGTCCTCTCGGCTTTCGGGCTCGCCTTCGTCACTGCGTGCGGCGGGAGCGCTCCCGCGCCGGCGCCCGCGAGCCCCTTGGCTCCGGCCGCGCCCCCTCCCGCCGAACAGGTGGATCCTCGCTATGCAGCGCTGCCGCAACCCGCGCCGGCGGTGGACTGGACGCCCCCCCACGGGACCCACTTCACCCTCACGAACGGGATCCGGGTGTGGCACCTGGAGCACGGCTCGACTCCCCTCGTTTCCCTGGAGGTCGTCATCCCCCGGGGCGCTGCGTCGGATCCGGAGAAGCTCGCGGGGCTCACCTACCTCTTGGCGGACATGCTCGACGAGGGCGCTGGCAAGCGCTCGGCGCTGGAGCTCAACGACGAGCTCGGCCTGTTGGCGACGGACTACGAGGCCACCGCGGGGGTCGACTACATGCTGCTCGGCATGAACCTCCTCGCGGAGAACCTCGAACCCTCTGTCGCCCTGCTCAGCGACATCCTGCGGCGCCCTCGCTTGCCCAAGGACGAATTCGAGCGACGCAAGCAGGATCTGCTGTCGCAGATCATCGCCAGCGAAGCGCAGCCACGCGCCACCCAGAGCGTGGCCGTACACCGGGTGCTCTTCGGGGACGGCTACGCGGGCTTCCTCCCTCGTGGCACCCGACAGAGCGTCGAGGCCATCACCTATCGGGACCTCAAGAGCCATCACGAGCGCATGATCGCCCCTGAGGGGATCGAGATCGTCACCGTGGGCGGCGTGAGTGAAGACCGCGTGCGCCAGGTGCTCGAGGAGGCTCTCGGAGACTGGCAGGGCAAAGCGCGCGTCGAGGCCCGCGCCGTCGCGCCAGCCCCCGCGCGGCTCCCGATCTACGTCGTGCACTACCCAGGGGCGGCCCAGTCCGCCCTCACGGTGGCCAAGCGCGCGGCCGGCGCCCACGACCCCGGCTACTTCGCGGCGTTGGTGGCCAACCGCCCGCTCGGTGAGTCCTTCACGAGCCGCATCAACCTCAACTTGCGTGAAGACAAGGGATACACCTACGGCGCTCGCAGCGACTTTCGGCGCTATCGCCAGGCGGGTTACTTCGGCGTCTCCACGAACGTGCGGACCGACGTCACGCGGGCCAGCCTCGACGAGATCTTTCGCGAGCTCGGCGAGCTGTGCGACGGGCGCCCGCTGACTCAGGCGGAGCGCGACGAGGCCGTCAGCGGGTTGCTGCTGGGTTACCCGGCCACCTTCGAGCGGGTCGACCAGATCGCGATGCGGCTCGCCAGCGTGCCCATCTACGACCGCCCGGTGGACTTCTGGCAGACCTGGCCCGACCGGGTCGAGGCGGTCGGGGTCGAGCAGGCGAACCAGATCGCGAAGACGCTCTGTGATCCGAGCGAGTACGTCATCGTCATCGCCGGAGATCGCGCGGCGATCGAGGACGAGCTCTCGGGGTTGGGGCGAGAGATCGTCGAGCTCGATCGCTCCGGGGACGTCCAGGCGCCCGCTCCCCAGAAGGACGCCGCCGCGACGTCAGACGCGGCGGCCCGCTGAAATGACGTTTGGCGGGGCCAAGGGAGGCCCCGCCGCGTCTCAGCGTCGGAGCCCCTCACCGCCGACGTACTCATCGGCCCAATCCTCACCGTCGTCGGGCCAATACTCCTCGTCGTCCCGGAGGTAACGAGCCACGTCGAGGGAGTCGACCATGCTGGGCGGCAACAGCCCCTGAGACAGCGCCTCGATCTCCACCTCGAGGGCCCTCTTCTTGCCGAGCACCAGCTCGATGCGCCCCATCCGGGCGCGCCTGAGGAGCCGCTCGAGCCGCCGCTCGAGCCGCAGGAGCACCTCGCGTGCCCCCGCCTCCGCTGCGCGCTCCAACTCCGCGCGCGCCCTCGACGCGTCCACCCGGAGCGCGCGCAGGCGCTGCAAATCGTCCCCGAGACGGGCCCCGATCCCGTCCTCCTCTCCGGCGGGACCCTCCGCGGCGGGTGCGGCGGCGTCTCGGGCGCGGCGCGCCTCCAAGACCAGCGCCGCGAGCTCGCCACGGAGCTGCTCGATCTCCTCCTTCGGGACCCTCCGCGACGCCTCCGCCTCACGGAGCAGGCGCCCGAGCTCCGCCGCCTGCGCCTCCACGCGGGCCAATCGATCCGCAGAGCCCGCTCCGAGCCCTTCAACCCTCTGTGTGGGCGCGGGGCCTCTCTGCCCTCCCAACAGCCCCCGAGCGGCGAGCAGATCCTGCTCGAGCCGGTCGAGCCCGGCGACGTGTCGCTCGAGGCGATGCAGGCGACGTTGCAAGCGCTGCTGCCCCTCGTCGACGCGCAGCAGCGCGACCAGCCGGCGAGCGATCGCCGCGTCGATGCCCAGGTTCGCGAGGCGCGGCTCTCCGACTCCCGAAACGCTCTCGAGCAGCCGGCGCGTCGCCGACGGATCTCGCCGCAGCCGACGCGCGGCGTCGCGGACGGGAGCGTAGCTCTTCAGGAACGCGTCGAGCTTCTTCTCGGCGGCGTCGAAATCGCAGCTCGCCAAGTCGACGTAGGCATCGAGGATGAAGCGCTCGTCCTCGTAGGGGTGTGGGCGCCTCGACTCCACGAGCTCGTCGAGGTACTCGCGCGCTCCCCGGTGATCCTTCGCTTCGTAGCGGCTCGTGGCCACCTCGTAGAGCGCTTCGGGGAGGTACCGCGAGTCCTTGGGGACGAGGTAGTAGTAGTACTGGGCGTCATCGAAGCGGTACGTCTCGTGGGCGACTCGGCCCAAGCCCAGGCGCGCGAGATCCCGCACCTCGAAGAAATCCGCGCCGCCGAAGAGCGGCGCTTCCTTCGGAGTGAGCTTCGGATCGGCGACCCTGCAGAAGAGCTCCTCCGCCTGGGACAAACGGCCCCGCTCGGCCTCGATGAGCCCGCTGAGGTAGGTGGCCTGTGCCCAGAAGCGCGAGCGAGGGCCCACCTGGCGCAGCTCTTTTAGAGCCTCCGTCACACGCCCGGCCCGCTCGTGGGCCCGCCCTCGGGCGTAGGCCACGTCCCCTCGCAGCTCAGCGGGGAGCCGCTCCTCCTGACCCTGCACGGGCTCGAGGAATCGCGCGGGGTCGCCGCTCTCGAGGCCGTGGTCGACGAGCGCCCGTACGGCGCGCCGCGCGGAGACGTCATCGCCACGGGTCAACGGCCCCAGATACGCGATCGCGAGCTCATCGGCCCCCGCTCGCCCGAGCGCGTCCCCGAGCACGAAGCGCAAGGCGCGCCCCTCCTGCCCCTCTCGGAATGCCTCGAACCGCTTGCTCTCGACCAAAGCAGCCGCCGCGGCGATGGCCTCCGCCACGCGCCCTGCCAGGAGCGCCGCCTCTGCCTGCGCCAGCTCCGTGCGCAGGCGCGCCGCGCTGAGAGGCTGCGTGGGCGCGAGCTTGCGCACCGCCAGCGCCTCCTCGTAAGCGCGCAGCCCGAGCGCAGGTGCCGCCGAGGGCTCCCGGTCGACAGCCACCTGCGCCTCAGAGGACGGCTCGACGACGACTGGCGTCCCCTCCGTCGCCGCGGCGATGGGCGCCACGCAGAGCGCGAAGCCCAGCCAGGACCACGGAGCGAGCCGCCTCACGGGGCGAGGACCTCGACCCTCATGGTGGCGATCCCCCGATACTTGCCCGAGCTGGGAGCGTCCACCGACGAGTCGTCCTCCACTTCGAGCCGGGTCGCGAGGGTGCGCTTCTCCGGGACCTCGACGGTGTATCTGGTGGCTTGCCAGGAGCGATGACCCGACGAACCGGGGTGAGCGCGCTCGACCTCCACGCCGATCACGTGCCGCCCGGGGGCGACCGCGTGCTCGTACACGGTGATCCCGTCCGCGCCGACGAAGTTCGCGGGGGCGCTGTACACGACCCCGCCGTCGACGGTGACGACGAGGGACAGGATGCGCGTCTCTTCCCCGTCCGCGTCGAGTCGGATACGGAGCTTGCTCTCGTACAGGGTCGAGGTGAGCCCGTCGACGCGCGCCCGCAGCGCGACGAGCTCGGCCAGCAGACGATCGAGATCGGGCGGCGGGTCCCCAGGGCGCCCTGGCATTTCGCTGGCAGGCGGCGTCAGAGGCGACGGACGCTCCTCGGGCTCGCCCTCCGTCACCGTCGGCGGATCACCGAGCTCGGGATCTGGCGCGCGTCCACCGGGGCTCGCAGCCTCGCCCTTCTCGACCCATGCGTCACCGCTCGTCGGCTCCGCCTGAGGCCCTGCGGCAGCCTCCTTCTTCGCGCTCGCGAGCTTCCCTCCGGGAGCCTTCCCGCCGGATCCTGGCGCGGCCGTCGCTGGCGAGGTCACGACAAGGGCCAAGAGGAGTGCCGCCACGCGCATACCGTCGACCATGACCCCGGCAGGTTACAGTAAGGACGGGAGCCGGGGAACAGGCCGCCCGGCAGCAGCGCCGCGCGGCGCCGCGCCTCAGTTCTGGAACGGGAGGAAGACCCCCAAGCCGCCGAGCACCGTGACGTCGTTCACGATCCGCTCGATGCCCAGGCGCTCCCGCTGCATCTGACGAATCTGGTCGCGCACATCGAGCCGGATCGCCAGCCACTCGGTCAGGTAAAACTTCGTGCCGAAGCCGATGGAACCCGCCAGACCGCGCTCCCCGGGCTCCACCGCCACGCCAGCGCCGAGGGCGACGTGGAAGTCGTAGCGCCCGATCGCACCCCCCATCCAGCGCACCTTTCCATAGGCCAGCGACCAGACGAGGTTGCCCATGAAATACTGCAGCACCTCCGTCTCGGGGGCCGTGATCTGGATGAGACCTTGGTTCGAGTCGACGATGCTCTCGAGGAAGACGAACCGCTGCTGTGTCCGGAGGTAGCTAGCCTCGAGCCCCACGTCCTCGGTGAAGTGAAACGTGTACGCGCCGCCGTAGACCGGAGCGCCATCGGACACGTCCCCCGCGTACCAGCCGGCCATCGGGGCTAGTTCATGCCTCAGCGCCTTGCGGATCTTGCGCTCGACGACGCCTCGATAGGCGCGCTTGCCGATGAGCTGCTCCTTGAGGGCTTCGTCGACGCATTGGGCGCTTGCAGCCGGAGCGCGCAGGCCTAGGGTCGCCAGGACCGCCCACGCCAACAGCGCCACGCCTGCCCTCCGCTGCGCCCCCTTCGGGCCGCGGCCCACGAAGTTCTCCCCTGGCGCACGCGGCCCCTGATCATGGGCGGCGCGCTCATCGAGAGCGGCGAACCATCGAGAGCGACCAGAGCGAGACATTCCGCGTTGGGCGACTGAGTAACACAGGATCGAGTCGTCGTGATCGCCTCGGGCCGTATCCTGCTAAAAAACCATCCTACCATGCGCCTCCCCGCCCTCCCGACACTCATCTTCGCCGCGTGCGTCACCGCGCTTGGGAGCGCCGCGCCCGCGCCTGGAGCACAAAGTTCCCCGAGCGGACACCCCTGCCCACAAGGTGAGCGGAGCGCGCTGAGCGAGCTCGGGTGCGAGCTAGGGCGGCAGCTCGAACTCACCGGGAACACCTTGGTCGCGACCGCCCCGATCCGCACCGACGTCCCCCTCGAGCGAGCCCCCGAGCTCGCCGAGCGGCTCGTGCGCGTGATGGGCGGCGTGCTGGGCTCCGGGCTGCAGCTGCACCCGACGCCGCTCTCCCTCTCCGAGGCCCGGCGCTTGGCCACCCGCACGGGCGCGCTCCTTTACCTCTCCCCCGAGTTGCGCCAGGGGCGCCTCCACGTGACCGCGGACGTCTATGTCGAGGCGCGCGCCTTCTGGGATCGCGTCAAGGCGCCGTCGACCGGGCCCCTGCGCCACGCGCACGCACAGCGGCGCGCGGACGCGGAGCTCCGCTCCTTCTTGCCGAGGCAGCCGTTGGTGATCAGTGAGACGAGCTCGGCGCCGCTCCCGGAGCGCCCCGTGCTGGCGCTCGCTTGCGGAGCCTTCGGGGAAGACGTCGGGGATCGGATCGTGTTGGTCGGTCGCCATCGCATCAGCGCCGGACGGCTCGTGAAGGGGACGCTGGCGCGGGACGTCGAGCGCAGCTGGCGCGATCTGTCGCCGGTCGCCGCTGCTCCCCTGCGGGCTCCCCTGGCCACGGCGCGGATCCTGGGCAGCTGGCTCGACGTAGGCTCCAGCGATCGTCGACACGCGCTCCGTCTCGACGGGGAGCTCGCGGTGGTGGCAGAAGAGCCCCGCGCGCTCCCGTGGCCCGAGGGAGGCTGTGCGCCGCTGACAGGCACCGCCGCTGGCGCTACGCCCGCCCCGTGCTTCGGAGGCGCCGCGCCCCTGGAGCCTCCGCCTCTCCCGGAGGTTTCGCTCGAGCAGGGGCTCGACGCCTACGCCTCCACCGTGCTCGTTCGGCGTGACGGCTCGGCGGCGCGCGTATTCCTGCTCCGCCCGAGCGGGTCGTCGAGCGCCTGGCTCGTCGATGACGCCGGGCGGCGGGTGGAGGTGCCGGACGTCGGGGCTCAGGTGGCCCTCGGTGACCTCGACGGGGACGGTGTCATCGAAGTCATCTCCGGGCGAGCGACCCTCGATCCGCGCGCGGACAGCCTCCGGGTCGACAGCTGGGAACCGAGCGGTCGCCTCGTCCGCCGCTACGAGCTCCCCCTGACGGACATCCAGGGCATCGCGGTGTGCCCCTGGTCGGGCGCCGGGCTCGCCCCCGTGGCCGTCGCCGCCGACGACCAGCTCTGGGTGCTCCGATGAGCAGCCGCAGAGATGTGCTTCGTGGCCTGGCCGCGGCGATCTGCGCTGCGCCCTTCTGGGCGCCGAGCAGCGCCGGCGCGCGGGGCCGCACTCCCTACGGCGGCACATTGCGACTGCACCTGCCCTTCGCGCTGGAGGCGATCGATCCTCACGATCTCTACGACCTCGACGCGGCCGTACTCGGAGGTGCGCTCTTCGATTCGCTCTTCGCCGTCGACGAGAGAGGTCGCCCCTACGCCACCCTGGCCGAAGGGCTCCCCGAGCCGACCCCGACCGGGCTGAAGGTGATGCTGCGCGCCGGCCTGAAGAGCGCCGCGGGGCGCTCCTTGGAGGCGAGCGATCTCGAGCTCAGCCTCCAACGGGCCAGTCGTGGCGGCGCGCGGCTGCTGTTGCACCCCTTCGGTCCGCCGAAGCGCGTCGCCGGGCGCCCCGGCGGCGTCCTCTTCCCGCGGGGCGAGCCCCAGGCCCTCGCCCGCGCCCTCGCTAGTCCGCTCACCGCGGTGGTACCCAAAGGGTTCCAGCCGCGGCGCCCCGATGGCACCGGGCCCTTCGCCTGCACACCTACGGCCAACGGTCTGGTCTTACGACGCAACGCTCGCGCCGCCCGCGGCGGAGGGTTCCTCGACGCCATCGACGCGCGACGGAGCCCCGATCTCGCGGCGGCCCTGCGCGCCTTCGAGGCGAACGAAGCGGACCTCGGCTGGCTCGCGAGCGGGCTACATCGAGCCCGTCGACGAGCACGGCAGCTGGACGCCGGTACGCTGGGCTGGGTCGTGATGGCGACGGGTCGTCAGCTGGGCCCCTGGGCAGCTCCGGGTGTCGCGCAGACCATCCTCGATGAGATCCCCCTCGGCAGCCTCTCGGCGCTCGGCCTGATGGTCCCCGCCGCCGCGCCCCCTGCGGCGCGCCCCTGGCGCGGCCCCGCCACCGAGCTCCTCGTGGACGCTCGGACGCCCCAACTCCTCGCCATCGCACACGCCCTGGCCGAGGCCCTCGGCGGTGGCGGCAGCGGCATCACGGTGGCCCCCGTGCCCAGCGCGACCTTGCTGGCAAAGCGGACTACGGGCGACTACGGGCTCCTGCTCGACTTCGTGCGCGTCATCGGCGCCGAACCTGGCGACGATGCCCGCGCCCTGCTCACGGCAGCGTCGGCGGGGGCCGGCGGCGGACAGCTCGACACGACGATGTCGTTCAGCTCACGAGAGCCTTACGGCGGAGTCGCCCGTCGTCTATCCCTCGGCGTCGTCGGCGCGCTCCGGCTGCGCGGCGCCCACCTGGATGCCTTCGCCGGTCTGGATCGATGGCAGCTCGGCGAAGTCTACGCGCACCCCTGAGACGTCCGTGCCCGCTGGACGCCTCGCAGCACTGACCAACGAGCCTGACCAGCCCAACGAGCCTGACCAGCCCTGCGGAGCCTAAGCAGCTCAGGGGAGCTTGGTGGGTTGCGGCAAGGAGAGACCGCTACGCACCGCCGCGATGATCGAGCCGACGAGCGCCTCGTCCGCTTGCACGCACTTCTTCGTCACGGCCCCGCTGAACGCGCCCTTGCACTCTTGTCGCCGGGCTCGGTACGCCGTGTTCACGGCGTCGTCCGTCCGCAAGGCTTCCTGGATGGGCCCCTCGAGGTACCGCCAGTCGACGCGCCCATGCTTGGCCTGGGGCGGATGACGGGTCGTGACCTCTTCGCCGGAGAAGGTGACGCAAGAGCCATCCCAGCGCAGGGCGTCGTACCCTCCAGAGGCGCCGCTCACCTGCATCCCGCCGAGGTTGGAGTTGCGGGCGTACAGCAGGATCACCTCCTCGTCGAAGGCCACCCACTCCTCACCGCTGGTCGCGCCCCCCGAGGCGTTCCACGCCTTCACCTTGCGGGTGGCGTACCCGCGTGCCCAGGGGCTCCCCTCTCGAAAGAGGTGCAACGCCACGTTCGGGTACACGTCGTTACACAGCCTCTTCACCCATTTCGGATCGGGCAGGCACACATCGCCGCTGCCGTGACACTCCGTGGGCAGCTGGGCAACGACGGTGTCCTGCTCATCGTTCACCTCAGCGCCCGTGCGCTCCGTCCCCGAGGCGTCGGCCACCTCGGCGCGCGACTCCTCGGCGTCGGCGGTCTCCGGACGAGGCGAAGCGCCACCACAAGCAGCCAAGGCCAGCCCTCCGCCCAACAGGCACGTCCAGCTCCAAGGGCTCCTCGACGCAAAACGACCGCGCATGGCCTCCCAAGCAACACGGCGAGCCGGAACCTGTCAAGGGGCGGAAACGTACGCCCTCGCTCTACTCGGCCGTGCCGCTTGCCGCTACGTGCCGCTACTCGACCGTGACCGTCTTGGCGAGGTTCCGCGGCTGATCGACGTCCGTCCCCTTCAGATCGGCGACGTAATAGGCGAGCAGCTGCAGGGGGAGGACCGACACCAACGGGAGCACGATCTCGGGGACCTCGGGGATGGCCAGCACGTCGTGCACCAGGCGGGGCACCTCTTCGTCGCCGTCCGTCAGCACGGCGATGACGCGCCCTTCGCGCGCCAGCACCTCCTGAACGTTGCCGAGCGTCTTCTCGTAGTGAGTGTCTTGCGGCAAGACCACCACGACGGGCATGTCATCGTCGATGAGCGCGATGGGACCGTGCTTCATCTCGCCCGCGGCGTAGCCCTCCGCGTGCGCGTAGCTGATCTCCTTGAGCTTCAGCGCGCCCTCGAGAGCGATGGGGTAGCCGAGCCCGCGCCCCAAGAACAACATGTGCTCCGCGTGCTGCCACTTGCGGGCGACGGCGAGCACCGCGTCCGCCCGCTCCAGGGTCCGCCGCATGTCGTTCGGCACCTCGAGCAGCGCCTGCAAGGCGGCGTGGGTCTCGTCCGCTCCCAACACCCCGCGGCGCCGCCCCAGATACACGGCGAGCATGAGCATCGCCACGAGCTGCGCGGTGAAGCACTTGGTGGAAGCGACGCCGATCTCCGGACCGGCGTGGGTGTAGAGGGCGCCGTCCGCCGCACGCGGGATGGCGCTGTCCAGGACGTTGCAGAGGGCCAGCACGTGAGCTCCCTGCTCCTTCGCGGCCAACAACGCCGCCAACGTGTCCGCCGTCTCCCCTGACTGGCTCACGGCCACGATCAGGTCTCCAGGGCCAAAGACTGGACGACGGTAGCGGACCTCGCTCGCGAGCTCACACTGGGCCGAGACGCGGGCGAGCTGCTCGATCCAATAGCGACCTGCCAGGCTCGCGTGGTGGCTCGTGCCACAAGCAACGAAGTACACGCGCGTGATGCTCCGGGCGACCTCCTGCGTGAGCCCCAGCTCCTCGTCGATGAGATCCGCGCCCTCGAGATCGAGCCGGCCGCGCAAGGTGTCCTCGATGGCCCGCGGCTGCTCAAAGATCTCCTTGAGCATGAAATGCTTGTAGCCGCCCTTCTCCGCCTGAGCCGGGCTCCAATCGATGCGCCGCGGCGCGCGCTCCACCTTCTCGCCCGCGACGGTAGCGAGACGCACTCGATCGGCGCGCAGCTCGGCCATCTCTCCGTCCTCGAGGAACAGGACGTCGCGGGTGTAGCTGAGCAGCGCGGGGATGTCGCTCGCGCAGAGCACCTCCCCCGCCCCGAACCCAAGGACGAGAGGACAGGCGTTCTTCGCCACGACGATCGTGCCCGGCTCGTCGCGGCACACGACGGCCAACGCGTAGGCGCCGCGGATCTTCTCGAGCGCCTTCCGCACCGCTTCCCACAGGGACGGGCTGTCGCGCAGCGCGCCCCGGACGAGATGAGCGACGATCTCCGTGTCGGTGTCGCTCTGAAACTTCACGCCGTCGGCCTCGAGCTCCCGCTTGAGCTGGAGGTGGTTCTCGATGATGCCGTTGTGCACCACCGCGACGCCGTCGACCTGGTGCGGGTGGGCGTTCGTCTCCGTTGGGCGCCCGTGGGTCGCCCAACGCGTGTGGCCGAGCCCCATGCATCCAGGCAACTCGCGGGCCTCGATGGCCTGGGCGAGGTTGTCGAGCTTGCCCACGGCGCGGGCGATGCGCAGGCTCTCCCCGTCGTGGACGACGATGCCCGCCGAGTCGTACCCGCGGTACTCGAGCCGCTTGAGGCCGTCGAGCAGCACGGGGGCGACCCGACGCTCACCGACGTAGCCAACGATTCCGCACATGGTGATCTCGGTTGTCGCTCGACACCCGGAGCGCCGCAAGCGCTCGAGCCTCGAAGCTCAGGTCGCTTTGGACGAGATCCCCTCCTCCACGAGCTCGGCGTAGAGGTCGACCGTCTGGCGGGCGATGCTCCCCCAACTGAATTTCTCCACGGCCCGGGCACGTCCCGCCCGCCCGAACCGACCCGCCAGCTCAGGATCCAGGGCGACTTGATTGACGCGCCTGGCGAAATCTTGAGCGAAGACCTCCGGCGCCCGGGGATTGCCCGCGGCGTCGGCGTCATAGCGAACGAGAAAGCCCGTCTCCCGGTCCACGACCACCTCGGGGATACCTCCCACCGCCGACGCGACGACGGCGGCTCCGCACCCCATGGCCTCCACGTTCACGATCCCGAACGGCTCATAGATGCTCGGACACACGAACACCGTGGCGGCGCTCAGGAGCTGAATGATCTCCGGACGAGGGAGCATCTCCGAGATCCAGACCACGCCTTGGCGCCGCTCTTGGAGCTTGCCGACGAGGGCCGCGACCTCCGCGCCGATCTCCGGCGTGTCCGGCGCGCCAGCGCAGAGGACCAGCTGAATCGCAGGATCGAAATGCTCCGCCGCCTCGAGCAGATGCACCACGCCCTTTTGGCGGGTGATCCGACCGACGAAGACCGCGCTCGGCCGCTCTGGGTCGATCCCATACCGCTGCAGGACGTCGCGCGCCTCCGTCGGCTGGTACTCGGAGGTGTCGATGCCGTTGTAGATGACCTGCACTCGCGCGGGATCCACCGCCGGATAGGCGCGCAGGATATCGGCGCGCATGCCCGCGCTCACGGCGATGACCCGATCGGCGCTCTCGATCGCCGTCTTCTCACAGAAGCAGGAGACAGCGTAGCCGCCGCCGAGCTGCTCGGCTTTCCACGGGCGCAGCGGCTCGAGGCTATGGGAGGTCATCACGTGCGGGATCCCGTACATGAGCTTCGCCAGGTGCCCGGCGAAGTTGGCGTACCAGGTGTGCGTGTGCACGAGCTGAGCGCCCTCGACGGCGGCCGCCATCTGCAGGTCGACTGAGAGCGTCCGCAGCGCGGCCAGGTGCGGCGCCTTGCCGCTGATCGCGCTCCAGCTCTGATAAGCACCGCGAACCTCAGCCGCCGCGCGAGGTTCGCCGAAGCAGTGCACCTCGAGCTCGAGGAGCCGCTCGAGCTCGCGCGCGAGGTACTCGACGTGCACGCCCGCGCCCCCGTAAATGTCCGGCGGGTACTCGCGTGTCAGCAAGGCGACGCGCACGGAAGAATCGTCGTGACGGCCACGCTCTGCATCAGCCATGGGGAACCGGATCGCCCTTCCCGATCACGACGACTCCGCTCTCGGACACCGTGAACCCACGTCGCCGATCGACCTCCAGATCCACCCCGATCTGCGCCCCGGGTGGCACCCGAACGTTCTTGTCGATGATGGCTTTGCGCACGACGGCGCCGCGCCCGATGTCCACCCCCGCCATCAAGACGGAGTCTTCCACCAGCGCCCCCGTATGCACCTGCACACCCGAGGAAACCACCGAGCGACGGACCTGTCCGCCCGAGAGGATTACGCCCGCGGCTACCATCGAATCGATCGCCACGCCGCGCCGCCCCTCCTCGTCGAACACGAACTTCGCGGGCGGCAACGACCCCGAGCTCGTGTGGATCGGCCAGCGCGCGTTGTAGAGGTTGAAGATCGGGTGGACGCTGATGAGATCCATCTGCGCCTCGTAGTAGCTGTCGAGCGTCCCGACGTCGCGCCAGTAGCCCCGATCGCGGTCCGTCGTGCCGGGGACCAGGTTGCGGGTAAAATCATAGACGGCTGCGTCGCCCGACGCGACGAGGTTGGCGACGATGTTGCCCCCCATGTCGTGGGCGCTGTCCTCGTCCAGCGCATCCTCCTGGACTGCTTCGACGAGCGTCTGGGTGGTGAACACGTAGTTGCCCATCGAGGCCAGCACCTCGTCGGGGCTATCGGGCAGCCCTGGCGCATCTTTGGGCTTCTCGTGAAACCCCCGGATCCGCCCGTCGGGGCGCGGCTCGATGATGCCGAAACGAAACGCCTCCGCCCGAGGGACCCGGATCCCCGCGACGGTTACCCCCGCGCCCGACTCGATGTGCGCCTCGACCATCTGTGAGGGATCCATGCGGTAGATGTGATCCGAGCCGAACACGCAGATGTATTCGGGGTTCTCATCGTGGATGAGGTTCAGGTTCTGGAAGATCGCGTCCGCGGAGCCCTCGAACCAACGTTTGCCGCGCCGCATCTGGGCGGGCACGCTCATCACGTAGTTGTTGAAGAGCGGCGACATGCGCCAGGTCATGGCGATGTGACGATCGAGGCTGTGGCTCTTGTACTGCGTGAGCACCGCGATGCGTCGATAGCCGCCGTTCACCAGGTTGCTCAGCGCGAAGTCCACGAGTCGGTAGTTCGCTCCGAACGGCACCGCCGGCTTCGCGCGATCCCGAGTGAGCGGCCACAGCCGCTTTCCTTCGCCGCCAGCCAGAACGACTCCGAGAGTTTGTGGACGATTCGCCATCGCTTCCATGCTGCCCCGGTCGCGCGGTTCGGGGCAAGAGGACGACCTGGAAAGCGGCCCTCTCGAGCGGGCCGCGCTGGCGGGCCGCCGTGCCCCTGGCGCCCGTCACGACAGGCTCGGCGGATACCGCACCGCGGGCTGATGACGCGTTCGCCGGCTCAGGAGGCGCCGCGGACCCGCGAAAGCACGCCCAAGACCAACAGCGCCAAGAGCACACCGACGAGGACCTTCAGCCAAGCTGGCCAGCCAGCCCTGCTCCGCACCTCTCCCGTCGAGCCCCGCTCGCCTCCCCCAGCGGCTTCACCCCGCTGGGTGGCGCCGGAGCGACCTCCCTCTCGGAGAGGGTTCTCGAGGCTCGAGTCCCCGGTGGGGAGCCCTCGGGCTCGCGCCCGCGCCGCCTTGGCCCGCTCTTCCTGTCGCTGCGACCGTGTCCGTTTGCCCAAGCCCGCTTCTCTCCTGTGATGGGGGCTCCCGTGCGGGTGCGTTGTACCCCGTGACGCTGCGCACCCTGACGAGTGCGCGCCGTGATGGGACGACTGCGCTCCGTGAGGGGGGTGCGTCGCTGCCGGCGGCTCTGCCGGCGACGCTGCGCGCTGACCGCGGCGCGCGGGGATCGCCCAGCGGGCTCAGCCGTTCAAAGCCTCGGCGCCGCCGATGATTTCCATCAGCTCGGTCGTGATCGCAGCCTGGCGAGCCCGGTTGTACTGCAGGGTGAGGCGCTCGATCATGTCGTTGGCGTTGTTCGTCGCCGCGTCCATCGCCGTCATGCGCGCCCCCAGCTCCGAGGCCATGGACTCGTAGAGCGCGCGGAGCAGCGTGATCTCGATGTACATCGGAACGAGCACATCGAGCAGCGCCTCCTTGTCCGGCTCGAAGATGAACTCGCGCACGCGGTCCCACTCGGGGGCGTCCGACGCGGCCGTCTCCTGAGCGGGCTCGCTCATGCGTCCCAGGGGAAACAGCGGCTCGGCCACCACCATCTGGGACATCGCGCTCTTGAACTCGTTGTACACGAGGTAGATCGAGTCGACCTCTTCCGCGAGGAATGGTCGCAAGACAGAGCGCGCGACGCGACGCGCCTGGTCCATGCCGAGGTCGTCCCACACGCCCTCGAAGACCTCGGTGAGGGGCGCCTGGCGACGTCGGAAGAAGTCACGCGCCTTGCGCCCGATGACGGCGATCTTGACCGACTTGCCCTCGGCCTCCGCCTCCCGCCAGAGGCGCTCGGCGCTGCGCAGGATGTTCGTGTTGAAGGCGCCGCAGAGCCCCCGATCGCTCGTGATGACCAACAGCAAGAGGCTCCGCTCCGGCCGTTGAGCGAGGAGCGGATGATCGACCTGCTGGATCTCTGTCTCGAGCTCACCCTCCTTCTCGATGGGGTGCGCTCCCACGACGGACCGCAGCACGGCCCCCGTCTGCACCGCGTACGGCCGAAGCGCTTGGATGCGGTGCTGCGCACGAGTGAGCCGAGCACCCGCCACCATCTTCATGGCGCGAGTGATCTTCTGCGTGCTCTTCACGGTCCCGATGCGCTTACGGATTTCCTTCTGGTTCGCCACGGTGTTGGCCCTTGAAAAGTAGGAGGGAGGACACGATCGGGCCGAGTCGGGAGGGTGTGCCCCGGCCCAGCTGGCTCACTGGCCCAAGGATGCTGCGAAATCCCGCGTGAAGGCGGCGAGCACGTCGTTGAGCTTGCCCCCCAGCTCCTTGGAGATCTCCTTCTTGGTCCTGATGTCCTCGAGGATCTGCGGGTGCTTGTCCTCGACGTGGCGGTGCAGCTCCTCTTCGTACTGCTTCAGGGACTCCACCGGCAGCTTGTCGCAGTAGCCCTGCGTACCGGCGTAGATCGACAGCACCTGCTTCTCGACGGAGAGCGGCACGTACTGGTCCTGCTTCAGGATCTCCGTGAGGCGGCGACCACGCTCGAGCTGCGCCCGGGTGGCGGCGTCGAGATCGCTCGCGAACTGCGAGAAGGCCGCCATCTCGCGGTACTGCGCCAGGTCGAGGCGCAGCGTGCCGGAGATCTTCTTCATCGCCTTGATCTGGGCGTTGCCGCCGACGCGGCTGACGGAGATACCGACGTTGATGGCTGGGCGCACACCCGAGTGGAAGAGGTCGCTCTCCAAGAAGATCTGACCGTCCGTGATCGAGATCACGTTCGTCGGGATGTACGCCGAGACGTCGCCCGCCTGAGTCTCGATGATGGGGAGCGCGGTGAGGGAGCCTCCCGAGTGGGGATCCTTCTTCACGGTGAGGGAGTCCTGCCCGAGGGCCTTCAGCGACGCCTCGGCGTGCTCCTTCCCCTCTTCGCCGATGTGGACCTTGCCGTCCGCCCCTCGGAAGCCCTCGTCCCCCGGGGGCACTTCCTGGTCCTTGCCCAGCACGAACCAGCGCTCCGCCAGCTTGGCGGCGCGCTCCAGCAGGCGCGAGTGGATGTAGAAGACGTCACCCGGGTAGGCCTCGCGTCCCGGCGGGCGGCGCAACAGCAGAGACATCTGGCGGTAGGCGACCGCCTGCTTGGAGAGGTCGTCGTAAATGCACAGGGCGTGGCGCCCCGTGTCCCGGAAGTACTCTCCGATGGTGACCCCGGTGTAGGGAGCGAGGAACTGGAGCGGAGCGGTCTCCGTCGCCGTGGCCACGACGACCGTCGTGTACTCCATCGCGCCGTGGGCCTTGAGCTTCTCCACCACCTGGGAGACGGTCGAGGCCTTCTGCCCCACCGCGACGTAGACGCAGAAAACGCCCTTGCCCTTCTGGTTGATGATGGTGTCGATGGCGATCGCGGTCTTGCCTGTCTGGCGGTCACCGATGATGAGCTCACGCTGACCGCGACCCACCGGGATCATCGCGTCGATGGCCTTGATGCCCGTCTGGAGCGGCTCCTTCACCGGCTGGCGCGCGACGATGCCGGGCGCCTTGATCTCGATGCGTCGGTTCTCCTTGCTCTCGATGGGCCCACGCCCGTCGAGGGGTTGTCCCAGCGCGTTGACGACGCGCCCCGCCAGGCCTTCACCCACGGGCACGTCGGCGATGCGATTCGTGCGCTTGACGCTGTCGCCCTCCTTCACCGCCGTCGATTCGCCGAGCACGGCGACGCCGACGTTGTCCTGCTCCAGGTTCAGAACGAGGCCATAGACCTCCCCCGGGAACTCCACGAGCTCGCCCGCCATCACGCCCTCGAGGCCGTAGACGCGCGCGATGCCGTCACCGCTGGTCAGCACGGTGCCCGTCTGGGACACCACTGCGGCGCGGTCGAAGTTCTGGATTTGCTTCTTGATGATCGAGGAGATCTCGTCGGCGCTCAGCTGCATGGCTCTGTTCTTGGTTGCTTCTTCGGTGACCTGGAAAGGACGCCTGAATGATGAAACGGGCGAGGACGCGCTGGCTCACGCCTGCGCGGTGGCGGCTCCAGCGAGCAAGCGGCGCTCGAGCTGGCTCAGCCGGCCTCGGATGCTCCCATCGATGATGGTGTCGCCGATACGGAGGACGACGCCCCCGATCAACGATGGATCTTCCTGCTTCTCGAGCACGACCTTCTTGCCGGTCACGGACTCGAGCTTGTTGGTGAGCGTTCCGTAGTAGGGCTCGGGCAGCGCCGCTGCGCTCGTCACCGAGGCTCGGAGCACCCCGTGGTGCTCGTCGCTCAGGCGCGTCAGCTCCCGCGCCAAGCCCGGCAGCGCCGCCAGACGACGCCGCTGGCACATGACCCGGAGCGCGCCCAGGGCGGTCCCGCGGATCTGCAACCGCTCGGCGATCTCCGCTAGCAGCGCCTGCCGACGCGCGTCCTCGAGGACCGGATCCTCCAACGCGATCTGCAGCTCGCGGCTCGCCTGCCACTGATCGGCCATGACCCGGATCTGCTTCGTGAGGGACGCGAGGTCCCCACCCTCGAGCCCCAGCTCGAAGATCGCCTGTGCGTACCGCTGAACGACAGCGCCTTCACTCATGATCGGACCTCCAGAGCCGCCGTCTTTAGGGACGCCTCGAGGCCGCCGACGAACTCTTCGGCCAGGCGCTCCTGATCCTCACGACCCAGCCGTGCTCGAACGGCCTCCTCGGCGGAGCGAATCGCCCCGTCGACGACCTCGTGGAACAACACCTCCCGGGCCGCCTTGAGCTCGTGGGCGAGCAGCACGCGGGCGTCGCGCTCCATCTGCTCGCGGCGCACCGCGGCCTCCGCGAGGATCCGCTTGCGCTCCGTCTCGGCTTGCTCGCGCATCTCCGTTCGTACCCGCTCGATCTCCTGATCGATGCGCTCGAGCTTGCCTTCGTAGTGCGCGAGCTGGTCCTCCGCTTCGCTCTTCATGGCGGCCGCGGAGCTGATCCCACCCTCGACCCTCTGCTTCCGCGAGGTGAGCCCCGACCGGATCGCCGGGCCACCGAACCGCACCAGCAACCAAACCAGGATGACGGTGTTGAGCACCATCGCGGCGACCGGCGCGGGTGTCCCCGGGGCGCGCCAGAGCAGGTTCGGCTCGACGCCTTCCCGCTCCCCGAGCAGGCCCTGATACCAGTTCACGTCCTCGAAGTGCGGCACGTGGTGCTCGGATCCGTGGGCCTCCTCACCGTGAGCCTGCGACGGAACCGCGAGGGCGAGCCCAGGGAGCACCACCAACACGGCCACGGCCGCGCACAGGACACGAGCCAGCCTCCTCACCCCATCGAGACGCGTCGCTTCGGAAACCTTCATTGGCTCACCTCTCGACCCAGCACCTGGCGCGCGATGTCGTTCGCCAGCGCACCCGACTGCTTCTCCAGCTCCGCCCGGATCCCCCGGAGCTCGGCGGCGATTTGGGTCCGCCCCTCCTCCAGGATCCGCGCAGAGGCCTGCTGCGCCTCCTCGAGGATGCTGGCCTCGAGCTTAGCGGTCTCCGAGCGCACCTTGTCGCGCTCCTCGGCCGCCACGACCCGGATCTTCGCCAGCTCCTTCTCGTAGTTGGCGAGGATCTCCGCCGCGCGCTCCTGCATGGCGCGCGCCTCCGCTCGGGCCCCCTCGGTCCGCTCCTCGCGCAGGGCGAAGACCCGGAGCATGGGGTCGAACAGGACCGGCTTCAGCAGCACGATCAGGGCGGAGAACAGCACGACCTGGATCAGGAAGCTCCGATCCAAATCGACGGTTACCGCGGCAAGCAAAGGGCGAAGCGGCGTCCCCGCGGCGCGCGCCGCGCTTTCGACGAGTGGGCTCATCTCGATTCTCCGTATCTCCCGGGCCTTCCGGAAAATTCCGGCCGGAGACATCGGGCGCGCGGCAGCTACCACCTCGGAAGCTGTGTGTCCAGGGTGGTGGTGCGGCTACACTCCTGGTGACACCATCCCCCACGCCGGCCCGTCGATCCGCGTGATCCCGCCGGGCGGTAGAAATCCTGCGCTCGGCGCCAGCGAGCGGCCGTCGGGAGTGAGGGCGTTGGGCTGGACTTCCAGCAACGGCAGGAGCGCGAAGGCCCGACCGGACAGCTCTGGATGGGGAACCCGCAGGCGGGAGTGCTGCACGGCAACCCCTTCGATCCAGAGCAGGTCGAGATCGAGGGTGCGCGGCCCCCAAGGGATGTCCCGAACTCGCCCGTGGTGGTGCTCGATCGCCTGCAGACGGTCGAGGAGCTCGAGGGGCTGCAAGGCGACGGTGAACAGCGCGGCCGCGTTGAGGAACATCGGCTGAGCGGGACCTATGGGCTCCGTCTCGAAGAGGGAGGACACACGAAAAGAGGTACCTGCAACGGAAATAGCGCGCAGGGCGGTCACCGCGGACTGCAGCGTGCGCCGGCGGGGACCGAGGTTGGCGCCGAGACCTACGACCACGGACAACGGAGGGTTTGACATCGGCGGGTTTCCTGGAGTGATGATAGCCGGACATGCTTGGCATGACCCTCGGGGAAACAATCCTCTTTCTCCTGATCACCACGCTCATCCTCGTCGGCACGTGGTTGACCACGCCGCCCGGACGCTCGACCTGATCGCGTCCCTCCGGTCTGTTAAGATACGGGGGATGGGTCCCCTCCCACACGGGCAGTGGCGGCAACCGCGTCGTGTCACCTAGACTAAAATCCGTGGAGGACCGGGACGCAGCCCCGCCCCAGCAGCTCGAGAGCGACGGCGCGGTCCCCAGCGAACCCGCGCCGTCGAGACACCCGGGGCTCATCTTCGTGTGCGATCCGTCTGCCGAAGCGGAGCGCCTGATGACCGCGCTGCGGAGCCGTGGCTACCCCGCCGTCGACGTCCCCTTGGGGTTGTTGCCGAGCCGACTCCGCTACCAGGTTCCAGATCTCGTCGTGTGCGACGCGGACGCACCCGAAGTGCTCGATCAGGTGCGTGACCTGCGGGCGAACGAACCCACCCGCGGCGTCCAGGTCGTGTTCTTGGGGAGCGAAGAGGGCGCGCTCCAACGGGATCCCGCGTTCCGCGCGGAGGGACACGGCGTCTTCTTCCGTCCCCTCGACGTCGATGAGCTGTGCAAGCATATCGAGGGGCTGATCGGCCCGCCCAGCCGCGCCGAGCGGAACGACGCCCACAGCATCGCTCCGCGCCGCGCGCCCGTCATCGTCCCCTCCGCGCGCAAGCCGTACCGCTCCGACGAGGGCCCCGTCTCCAGCCGTCTCCTCGACAGCTTGCCACCTCCCAGTGAGCGGGGGCTCGGGCCCACTCCACGGTTCTCGCTCGTCCCGAGTGCCGGCTCCACGGAGAGTGACGGGGCCGCCCCCGAGCTCAGCGCCGAGACTCGAGCTTTGCTCGATCGAGCGCACGCAGCGGCCTCCGCGATGCTGTCCCAGACGTCGCGTCCCTACCGGCTCACGGCCGACGCAGAGTTCCTCGGGGAGGTGGATCTCGATGTCCTCGCTGCCCTGGAGGCCCCCCTCGACGACCCGCTGGACCCCTCGGGCGAGTCGGAGATCTCCGGCGGGACGGCGGGCGGCCTCGCCTTGGAGGTCGGCTCCTCCCCCCCGGGCCCCAATGAGTCACCCAGCCAGCGCCCCAGCTCACCAGTCACTCCTCACTCCTACGCCTCCGAGGCGGCCGTCACCAACCCGGGGGGCCGCGTCGGGAGTCAACCCGCGCCAGGCTGGGATTCACCCGTCCCGACCTCCCCACCCACGAGCGCCGCGACCGTCCACGGCCTGGTCCGCGCCGACAGCGATCTCCCCTCCTTGCCCGGCAACATGACCGCGACGGTGGCTCCCCCGCGTCGACGCAGCGAGCCCGCGCGGCCCCCCGAGGAGCCCAACACGATCGGCGGCGATACTCCCCGTCCCGAGCCTCCCGCCGACGCGTCTCCCCTCGTGACCGACCCTCCTCTGGAGGAGCCGGCGATCCCGAGACGCGCCAGCGAGCTACCGCCCGCCCCCGTCGTCCTCCCCACGCAGGCCCTCGGCGAGGTGCGGCTCGCGGAGCTCGGACGCACCCCAGAGGAGCTGCGCGCGGGCAGCGCGACCCGCGCCCTGGCCACGGCGATTCGCGAGCGCGCGACCGGAGCCCTCGCCCTGCAGGACGCGGGCGGCATTCGACGGGTCGTGCTGCAAGACGGAGACATCGTCACCGCTGTGTCCGGCGCGAGCGGCGAGTCCCTCGTGCGGTTCTTGGAGGCGATCGGCGATCTGGATCCGGCGACGGCCGATCAGCTCTCACGGAGCCTGCCGGCGTTCGGACGTCATGCAGGGGCGGGGCTGATCGCCCACGGGCAGCTCCAACAAGGTGACCTCTGGCCCGTGCTCCGCGCCCACGCGGAGTGGATCCTCGCGGCCGTGGTCGCCATGCGCGCGGGGCGCATGAGCTGGGAGGAAGAGATCCCCGTCCGACTTCAAGACGAGCCCGCCGTCTTCGGAGGAGCGGCAGGGTGTGAGGTGTTCGTGGAAGCGGTGCGGCGGAGCGTCGACCCCGCGAGCGCCTGGGCGTTCTTGGGCGCGGGGGAGCGCCGCCTCGGCGTCGGTGGCCACCGCAACCTGCTCGGCGAGTGTGCCCTCGAGCCCGAGCTCGAGGGGCTGATCCAGGAGGCCGTCGACGCGCCGCTCGAGCCGCTGTATCGCGTGAGCCCCGAGCTCATCACGGTGCTCTACGCGCTCGTCGAGATCGACGTCTTCATGACGGGCGGCGGGCGCGCGGAGCTCGCACCGACGCCCACCGGCTCAGACCCCGGGCCCCGGGGCGACGCGCTCCCCCCGGAGGCCTTCGACGACGTGCTGGACGACACCGCGTTCGAGGCGCGCGTCATGGCCCGTCGCGCGCTGGTCGACGAAGGGGACTACTTCAGCATCCTCGGCGTGAAGCGCGACGCGACCGAGTACGAGATCACGCGGGCGCGCGACGCGCTCCACCGGCAGCTGTCGCCATCGCGGCTCAGCGCCCGCAACGCGCACCTCCTTCCCGACGTAGAGCTCGTGCTCGACATCGTCGACGAGGCCTACGCGATCCTCAAAGACGACCGTCGCCGCGAACGCTATCGCCGCGCCCTGGAGGCGAGGCCCGCCTGACGGCCCGCTCGGCGTTCCCTCGAAGCGCGCGCGTTGCCGTCATCCCGGCGAGAGGCCACACTTCCATTCGGGGCCGGGACCAGCGCGCCGCCCGCTGCCACCACCAGCCTGCCGCACCGATCCACCCCATCATGGGCCCACCCTATCGGTCCCCCCACGAGCCCGCTCGAGCTCGCGGCCCGAGATTTCACGCGAGATTATCGTGACCATAGCCGTCATCAGCGACCTTCATCTGGGGGCGCGTCCGTCCACGGACTCGTTCGGGCATGACGACACGGAGTTCTTGCGGTTCCTGCGCTTCCTCGAGAACAACTTCCAGCGCGTCGTGCTGCTGGGAGACATTTGGGAGACGTTGACGAGCCCGCTCCCGCGCGAGCACGCCAACGAGCTCGCCCTCGCCCGCGCGAGGCATCGCGAGCTGGCCGTCCAGCTGAGCCGCCCTCGCTTCAGCTACGTGCACGGCAACCACGATCTGGTGGCGGGGCGGGAGGGGGTGCCCAGTGAGCTGCGCTTGCAGATCCGCGGCGTACGGTTTCTGTTCGCACACGGGCACCAGAGCGACGCCCTCGTGATGAGGGCGCGGCCGATCTCGGAGCTGGGCGTCTGCCTTGGCGGCTGGATTCGACGAGCCGGTCTCGGCGCGGCCTATCGGTTCTTCTCGCGGCTGGACGAGGTGCGCTCTCGACACGCCCGCTCGGATCGGGTGAGCCAGGTGGAGACCTGGGCCGTCCACCACGCGCAGCAGAGCGAGGCGGACGTCGTGGTGACCGGCCACACCCATCGGGCGCGGCGCTCCGAGCACGGCGAGACGCTGTTCATGAACAGCGGCTCCTGCAGCGAGGGCAAGATCAGCTTCCTGAGCTTGGACCCGGCTCGGGGGCGCTACGAGGTCCACGACTCGTACTGAGCCCACCGAGCTCGGCCCACCAGGCCGCCAGCTCGTCGGGCCAGGGGGACTCCACCTGCACCGTTCGCCCGCCCGACGGGTGGGGGAAGGCCAAGAGCGCGGCGTGCAGGGCCAGGCGCGGCGGACCAGGGGGCGCCTGGAGCGACGTGGCCGGCGGCGACGTGGCCAGCGACGCGGAGGGGCGCGGCCCGTAGCGGAGATCCCCGAGCACGGGATGTCCCAGGTGCGCGGCGTGAATCCGGAGCTGGTGGGTTCGCCCCGTCGCCAATCGTGCCCGGAGCAGCGTCGCCATCTGCCCACGACGCTCCACGACCCAGAAGGTCGATCTCGCGGTCCTGCCCCGCACGGGCGCCGACACCTCCTGGTGCTCGGCGGACACGGCGCCGGACACCGCGAGCAGGTAGTCGCGGGAGACGAGCCGCTGCTGAAGAGCCTCCCCCAGGTGAGCCGCCGCGCCCGGGTTCTTGGCGAACACCATCAGCCCGCTCGTGGGACGGTCCAAGCGGTGCACCAGGTGCACGGGGCGCCCCTGCCGCTCGGTCAGCCAACGCTGCAGGTCCGAGCGATCGCTCTCGGGTGTCGGCGCCGACAGGACCCCGGCGGGTTTGTCGACGACGATCACGTCGTCGTCTTCCCAGCGCACGATGACGCCGTCCGGGAGCCCTCCCGCCCCCGATGGGTCGGGCGGCGCCTCGGCGGCCTGCGTCAGCAGAGCTCCCAGATGCACCTCCACCATCTGAGCGACGCGCAGCTGGCGCCGGGCGACCTTGACCCGCTTGCGATCCACGAACACCCCACCGAGCTCGAGGACCCGCCGCGCCATGCCCCTGGAGAGCTCGGGGACCCGCCTCGCCAAGAGCTGATCGAGACGCAAGCCGACGTCCTGCTCCTCGACTCGGAAGCGGTGGGCTCGAAGGCGACTGGAGGTCTTGGAGCTCAAGGGCTTCGACATAACGCGGCGGCGGGGGCCGGGGAAGGCCGTGCTTCGGCGCCCTGGTCACTCCTTGTGCCGACGACAGCCGCGGGCGGAGCGCAGGATGCCCTTGAACGTCTCGCCCCACGACTCCGACGGTAGCGAGGGGCCCAGGTTGTCCGCCACCACCGCGGCGCGGCGCCCCATCGGGCGGGGCGGGCCGATGGTCGTGTCGACCTCGGTCTGATGCTCGAGCTCGGCGTTCAGCTCGGCTCCGATCAGCATCGCGTAGGCGGAGACGAAGAACCAGAGCAGCAGCGCCGCGATCGCGCCGAGCGCCCCGTAGGTCGCGTTGAAGTTGCCGAAGCTGTCCACGTAGTAGGCCAACCCCACGGAGGCCAACAGCCACGCCGCGGTCGCGAGCGCGGCGCCCAGCAAGACCCAACGCCACTTGGGCGCCGTCCGGTTGGGGGCGTAGCGGTAGAAGATCCCAAGCCCGAACATCACGGCGATCGCCAGGAACGGCCACCGCATCCTGCGCACGAGGGGCTCGAGCCCGAGGAACCCGAAGAGCGTCGGGAGGACCGTGATGAAGGCGATCGCCACCGCGACGAAGATGGACAGGCCAGCAGCGAGCCGCACCGCGAGCCAGCGCCTGGTCAACCATCCGCGCGTCTCCTCCTCCCGATACGCGATGTTCACCGCGCGGATCATGGCGGTCACCCCCCGAGAGGCGGAGAACCACGCGACGAATAGGCTCGCCAGCACACCCAGGGTGAGCTGAGTGGCCGATCCCGCGATGATCTCCGAGAGCTGCCCCTCGAGGAGCGCCAGCACATGGGACGGCGCCGTCCCATCGAGATCCCCCAACAGGCGAGGCAGCTCGTTCGGGTTGGCGATGAGGGCGTAGGACGAGACCAGCGCGATCAGCGCCGGCACGAGCGACAGGAACGCGTAGAACGCTACCGCCGCCGCCGCCTGCGAAATCTCGTCATTGGAGGCTGCACCGGCGACGCGCCGCAACACCTCCCACCAGCCCCTGAGCGGGATGTTCCACGGACCCGTGGCGAAGCGCCCCAGCTTGGCGCGCTCCCGTGCGGTCTCGCTCGGCCTCTCCAACGCGCCCCCCGCGGACGTCATACTCTCTCTATTTTAATGGCTGCGCCTGGTCTGCGCCAGCCGTCCGCGTCCCCGGGCAAAGGGGCAGCCGCTCACTCCGCGGCAGCGAAATCGTCGCGCCCTGCGCCGGCAGCAGCCCCCTCGACGACGTCGAAGACGAGCTCGCCGAGGCCGCCATCACCGGCGCCTTCGACGCCCACGAGCACGACGTCCCCCGAGCTCAGCTCACCGCGCAGGATCTTCTCGGCCAGAGGCGCCTCGACGAGCCGAGCCAGGGTGCGCCGCATGGGGCGCGCGCCCAGCTCGGGATCGTAGCCCCCGGCGCCGAGCAGGTGCTCGATCGCCGCGTCTTCGACCTCGAGGCGCACGCCGCGCTGCTGGTGCAGCGAGCTGGCGATGCCCTGCAGCATCTTGCGGGTGATGCGGCGCACGTCGTCCCGCGACAAAGGGGAGAACACGAGCACCTCGTCGATGCGGTTGTAGAGCTCCGGGGGCAGGACTTGGCGCGCCGCCGAGACGACCTTCTGCGCCACGTCGTCGCCAGCGTCACCCTGCGTCGAGAACCCGACGCGGCGCCGGCTCGCGCCGGTCACCTCCGCGGCCCCGAGGTTGGACGTGAGCACGATGACCGCGTTGCTGAAGTCCACCGTGCGCCCGCGCCCGTCCGTCATACGCCCCTCGTCGAACACCGCCAGGAACGCCGTGAGCACCTCGGGATGTGCCTTCTCGATCTCGTCGAGGAGCACGACTTGGTAAGGGCGCCGCCGCACCGCCTCGGTCAGCTGTCCCCCTGCGTCATGACCTACATAGCCGGGAGGCGCGCCCACGAGCTTGGCGACGGCGTGGGCCTCGCTCAGCTCGGACATGTCGATGCGGGTGATGGCGCTCTCCGTGTGGAAGAGCACCTCGGCGATGGCCTTCGCCGTCTCCGTCTTCCCGACGCCGGTCGGCCCGAGCAGGAGGAAGGTCCCGATCGGGCGCCGCGCGCCGAGGCCAGCGGCGTTGCGCCGCAGGATGCGGGCGATCTTCTTCATGTGCTCCGAGTGCCCGATCACCCGCTCGCTCAGGATCTCCTCCAGCCGCAGCATGCGGTCGCCGTCGGACTCGAGCAGGCGCTCGGTCGGCATGCCCGCGAGGCTCGCCACCACCTCCGCGACCGCCTCGGGGGTGACCCGCTCCCCCCCCCGCCGACGCACGCGCGCGCCCGCCAGATCGACGATCGACACTGCTTTGTCGGGCAGCGCGCGCCCTGGCAGGTAGCGGACGGACCAGGCGACGCCGAGCGCGAGAGCCTCGGGCTCGTACGTCACGCGGTGGTGCCCCTCGAGCTTCCGCGCCAGGCTGTCGAGGATCAGGTAGGCATCGTCGCGGCCTGGCTCCTCCACCTCCACGGTGCAGAAGCGCCGCGCGAGCGCAGAGTCTGCCTCGATGTGACGGCGGTACTCCTCGAGGGTGGTGGCCCCGATGCACGGGAGCTCTCCCTTCGCCAAGGCCAGCTTCAAGTCCCCAGAGATCTCCTCCGCGGCCTCACTGGCGAAGAGCTGGTGGATTTCGTCGAAGAAGAGCACGACCCGGCCCTCGCTCAGCCGCACCTCCTTCTTGAGAGCCGCCAAGCGCCCCGCCAGGGCACCACGCACCCCCGTGCCGGCGAACAGCTCGGCGATGGGTACCTCGACGAGGATGCGGTCGTCGAGGCTAGCGACGTCCTTCCCTTCGGCGATGTGCAAAGCGATCCCGCGGGCGACGCTGGTCTTGCCGACTCCGGCGCCTCCGACCAAGCAGGGGTTGTTGCCTTGGCGCTTCGCGAGCACATCGAGCGCCTGCTCGATCTCCCCTTCGCGGCCGATCACTGGATCGAGCTCCCCTCGGGCGGCGGCGAGGCTCAAGTTCTTGCCGAGCTGGCACAGCACGGGGAAGCGCCTCGGATCGAGGTCGAAGCGGCGAGTCGCGTCGTCGACGGTCCCCTCCGGGGGGCGGAGCGCAGAGGTCCGCCCCGGCGTTCCGGTGCTCTGCCCCCCCGCGCCTGCGCTCGCTGCTTCGGCGGCCGTCGTGCCCTGGGCTCGAGCAGAGCTCCGCACGGCGCCCGTCGCAGGTGTCGCGGAGACCGGCGTGGGCGTGGCTCCAAACGCCGGAGTCTTCGGCTCATCGGCGGCGCTGGAGGACGTCTCCTGCGCGAGCCGCAGCCGCGCCAAGGGAGCAGGCCCCACCTGAGGCACCACGGAGACCGCCACACCCGGTTGTCGGGGCAGCTCCGATGCAGACGGGGAGCGGGGCGCGATCTGGGGCACCAGCGGGACGGCCTCACCGCGCGGCGCTGGCGCGAGGGGTTCGAGCTCTCGGCTTCGCTCGAGCGGTCGAAGGACGCGACGCCGACCCACGATACCCTGACCGATGTTGAGCGCCGCGGTCCGCAACCGACTCGGATCCACGCCGCTCGCCTCGATGCACCGCCGGGCCGTCCCCCGGCTGTCGTTCAGGAGCGCCAGGAGCAGGTGCGCCGCCGTCGGGTGGGTGCTCGGCCCCATGCGCTGGGCGAGCGCCTTGCCGCGCCCCAAGAGAGCGCTGAGGCTCTCTTCGGGGCCACGCTCGCCCAACGCGTCGAGGGCGTTGAGCAGCTGGCGCGCGGTGACACCTCGCTCGAGCAGGAGATCCGAAGCCGCGCAGGGGGTCGCGGCGATGGCAGCGAGCAGGTGCGCCCCGACGGCCGTCTCGTGGCGACGAGCCGCCAAGGCCTCTGCCTGTTTGCGGAGAAGACCCAGGTCGGGCTCGGAGCTCGTTCGCATTCCTGCCCGCTTGCCCCATCCGGGGTCTCTGGGCCAAGTTTTCGGTGAGCCGTGCTATTGGTCCGGGCGTGCTCCGAGCCCTCGGCATCGCCGTCCTCCTACTCACGCCGCTGAGCGGGTGCGCCCGCGTGGAGCGGGCGCGGCAGTGCCAGGACCTCGCCGAGAAGGTGAACCCGCGCCTGGCCGAGATCGGTCGGATCGCCACGGGCAGCCAGGTGCCGGCGGCGTTGCGGGCGATCGCCCAGGAGTACGACGCCATCGCCGACGAGCTGGGCCCCCTCGAGTTCCAGAGTCGGGCCCTCGCCCGCGCCGTGAAGGACTATGGCCTGCGGCTCCGGGAGATCGCCGCCGAAGCTCGCCGCGCCGCCACGGCCCGGGAGAGCGAGGACCGGACGCAACACTCCGCCGCGCGACGAGAGGTCCGCCAGCGCGCAGGGCAGCTCGAGGCCGCGCAGCGCCGCATCCTCGCGGCTTGTCACTGAGCCGGGCCGAGCCCCCACTCAGCGGGGCGGGCTCTTGGGCACACCGCGCGACAAGTCGCCCACGTGCACGCGCCCCCAGCGATAGGCGAGCAGTCGCTTGAAGCTGCCGACTCGATCCCCGCCCACGACCCACAAATCGCGCACACCGCCGTGCAGCTGGTGCAACGTGGGGATCCAAAGGGCCGTGTTCACCCAGGCCAAGACCTCCGCCTTCCCCAGCGTCACCCGCGAGATCGACAACCCGCAGAGCTGGTCGACCCCCGGCACCCTCCCCCGCGCGCAGACCGCCAGCACGTGCAGCTCCTCGTTGGCCACCGGGCGCCACAGCCACGCGCGTTGAGCGCGGATCGGCCCCACGCCGTCGAGCTCCTGCCGCGCCTCCTCGGGCAGCCCGGCGATGAGGCCCGCCTCCAAATCGTCATCGAACTTGGCGCGCGGCAGGAGCCCGCGCCCGAAGGCCAGGTGCAAGGCGACCTCGGCTGGATTGCGTGGACCAGCGCAGCACCGGAACCCGATGACCCCTGAGCGCGTCTCCGGGTTCTCTGGTCGACCGTTGGCGCAGCGGGCGACGAGCTCACCTGCGCGATCGTTGCCTCCCCGCAGCGTCACGCGCCCGTCGTCGTGCCCCCGCTGCCACGGGCTGTCCGTCCACTCCCACGCGGACCCGTGCATGTCGTGGACACCGAAGTCGCTCTGACAGGGCACGCGCAGACCGCTCGGTCGCAGCTGCGCCAACTTCCCCGTCTCGCAGACGCTCTCGCGATACCGATCGCCGTACTCGTACTTGCGGTTGTCGGGTCCCTTGCAAGCGCGCTCCCACTCGAGCTCCGAGCACAGGCGCTTCCCCTGCTCGGCGCACAGGCTGCGGGCTTCCTCCTGGTTGACCCCTGTCATGGGGATGGCCCCCTCCTCGTTGGGGTACTGGAAGCGGTCGATGTAGAAGCCCTCCAGGATCACCTGCTCTCCGGCCATCTCCTCGTCCGCGAGCCGCGGCAACTCGTCCGCCGGCGTACCCGCGACCAACGCTCCCCCCGGGATCCACGCCATCCCCATGCGGGGCACGGGCCGCTCCGGCGGCGGCCCGATGGGCGGCCCCTCCAGCCCAGACACCGCCTGGGGGTCCGCCTCGCCTTCGACCTCGCCGCTGCGACAGGAGACGCTGGCGCAGCCAGCCGCGAGCAGCAGCACGAGCGCTGGCCAGGGCCTCGACCACCAGGGGGGAGTCGTCACGGGCGAATCATGGATCGTCGCTGTCTCGCGCGCCGGCACCATCTCGCTTGCCTTCGTCCTGCCCCTGACCCATCTCGCGCAGCCCACTCGCGCGCCCCTCTGCGCTCGGCTCGAGCTTCGCTGGCTGCTCGCGCAGCCCCAGCTCCTTCATCTTCAGCTGTAGGCCCTTGCGCGAGAGCTTGAGCAGCCGCGCCGTGTGGGTCACGTTGCCGCCCATCTGCTCGAGGGCGCGCTGGATCAGCTGCCGTTCCAGGTGATTCACCGCCGCCTTCACCTGCTCCTTGAGCCCTCCCTCGAGGGGCGGCGCGTGCAGGGGCGACAGCGGGACGACCGGCTCCGTGCGCAGCAGATCTCCTGGCAGGTCTCCTGCGCCGATCTCATCGCCATCGCAGAACAGCACCGCCCGCTCCACGACGTTCTCGAGCTCCCGCACGTTGCCCGGCCAGGGGTAAGCCATCATCGTGGCCAACGCGTCGGGGCTGACGCCGAGGACCCCTTTGCTGAGCCGCGCGTTGAACTTGCGGATGAAGTGCTCGATCAGCACCGGGATGTCGTCCACCCGCTCGCGCAGCGCCGGCAGGCGAATCGGGACGACGTTCAGCCGGTAGAAGAGATCCTCCCGGAACGTGCCCTCGGCGATTTGGCGCTTCAGATCCGTGTTCGTGGCGGCGACGAGGCGCACGTCGATGCGCAGCGTCTTCACCCCGCCGACCCGCTCGAACTCGCTCTCCTGCAGGGCCCGGAGCAGCTTCACCTGCATCTCGACCGGGATGGAGCCGATCTCGTCCAGAAAGAGGGTCCCTCCGCTCGCCAGCTCGAAGCGGCCAGGCTTCGACGTGACGGCGCCGGTGAACGCCCCGCGCTCGTAGCCGAAGAGCTCGCTCTCCATCAGGTCGCGCGGGATGGCCGCGCAGTTCACCTTGATGAAGGGGCGCTCGCGCCGCGACGAGGACTCGTGCATGGCGCGCGCCACGAGCTCCTTGCCGGTGCCGCTCTCACCCGTGATGAGCACGGTCGTGGGTGTGTCGGCGACGCGGTCGATCACGCCGTACACCTCGTGGATCGACTCGCTGCGCCCGATGATCCCGTGGCGCGCCTCGGTGGCCCCGCGAGCCGCGGGGGACGCGTCTCGAGCGGCGAGATCCCGGGTGCGCAAGGCTTTGTGCACGATCGTGCGGACCTCTTGCTGATCGAAGGGCTTGGTGACGTAGTCGAACGCGCCCGCCTTGAGGGCCTCCACCGCGTTGTCGACCGTACCGTGCGCGGTCATGATCACCACCGGCAGCCCCGGATCGAGCTCCACCGCGCGCCTCAGCAGCCCGAGGCCGTCCAGCCCTGGCATCTTGAGGTCCGTGATCACCAGATCGATGTGGTTGTCGCGCAGGCACTCCAGGGCGTCGAGGCCGCCCGACGCGACGTGCACCTCGTAGCCGTCCCGCGTGAGCTGAGCGCTCAGCACTCGTCGCAGGTTCGGCTCGTCATCGACCACGAGGATTTGTTTGGGCTCATTGAGCATGAATCTTGGATCTGTTCGAGGGCGAGTGACGCTCAGCGGCAGCGCGGGCTCTCGCCGGTGAAGAGGTCGCTACAATAGATCAGCGCGGCCTTGTTGGCCCCTGGTGCCCCCGCGAGGATCACCTCGCGGCCACGCTGCGGCGCCACCGCCAGTGCGGCGCCAAATCGGCTCCCACCCGTGCTCGACGACAGGAGCCGAAGATCGGCGAAGGCCGCGCCACCCGCGGGCGTCCAGTCGTACACCAAGACGGCTCCCGTCTTCTCCTTGCCGGCAGCGCTCATCCCCGGCGCGCCCACGATGACCTCGCCGGTGCCGTCCCCGTCCAGATCCGCGACGGCCAAGGCGGCGCCGAACTCCGAGCCCTCGCAGGCATAGGAGCCTTCGACGTCGTCGCAGGTGAACCGATCGAGCTCCGCCCCTTCGGGCAACCAGTCCGCGCCGCAGGGCTCCTCGGGAGCGGGGGCGGCGGCGGCGAGGGCCGCGCCGCGCAGGACCCATACGGCGCCGTTGTCGGCGACGATCAGCTCCTCCTCGTCGTCCTCGTCGACGCGCCCTGCCGCCAAGGAGCGCCCGAGCCCGGCGGCGCCGCCGAGACATCCGAGCACCTCGGGCTCCTCTCCGAGCCACCGATACAGCCAGACCTCGCCTCTCCCCGGATCGCCCACGGCGAAGATGCGCCCCCCCGAGATCCCAACCACCGCGACGGCGCGGCCGTATTGCTCTCCTGGAGCACGAGCGGGGACGAGCTCTTGGGGCAGGCTCTCCTGGGGCGGATAGAACCAGGAGCTCTTCACCCGAGGAGCGGCGGCGAGCAAGGCCGGCGCCTCTTGCCGATCGGAGGCCGCGAACAGCTCCGGGGGCTCGGCCGCGTTCTCGAAGACCTCCGTGATGGCGGCCTCGGCGACCTCCGGGACCTGTTGAACGAAGCTCATGGTGCCGCAGCGCAACAGGAGCCCCGTGGTCGACTCGTCTCTCCCGAGACCGACGGCGAAGCAGCGCTCCTGCTCTTCCCCTCTGAGCAGCAACTTGCCGAGACCAGCAGGCTGGGTCGCCAGAAAACATGCGCGAGCACCCTTCGACTCGCACACGAGCGCGCTGACGGCCTGCACCCCCGGGCGCTCGTCGAACCCGAGCTCGAAGGTCGCGCCCGGCGACGCGAGGGGCACTCCGCCCACGAGCGCGCGCACCTCCTCCCCATGAACCGCCACGGCCACGACGTTGCCGAAGCCCGCCTTCAAGGCGCTCGGGCGCTCCAACACCTCCACGGGCGCGTGGTCGCTCACCTCGTCGAACCTGCTCCAGGAACACGCGCTCGCCAGCAGCGCCAGCGCCGCGGCCGCCGTCACGCGCCGTGACATCACCACGCCTCCTGGGCGAAATCGACGCCGGTGGCGATCGTGCGCCACGGGATGGCCCTCGACGCGGAGGGCACCGCCGCCGGAGCACGCCGCTCCTCGAACTCGCGGCGCTTGCCCCGCTGGAGCGTCGAATCGGGGTAGGGATCCTTGACGAAGTTGTAGGTCGACAGGAGGGCGAACACGCCACCGATCGCGAACCCTGCGTTGGCTCCGATGGAGAACCAGCGGCCGCGGTCGATGCGGGGATCGGTGGGATCGAGGTGCCCAGCGTCCCTGTCGGCGCGGAGCTGATCGTGGAGTTGATTGGACTGGACGCCGAGGTACGTCCCCGTGCCGAGCAGCGCCGCCGCGATGGCCGCTTGGGTCCAGGCGGTGCCCCGGGGATACTGAGGGATCATGTGGGCCCGCAGCGGCAGCACCTGCCCCTTCGGGACCTCGAAGGTGGTGTGCAGGTCCTTGTGGCCGTCGGCGCTCACCGTCAGGCGATGAACCCCCGCAGGCAGCTCCGCCTCGAGGGCCGGCTCTCCCCGCTTCCAGAGCCCCAGGGGACGATCGTCGATGGTGACCCAAGCTTCGGGGACGTTGGCGTCCACCCGCACGACGCCATAGCCGACGCGGACGAGCTTCACCGCTACCTCGATCCGATCGCTCGCAGCGAGCTCCACCGTCCGCGTGAACTTCTGGAAACCGGGGGCTTCGACCACGATCCGGTGCTTCCCGGGAGGAATGAGCTCTCCGTGAGGTAGGCGCCCCCACGCCGGCCGCCGCCGCTCATCGTCGTCCACGTACACGTAGGCGCCGGGGACGTTCCCGGTCACCCGCAAGAAGGCCATGAACGCCCCCTGGGAGAGGTTGGCCTGGAAGTGATGTACGTGCCCTGGCGAGACCACGATGTCGGCCTCGCTCCGGTTGAACTCGCGGAACTCCTCCACGACGACGTGATAACGACCGACCGCGAGCGTCAGGCTGACGGGAGCCGCGCGCTCCGCCACGAGCCTCCAGCCTGGGTTAGCCTGGCCAGCGACGAACGCCGACGCCGCCGGATCGACGAGTCGATAGATCTGGACGGGGGCAGCGCTCGGGGTGGTCTCGATCACGACGAGGGACTTCATCGTCGACTCCGACTCCACCGGCGCGGGCCGACCTTCTGCCTCTGCGCCGCCGTCAGACTCTACCTCGCCCCCCGACTCCTGCTGGGCCTGTTCCGCCAGCAGCGCTCGCAACCGCGCGATGCGCTCGCTCACCTCGTCCCGATCGGGAGCTTCGCGGTCGACGTCCAGGTAGCGCTCGAGGGCGTCCACGGCCAGCTCGAAGCGCCCGTCCTTCTCGTGACACACGGCGGCGTTGAAGAGGAAGGCGGAGTAAGGGTGCTCGCGAAACCCCGTCTCGAAAATCTCCGCTGCTTCGGTGTACTTACCCGTCAAGAAGAGCGCCTGCCCCTTCTCCATCTGCTGACGAATGACCTCGAGCCGGGTGGAGGCATCCGGAGCGGCGGCCAACGCCGCGCGGCCGAGCCCCGGCGCCCCGTTCAGAAGCACGCAGCAGAGCGCGACGAGGCAGCAGAGGACGCGCAGCGCCGACCGCGCTCCGCTCTTCGGGCGAGTCCGGAGCTCAGGGAGCGGCCAAGGATCCAGGAGCAAACGGGGCGCGTGCCTCACGGAGGACAACGATCGCCCTAGCGCAGCCCGCTAAACAAGCCCGAACGGCCGCAGCGGCCACGATTTTGGATCATGCGTGGCATCTCCCTATGCTATCGCCGGGAGCTGGCGGTCAGATCCGGATCACCTTCGGACTGCTTCCTTCTCGCCGGATCGAGCTCGAGCATGCGCAGGTTTGTCTCTCCCTGGTGGGTTGCCGTAGCCCTCGTCTCCTCGCCGGCGCTCGCGAGCGCCCAAGAGGGCAAGACGTTCCCGGAGTGCACACATGCACCGAGCGAACGCGACATCAGCGCAGCGAAGGGCGCGTTCGAAGCCGGACAGGTCTCCTTCCACGAAGCGGACTACGCGCGGGCCATCCTCTATTGGGAGGACGCCTTCAGGCGAGACTGCACCGCGCTGGCGCTCCTCTTGAACCTCGCTCGAGCCTATGAGCTCGCAGAGCAGAAGGCTCACGCCGTGTCGGCGCTCGAGACTTACCTCGCCCGCCGACCGAACGCGGTGGATCGGGACCAGATCTCACGACGTCTCGAGGCGCTACGTCGTCAGCTCGACGAGGAGCGCGAGGCAGCGCAGCGACGAGCAGCGGAGACCGCCCCCACCCAGCCGACGCCGAGCCACGCCCCAGAGCCGTTGCCTGCCGTGGAGGCGCCGACCGCGGGCGCGCAGGCGCCCGTCTGGCCTTTGGTCGTCGCGGGAGGCGGGCTCGCGGTGGGGGTCGTGGGGGTCGTCCTGTGGGCGGTGAACCAATCGACCATCAACGACTGCTCGAAGGAGAGCGCGGGGGTGTATGTGTGCGGCGACGCCGCCGACAAGCGAGCTGCCGAAGACGCCCTGCCCCGCCGCAACGTCGGGATCGGGCTCACCCTCGGCGGCGGGGCCGTGGCGATCGGCGGAGCCGTGACGTACTTCTTCCTACGCCAGCAGGCACATGCGGGCGCGTCGCTGCAGCCGAGTGTCGGTCCCGGCTTCGCGGGGCTCAACTACGTGGGGACCTTCTGAGGGCATCGTGATTCCCCGAGCCGCCGAGCTTGGGGAGCGCACCTCACCGTCCCCAGGTCGACGGAGCGCGTTCTTCCGTCTCGGGCGCTGGAGCGTCGACCGGCCGGGCCCCTGCGCTCGGATCGGCGGCACGGGGATCGGCGGCGCGGGGATCGGCGGCGCGGGGATCGATGCGCTCCTCACCTGGTGGTGGAGCGTCGGTAGGCGGGGGCTCCTCCGGAGTCGCTCGCAGCCGCGCAGGGAGGGGCTCGAGGGGCGGCGGGGTTTCACTCGCCGAGCCTCCGCAGCCAAAGAGGATCAGGGAGACGAAGAGGCCGCACGCTCTCCGAGGGCCTGAGCCCAGGCGGCCGGAGAATCCCAGATGCCTCACGCTGTCCTTCATGGCGCGCGAGCTAAGCATGGATCCGGTGCACGTCCCACACACTCGCTGCAGTGACGCTGGGAACTTTCATAGCTTCTGCAGGTGCGAACCGGCCGAAGGTCGGTCCCGTGGAAGATCGTCCCCGGTCCCCCCGGAAGGACGCGCGATGAGTGGGCATGACCCAATAAGACTTGCTAGGTTCGGTCGCTCCCGGGCACCTGCCCACTATCGACCCCTACGAGGATTTTCATGAAGCTTCGTTATCTCCTGGTGCTAGCTGCGATCCCATGGCTCGGCGCCTGCTCTGACGACAACGACGACGGCGACGGCAACGGCGGCGGCAACGGCGGCGGCAACGGCGGCGGCGAGCGCAACACCCCGTGGGCCTTCTGCGGCCCTGCGAACTCCTGCCCTCCGAACACGAGCGGCGCCGATCTGACGACCCCGGTGTCCTTCCGCACGGACATCTTTGGGCCGATCTTTCAGGTGAGCTGCAACGACGCCACCTGCCACGGGATCGAGGGCGCCGCGCGCGGCGATCTCTGGCTCGGTCCCCCCAACGGTGAGGCCACGGACGAGATGATGCAGACGATCATCGACAACATGCTCACCGCGTCCGCGACGGCGCCGGAGATGCCCAACGTCGTCCCGGGCGATCCGAGCCGGAGCTTCCTCATGTTGAAGGTCGACGGCTGTCAGGACGCCGCCGGCCTGACCTGCACCTCGCAGCCAGGCGCCCTCTGTGGGACCGCCTGCGGCGACTCGATGCCGCAGTTCGACGATCCCGGTGGGGAGCTCGACTTCCCGCTGCCGGCGGAGCAGACCCACAAGATCCGCGCTTGGATTGCCCAGGGCGCACAGAACAACTAAAGCCGGGGGCATGGGCGCCCCTCGTGACCTCGTCTTCCTGGTGGTGCGGTCATGATCGGGCGCCTGTGCGGGCGGCTCGTCAATGAAGAGGCAGGTGGCCCTCTGCTCTTGGACGTCGGGGGCGTGGGCTACGACGTGCTGTGTCCCCTCGGGACCGCCGGACGCGCCCGCCAGGAGGGAGACCGCGTCGTCCTGCACGTCCACACGAACCTGCGGCAAGACGCTCTGGAGCTGTTCGGCTTTGCCACCGAAGAGGACCGCGCCGTGTTCCGACTCCTCGTCGGCGTGCCCAACGTCGGCCCCAGGACGGCCCTCGGCATCCTGAGCGCGCTGCCCACTCCGGAGTTGTGCGCCGCCGTCCAGGCCGCGGATAAAAACCGGCTCGGCAAGGTCCCCGGCATAGGCAAGAAGACGGCCGAGCGCTTGGTGCTCGAGCTCAAGGACAAACTCCCGACCCACCTGGGGAGAGATGTCTCGGCCGAGAAGCCGACGCAGAGCGCGGCGCTGGGGCAGCGGGATCGCCTCCTCGCTGCGCTCACCAACATGGGATACCGCCCCGCTGAAGCGGAGCGGGCCCTCAAGGTGCTCGAGCCGGACCTCGAGGGGCGCCCGCTCAGCGATTCACTGCGGGAAGCTCTGAAGGTTCTCACCCCGTGACGGCGGCGGGACGACCGCGCGAGCTGGCCTCACCGGCCTCGGAGCGCGACTCGGCTTGATTCTCGGGGACCCCCAGGGATAATCGCGCAGTTGCGACCGCTCGACGCGGTCTGGGCCCGGTGCGGTCCCGGGACGAGCGCGACCTCCGGAGGGCCTCCGTGATCACATGCTCGAAGTGCGGTAAAGAGAACCAAGATCATTACAAGTTCTGCCTCGGTTGCGGTTCGGAGCTCCCCAAGGGGACGGCTCCGAAGCCCTTCAAGGCAGACACTCCGGCGCAAGGCGTGAGGCAGGCCAGCCAGCCCACGCAAGCCGCGCCGCAGCCAACGATGGCGCCAAGTCCTCCGGCGATGGCCAGGGCTGCAACCGGAGCTCGGGAGCAGCACTCCGCGCCACCCCGCGTCGCCGAGGCCCCCACGGCCGTCGTCGAGGCGCCCCCGCCCGTCCAAAATCCGCCGGCGGAGAGCCCGCCAGCACAGCCTCCGGGCGCACAGCCTCCGGGCGCACAGCCCTCGGGAGCACAGGCCTCGGGAGCACAGAGCCCCTCAGCGCGCCCGAGCGCCGCCGGGCAGGGAGCCTGTCCCCAGTGCGCTCACCCGAACGCGCCGACGAACCGCTTCTGCGCGGCGTGCGGGTACAAACTCTCGGCGGCGCCCGCGCCGGCGGAGGTCGCGGCCCCTGCCGCGGCACCTGGCGGAGTAGGCAGCGTCGTGCTCACGGCGCTCCGCGCCGCCGGCTCCGAAGCGGGGAGCTACAAGCTGCCCCAACCATCCGCGACCGTGGGGCGCGACACCGACTCGGTGTTCGCCGGCGACAGCTATCTCTCCCCGAAGCATGCTGCGTTTCAGATCAGCGGCGGGAAGGTGACCGTCCGAGACACGAGCTCGTTGAACGGCGTCTACGTGAAGCTGGTCCCCAACCAGCCATGGCCCTTGGAGGCGGGATCCATTTTCCGCATCGGTCAGGAGATCATCCGCTTCGAGAAGCTCGAGCGCCTGCCCGCCAGCGCCGACGGCGTGGAGCGCTTCGGCAGCCCGGCGAAGGGATTCATCGGTCGCCTGGCGCTAGTCATTGGGCGGGACACCACCGGCAACGCCTTCCCGATCCCCGAGCGGGGGCTACACCTCGGCCGTGAGCGCGGAGACGTGCTGTTCTCCGAGGACGGCTACGTGTCGGGCCTCCACTGCCGCGTGGCTCCCGGCGCAGACGGTCGCGTGTACCTGACCGATGTGGGGAGCTCGAACGGCACGTTCGTACGCCTCAGCGGAGAACACCAGCTCGCACCCGGAGACATCCTCCTCATGGGACAGCAGGTGTTCCGCGTCGATTTCTGAGCGCCACCGGTCGTCCCGGGGGACCTCGGGACGACCTACAGGCCCGACGACTGTTCGCGGGTCGGGGCGCACGGAGAGGTCCGAAGCCCGCCGATGATTGAGAAACACAAGACGATACGAGTGGTGGCTGCGGTCATCGAACGAGAGGGGCGCTACCTCATCACCCAGCGGCGCCCGAGCGCCGTCCTGCCCCTCCTCTGGGAGTTCCCGGGCGGCCGCGTGGAGCGCGGGGAAGATGACGAGCTGGCCCTCAAGCGCGAGGTGAAGCACCGCCTCGACGTGGACGTGGAGGTGCGGCAGCTCATCAGCTTCGTGAGCCACCCCTACGATCACTACATCGTCGACCTCTACCTATACGAGTGTGTGATCGCAGACGGCGAGCCCCGCGAAGCGAACGTGCACGCGTTCAAGTGGGTGTGGAGCTCGGAGTTCGACCAGTACCCATTCACGCCCGCAGACGAGCTCTCCATGAGCAAGCTGTTGGGCATCGGCTGAAGTCGTCGACCGAAGATCCGCCGACCACGCAACGGCGACAGGCGTCGGACCGATGGATCCGTCATGCGATCCCTCTACCTCGCTTGGGCCCGGGGCCATGACGCCTGGGTCGGGCTCTGCGCTCGCTGCGCAGCGCCTTCCCGCAGCGCCCAGTGTCCGTCTTGTCGCCGCGCACCGGCGTTGGGCTGGGAGCTGGAGGGCGTCCCTGGCTGGTCCGCCGCGCCTTACGCGGACCGCATCAGCGACTTGATTCAGCAGCTGAAGTACCGGGACGAGACGCGCTGGGCCTCGACCCTCGGGGGGGTCCTCCACGATCACCTCGCCCCCTTCATCGCCCCACATGGGATCCTCGTGCCCGTGCCGTTGCATCCTCGACGGCTCGCGGAGCGCGGCTACAACCAAGCCGCGCTCATCGCCCGCGCGCTGGGTCATCGTTCGAGCACGCCGATCCGCACCGACGTCCTCCGGCGCGTGCGCGACACGGCGGCGCAAGCTCGTCTCGGCGGCGGGGCGCGGCGCGACAACGTTCGTGAGGCGTTCGTGGCGGTGAACCTCCCTGCGGCCCCCGTGGTGTTGGTGGACGATGTGACCACCACGGGCGCGACCGTGCGAGAGTGCGTTCTTTGCCTACGACGCGCGGGCGCTATAGTGCATGGCGTGATGACCGTTGCCCTTGCGGGGCAAGACGGACCCACAGCACACCGCTCCCCTCAAGCCTCCGGTTTCCGTGACCGACCCGAACCAACCGCGCGCCCCGGGCTCATCGCCCCTGCCGGAGCAGGGCACTCGAGAGGGGCGATCCGATCCGAGCCGGGAGCAGCCCCGGACCCCCGGCGCTCACGCGCCTGCCCCCCGCCTGCGCCCTCCGCTGCCCACCTTGGTGGAGCTCGGGCAGGTCTCCGCGACCGAGACCCTCCGGCCACCGGGAGCGGTGCCGCCCCCGCCCCGAGGCGTCCCGGGGCAGCGCCCCATCACGCGCCCACCGGTCCCGCCCGAGCCGCCGGCGCCGACCCATGACTCGGTGCCCGCCACGTCTCCGACCCTCCACCTCACCCCCGACCGAGACGACATCCCTCGCACCAGGCGCAGGTCGTCGGAGCCCGGTCCGAGACCCGCGCTGACGGCTCCCTTCGACATGTCCCCGGCCCCCTCGAGGAGCTACGCCCCTTCGAGGAGCCGCGCGCCGCTCGAGGCAGCGCCCGCCAGCGCGGCCCCATCGGTCCCGCCGTGGCTCCTCGGCGACCGCGCGAAGAGAATCGTCCTCGCCGCGAGTGCTGCCGCGGTGGTGTCGTTCGCGTGGTGGGCGCTGCGCTCCGGCGCGGACGCCGAGGAGAATGCAGCCCCGGCGAGCTCTCCCGCGAAGGAGTCGCGCCCAGTGCGTCCGTGCACCCTCTCCGGCGAGGCACGTAAGCTGGCGGACGCCGTGCACCTCGGCGTCCCCCTGGCGCTCCAGCAGGTTGGGAGCGGGCGCGTCGCCTTGGGATACGCGGCGAGCACGACGGAGGCGGTCGGGCTCACCTTGGATCCGATGACCCTCGACGCCGCGCGGGCGTTCTCCGAAGGGGGCTCCGAGAAGGTCCTCGGGGTGTTGCCCTTGAGCCGAGAGGATGGTCGGGGCGGCTTCGCGACCAGCCGGGCCCGGAAGAAGAGCGACAACGGCGGTCTGGTCGCTTTGAGCGCAGGGCTCGCTCACCTGAGCGCCGGAGAGCGCGGGCTCGAGGTACGCCTCGACGGGAGCACCGAGCTCCTGTGGCCCGGCGCCGCTGCGCCGCAGAACACCTCACCGCGGGCCGAGCCTCTCGGCAGCTCGGGGGCGCTGTTGACCTGGCGACGCGGCGGTCTCGACGGAGACATCGTAGTCGGTCTCCTGGATCCGCGAGGGCTCGCGCGCGGCTCCGCGGCGAAGATCGCCAGCGAGGCCAAGGAGTTCGGAACTCCCAGCCCGAGCGTCGGCGAAGAGGAGGTCTTGGTCACCTTCGCGAGCCGTTCGGCGTCAGACCGTCCCTGGCGCATCGAGCTGTCCCGCGCACCCCTCGGTCAGCTGCCCGCGACCTCGAGGATCTTCGTCCCCGAAGGTCTGAGCGAGTCCGCCTCCACCCTCTCTCCGGCCGCTACTGCGCTCCCCGGCGGTGGCTGGCTCCTGCAGTGGACGCAGGGGGAGAACGGCAAACACCGGGTCTGGCTGCAGACCCTCGATCACGAGCTCGCCCCCGTCGGCCCCCCGCTCGCCGCCGCACCCGCGGATGCGGAGTCGGGTCAGGGGATCCCCTGGGCGGGGGCGGACCGCCGGGCAGCGGCCTTCTACATCGTTCGCGCCGGGCAGCAGTGGGAGCTGTGGGGCACGGCTCTGGAGTGTCCTCGATGAACGCTCATATGACGCACGGGGCCCCGAGGGGCAGATGGTCGGTCGGAGGACGGCTCGGGTCGGTGCTCCTCTTCGCCCTCGCGGTCGGGGGGGCGAACGTGAGCTGCGCGGTGTTCGTCGGCAGCGGGCCGACGCCGGTTGCACAGGGCAAGTACTACGCGTCCGGGAACCCCGAGTACGACCAGTTCTTCTTGGAGCTGTACGAGACGCAGGTGGCGATGGCGACCACGCCAGAGCGGCTGACCTCCGCGCGATATGGCCTCGCTGACGGGCTCGGGGTCGGCCGAGATCTCCCCGACGAAGTCCTCGTCGCTCACGTGCGCGCGCGGGTCCGCGACCTGGCCGACGAAGGGCGCATCATGAAGCTGGAGGTGAACGCAGAGGTCGACGACGAGCCCTCCGCCGCGGTGCTCCGAACGCGCCCAGAGACGCGGGATGGGGCGACGCGCGAGCTCGCCGAGCCGGTCGAGAAGGTGAGCAACGAGCTCCTGTCCCTGCGCGCGCTCCTGGACACGAACACCGCTCGCTTCGATCGCCTCGAGCGACGGCTCGACGGTCTGCGAGACCGGGCGGACGAGGCCTTCGTGCGTGACATCACCAAGTTTCATGAAGTGAAGCGCAACCTCGAAGACGCCACACGGGTGCTCGCCTACATGCGCGAGCAAGCCGAGGACCAGCTGCTCGCGACCACCGGCTTGCTCGATGGCTTGGTGCAGGCGACCGACAGCTCCGCAGGAGCGTTCGACAAGCCCGCTCCCGCCGCGGCCCCCCCTCCGGAGGAGGTCGCCGCGCCCAGCGCGAAGCCCGCTCCCCCGAAGCCCAAGCACCCTTCGGCCGCGCGCAAGCCCGCTCCGCCGAAGGCGCCCGCCTCATCCCCGGCGCAGGCGACGCGGCCCTCCCCAGCCCCCAAGCCGGCGCCGCCTCCCCCGGCCACTCCGCAGCCCAGCGAGCCCGCTGGCTTCGAACCCTGATCGTCCCTGCGAGCGTCGCGCCCGACGTCAGCTGAGCCAGAAGACGGTGAACGCGTCTCCGCCTTCGTCGCGCTCGGCGGGTCGAGCGAGGCGGATGATGCCTAGCTCCCGCAGGTGGCTGCGCACGGCGTTCTTCATGGCACCGGAGCCGTGGCCGTGGAGGACGTAGCCGACGTTCTCACCGCGCCGCAGCAAGGTGTCGATGAACTCGTCCAGCAGGCTCAGCCCAGCCTCGACCCGCTCACCACGCAGATCGAGGGTCACGTCCTCCGTGCGCGGTGGCGTCGCGAGCTCCTGCACGTCCGTCGCGAAGCGGCTCGCGCGCGCGCGCTCCGCTCGCCCGGGGCGTTGACTGGAGCTCGCCTCGACCAGCTCCACCTGGTCGACGCTGACCGTCAGCTTCATCACCCCAGCCAGGACCCGCACCTGACCTCGATCGGGCGCCTCGATCACCTCTGCGATCGTGTTCATCCCATGAACGCGCACCCGGTGCCCCACCGCCAGCTCGACGGACGACGGCAGCGTCACGCGCTCTGTTCGGGTGCGGCGATCGAGCTCGCCACCGAGGGCCACCAGGCGCGCGGCTTCGTCGATGGTGCGCTCGGCTTGCTTCAGCTCCTGTCGATCCCGCACCTGCTTGCTCAGCCCCTTGAGCACCCGCTGCACCTCGGCGCGGGCTTCTCGCACGGTGCGCGACAGCTCCTCGCCAGCGCGGGACAGCTCGCGCCGCTCACGCTCCTCGCGCCGCTGCCGCTCGAGCTCGAGGCTGCGCGCCAGCTCGGCCTGGCGCTCCTTCTCCGCCTCCACCTGCGCCCGCAGGGCCTCGAGCTCCACCTGCTTGTTCTCGAGCTCCCGCAGGAGCTTCTCTCGACGCTGACTCACCTCTGGCAGGAGCGTCGCGGCGCGGCCCAGGATCGACGTGGGCAGGCCGTGTCGCTGCGCGACGGCGAGCGCGCTCGAAGCGCCGGGGCGACCGAGCTCGAGGCGAAAAGTCGGCTCCAACTTGTCGAAGTCGAAGCCGACGGCCGCGTTGTCGATCGACTCAGACTCCGCGCCGAGCTCCTTCAGACGCTCGTAGTGGGTGGTGACGGCGACGGCGGCGCGCCGCGTCACCAGGTCCTCGAGCAGGGCCACGGCCAGCGCCGCGCCCTCCTCCGGATCCGTGCCCCCCGCGAGCTCGTCGAAGAGGACGAGCGCGCCAGGCCCCGCTCGCTCGACGATGTCGCGCACGGTCTCGATGTGACCGCTGAACGTCGACAAGGATCGCGCGAGCGACTGGTCATCACCGATGTCACTGAACACGGCCTCGAAGAACCCGCAGGACGAGTCCTCCCCCGCGGGAAACGGGAGCCCGCTCGCTTGTGCCAGAGCGGCTAGCCCCAAACACTTGAGGGCCACCGTCTTGCCCCCCGCGTTCGGCCCCGACAGGACGAGCCCCCGCCCTCCCAGGAGGGAGAGATCGTTGGGCACGACGGAGATCCCCTGGAGCGCGAGGAGAGGATGCCGCGCGCTCTCCAAGACCACACACCCCGCTGCGCCCCAGCGCAGCATGCGCGCGCCCACGGCGCGGGCGTAGAGTTCCATGGCTCGGAGCGCGTCCGCCTTGGCGCAGGCGTCGAGCGCGTCGAGCAGCGCGGGGGCGCTCGGCGCGATGGCCTCGCTGAGCTGCGCGAGCACTCGTGCCTCTTCGACCTCCGCCTCCGCCTCTGCAACCTTCAAGCGGTTGCCGAGCTCGGCGATCTCCTGAGGCTCCACGTAGAGCGTCGCCCCCGATCCGCTGGAGCCGAGCACGATGCCGTGGACGCGGAACGGCGCATCCGCTCGCACCGGGAGGACGTAGCGACCGTCGCGCTCCGCGATGAACGTGTCCTGGAGCGCCTCACGGTATCGTCCGATGAGCTCACCGAGCCGCGCCTTGATGCGCTGCCGCAGCACGCCGACCTGCTGTCGGGCCCGCGCGAGCTCCGCGGACGCTCTGTCGAGCACTGCTCCTCCGTCCTCGATGCACCGCTCGAGCTCCTCTCGCAGTGATCGCAGGCTCGGCTCCGTCGCGAGGTGCTCGGCCAGAGCGGGCGCCCTCGCCCCGTGCTGAGTCACGAAGCGGCCCAGCTCGGCCACGGCTTGCAGTCCTTGTCGGATCTGGTGCAGCTCGAGCCCGGACCCGACCCCCCCGCGCGCGATGCGCTGGATCGCCGCGGTCACCTCGGGGAGGTTCAGCGGCGGCAGCTGTGTCCCGAGACGTGACAGCTCGAGCACGTCCGAGCTCACGGCCCACTGACGACGAGCGGCCGCTTCGCCGTGGAGCGGACGCAGATCACGCACCGCGGCGGCTCCGGCGCTCGTCGTGCACCGCCCAGCGATGCCCTCCAGGAGCTCGCCCCACTCGAGATCCCGCAGCGTCCGCTCCAGGAGCTGGCGGTCGCGCGGGCTCTCCGTTCCGTCTGCAGGGAACCTCACCATGTCCGAACGGGCCGCCACGGGGCGGGATCTATGGCATGGATGATGTGGGATGTCCTGCGCGTCAGCCGGCCCGAGACACGACCGCGTCGGCCCCGGGCGGCGCCGCGATCGTGCTCACCTCGTCGCCGATGCGCACACACAGGCTCACGTTCGCGCCGCGCACGGAGGACGCCAGCGCCTCGGCCAAGGCGGTGAGGTTGTGCGCGGCCCGACGCCCCGCCCGCTCGTCCACGGTGAGCATGAGCGTGCCCTGCCCGCGAGCTCTCAGGCGCGCTGCGAGGCCCCGCGCCAGGACGGCCCGCGAGGCCACCGAATCGGGGTCGGTGTGCCCGTTCGACACCAGCACCGTCGCGTCGAGACGCCACCCGACGGCTTCGAGGCGGAGGGTGCGACTGGCGACCTGGGTGACCAGCGAGCTCGGGTGCCCTTCGTAGTGCTGCGCCACGACGGCCATGTCTCCGCCGCGCGTCGGTTTGAGCCAGCGCGGCCACGAGGCGGAGAACTCGATCACGACCAGTGTCGCCGCCCGCGACGCCGCAGTGCGGGGCGCGGGCGAGCCGTTCCCGGCGGCAGCAGAGGGGGAGCGGAGCGCGCGAAGTCCGGTTGGGTGCATGGATACCTCCGAGGGCAACCGTGGTGTCAGCCTGCGGCGAACCTCTCGGATACACAGCGGCCAGGAGCCGGGCCAACTTTGCGCCCCATGACGGCCCGAGCCGGGCCCCGAGGTGGGCGAAGGTGCTCCGTCGGCGCCCCCCGATCGAACCACGGGCCCAGAGCTCCTGGGCAACCTCTCTCGCTGCGCAGCGAGAAGTGTTAGCGTTTCACCCTGTGCCGGCCGAGTCTGCCATCGCCGAACCTCGCGCGCCTCTCGCCGGGCGCTACCGTTTTCTCCGCGGCGTGAGCCGTAGAAGCTGGCTCGCTTGGGACGAGCGCTCCGACTATCGCGTCCTCGTCACGCTGGTACCACCAGGAGAAGCGGAACGACTCCGCAAGGCGCGCCACCTCGAGGAGACGCACCTCGCGCGGGTGCTCGACACGCAGGACAGCGTGCCCCCGGCGGAGCTCCCCGCGGGCTGTGACGCCGATCGAGCGGCGGTCGTCACGGAGCTGGCACACGGACGCAACCTGTCGACCATCGTGCAAGAAGACGGCCCCTTGGCGCCCGCGCGGGCCGTGGCCTGGACGTTGCGTATGGCGCGGAGCCTCACGGCGCTCCACGCCGCGGGGTGTTGTCACACGGCGCTCTCACCCGCCGCGGTGGTCGAGCGGGCCGTAGGACGCCCGGTCTCACCGGTGCTCACCTGGCTCCGCGCCTTGCCCTACGGCCCCGCGTTGTCACCGGAGGTGCTCCAAGGCCAGGAGCCCACGGCGGCGGACGACGTGTGGAGCTTGTGCGTCACGCTCTACTTCGCGGTGACAGGGAAATACCCGTTCACCGGCGGCGGCTCCGCCGAGCTGCTCGAGGCGGCCACCCGGACCACGCCTCGCGCCATCGCCGAGCTGGGCGTGACGGATCCTCCCCTCCAGCAGCTCTTCGACGTCGCGTTCTCCAGCGACGCCACCCGACGCTTCCGCGCCGCAGAGGATCTCGTGGCCGCCCTCGACGCCTATGAGCTGGGGCTGCCGCTCCCGACCCGCGGCGGCTTCGGCGCACGTCCACCGCGACTCGGCGCAGGCATCGGGCAGGCCAGCAGCCTCACCGCCGGGCTGGCCCGGCCGGGGCGCTCCACCAAGAGCCTCGAGGGCATTGTCTTCGATGTCGCGGCCGTCGAGCGGCCGGAGCTGCGCGACGTGGGCCCCGAGCCCAGCCGGATCAGCCGCTCCAGCGTGGAGCTCCCTCGGGTCACCCGCTCCAGCGTGGAATCCTCCCGCCCGAGCTTCCCCGAGCGCCCGAGCGTCGCTCACCGCCGCACCCCCTCCCTGCCGCCGTTCAACCCGTTTCAGCGGAAGAGCCGCTGGCCCGCCCTGCTCCTCCTCCTGGTCGGCGCCGCAGCGGGCGGAGCTGCGTTCGCCCTGCGCCCCGCCGCGAGCCCATCGGCGTCCTTGCGACCGGAGGTCAACCCCTCCGTTCAGCCGGCGACGAAGCCGCCCTCCGCATCGACCCCCAAGCTCACCCCCGCTCAACGGCAACGCGCGTGCACGGAGTCGTATTTCGAGGAGGACACCTTCCAGTCGGACGCCTCCCTGGAGTTCGTGTGTCAGGACGGGCCGCTGCACCTCACCGCTCGGCAGCTCTACGAGCTCGCGGAGGCAAAGATGGACGCGCGCCTGGCGCAGCAAGCGGCCGAGGTGGCCCAGGCCCCCCCAGAAAATGTCCTCCGAGGGGACGTCCGCGGGACCCGCGTACGTCGCGCGCTGGGGTGGTACGAGCTCCTGTCCACGGCGATCGTGCGTCGCTCCTGCTGTTCCCCGGTCCCCCCCGTCGACCTGCCCAAGACCCAGGGCTGGTGCGCGCAGCTCGACGACGTCGTCGAAGATCTGGCGGAGGACAGCGCGCGCTCCGCGGATCTAGCGCCGCGGGTGAAGCGGTTCGACAGGGCCGTGGACTGCCTCTACGCGAACCGTACGCCCGTCCCCTACGAGGATTACGGCCCGCGGCCGCTCGACGACGTACAGCGCGCCGCCCTGCAGAATTTCCTGTCCCTGGCCGCGATGAGCGAGGCGAAGCGACGCAAGCTCGAGTGAGCCTGCCGCGACCCACCAACGAGCGATACGGTGGAGCGCTCGAGCGGCGCCGAGCCCTCGCGGGCTGACCCCTCGCGGGCTGATTCAGGGCCCATGCCTCGCTCAGCGCAGCTGCGAGCCGCTGGCGACCTCTCCGCTCGTACGCGTTCGCGCCCCCGAAGTGTCCCGCCACGCGGAGCCGAGCCGCACCTCACGCTGGTAGGCCTGCAGATCCTCCAGCAGGCGGCGGTTCACGCTCAACAAATCGGTGACGAAGGCGAGCAGCATCGTGTGGAAACCCATCATCAAGAGCACCGCCGCGAGGATCAGCGACTGCACCTTCCCCGAACCCGCGCCGTTCAGCCAGTGGTAGAGGAAGCGCCCGCCGATGGCGAGGCCTCCGGCGAACAACACCGCGCCGATCGCCATGAAGAAGCGAAACGGGCGGTACACCACGAACATGCGCACGATGGTCACCATCGACTTACGGACGTAAGCCGGGATGCTCCTGACCAGGCGTGAGGGCCGCATGTCTCGGTTCACCTGGACGGGGACCGACTCGACGTGGAAGTTCTTCTGACCGGCTTGGATGAGCGTCTCGAGGGTGTACGTGTATTTGCTGAACACGTTCAGGCGCAGCGCCGCGTCTCGGGAGAACGCCCGAAAGCCGCTCGGCGCGTCCGCGACGCCGGTCCCGCTCACGAGCTTCACGACGTAGGTCCCGAGCCGCTGCAGGATCTTCTTCACCACGGAGAAATGAGAGATCGTCGTGATGGGGCGCGCTCCGATGACCATGTCGGCGCGCCCGGCGAGGATCGGCTCGATCAGCTTCTCGATGTCGGCCCCGTGGTACTGATTGTCCGCGTCCGTGTTGACGATGATGTCCGCCCCCAGCGCCAGGCACGTCTCGATGCCGAGCATGAAGCCGCGCGCCAGCCCCTGGTTCTGGGAGAACCCCACCACGTGAGCGACACCGTGGGCCCGCGCCACCTCCGCCGTGCGATCCGTGCTGCCGTCGTCGACGACCAATAGCTCGATGGTGTCCACCCCGGGCAGCTCCTTGGGGAGCTCTGCGAGGGTGACGGGGAGGGACGTCTCCTCGTTGTAGCAGGGGATTTGGATGATGAGCTTCATCGGCCTTCCGCGAGCGCAGTGTCAGCGGACGTGGTCAGCGAACGTGATCAGCGAACCGGCGCTCGACGACAAGCCCCTTACCGCGCCGCGCGCAGCTCGTACAGGCGGCGAGCCTCCTCCAGGCGCTCACCCGGCGGAGCGCTTGCCTCCTCGTCGAGCGCGGGCGCCCTCGCCCGAGACCTTGCTCCCTTCCGCCTTCCTGGGCGGTTTGAGGGGCGCCCCCTCTTTGGCCAGGCTCTGTTTGAGGGCCTCGAAGAGGTCGATGACGTGAGCGCGCGGGGCCTCCGGCGCCACAGTGACTTGCTCGCCCGCCACCTTCTGGTCCACCGCCTGCTGCACGCGCTCACGGAAGGCGTCGCGGTACTTGTCGGCTTGGAGCTCGTCGCTCGACAGCTGGTCGATCAGCTTCTGGGCGAGCTCACGCTCCACTTCGCTGAACTGGAACGTTGCGCCCGTGTCGATGTCGTCGAAGACACGCACCTCGTCCGCGTAGTACAGCTGGTGGAAGAGGAGCCCGTCGCGGTACGGTCGGATCACCACGAGCTGCTCCTTGCCCCGGGACGCCCAACGCCCGACGGCGACGCGGTCCTTCGACTTCATTGCTTCGCCGAGGAGCCGGTAGGCCTTGTCGCCCCCCTTGTCCGGGCCGAGATAGTAGGAGCGCTCGACCTGGACGAGATCGAAGGTGTCCAGCGGCACGAACTCCACGATCTCGATGCTGTTGCTCTTCTCGGCCTCGAGGCTCTTGAGCTCTTCGTCGTCAAAACGAACGTACTGGCCCCGCGCGTATTCGAAGCCCTTCACGATGTCGCCGCGCTCGACCACCTCGTCGTCGACAGGGCAGTAGTACTGCATCTTCAAGCGGCCACCACACTTGCGGTGGAGCATATTGAAACGCACTTGCTCCGAAGCAGCCGCCGTGTAGAGCTTGACGGGGATCGAGACGAGCCCGAAGGATATCGTTCCACTGGAGATAGCGCGCGCGCCCATGTCTTATCGTACCGCGCGGGGGTCAGAGTGACGAAAACTTCGGGACCCGACCAGAAATCCAGCCGGGGCCTGGACGCCTATCGGACCAAGCGCGACCCGGGCAAGACGAACGAACCGTTCGCCCCTGAACGCCCCTTCAGCGCCGACGGGACGCTCACGGGCCGCTACGTGGTGCATCAACATGCCGCGCGACGGATGCACTGGGACCTACGCCTGCAGATGGGGCAGGTGCTCCGCAGCTTCGCTGTGCCTCGCGGGCCGAGCCTGATCCCAGGGGAGAAGCGGCTGGCCGTTCACACGGAGGACCACCCCCTCGAGTACCTCGACTTCGAGGACGTGATCCCCGCCGGCAACTACGGCGCCGGCGCGATGATCGTCTGGGATCTCGGTCGGGTTCGCTACCTCGAGGGGACCGGAGAGGCGGGGCTCGAGCGCGGCAAGATCGATTTCGTCCTGAGCGGCTTCAAGCTGAACGGCCGCTTCGCGCTGGTCCACACCGGCAAGCGCCGCGCGGGGCCCGAGGGCGAGGGGGGCAACGAGTGGCTGCTCTTCAAGAAGACGGACGAGCACAGCACCTCCGCGGGCAACCTCGTCGAGGACCAACCCCGCAGCGTGCTCAGCGGCCTCACCGTCGAGGAGCTCCCTCGACGCCTCGAGCTGGCGGAGGCCCTCGAGGCGCAGGCGCGGCGGCTCGGCGCCAAGAAATCCGAGCTCCGGGCGCAGGAGCTCACGCCCATGCTGTGCGCTCTGGAGGGAGCCACGCTCGAAGACCCCGAGCGCCTCTATGAGCTCAAGCTCGACGGTGTGCGCATCCTCGCCGACAAGCACGGCGACGCGGTGGCCCTCCGCTATCGAACGCGGCGCTCGGCGACCGCCAGCTACCCGGAGATCGCCCGGGCGGTGCGCGCTTTGGGGCCCCGGCGCGTCGTCCTCGACGGGGAGATCGTCACCTTCGACGAGCAAGGACGTCCCAACTTTCAGCGGCTCGCCCCGCGGATCCACGCGGTGCGGCCGCGGGACGTGCTCGCGGCGCGCGCGCGGGTCCCGGTGAGCTACTTGGTGTTCGACCTCCTGCAGCTCGGTGAGCACAGCCTGACCGAGCTGCCCCTCGTCGAACGCAAGGCGCTGCTCATGCAGCTCCTGCCGGGCGCCGGGCTGCTGCGGGCGCTCGACCACATCGAAGGCGATGGCCGAGCCTTGTACGAGCTGTGTCGAGCGCGAGAGCTCGAGGGGGTCGTCGCCAAGCGCGCGAGCTCCCCCTACCGCCCGGGCCCCCGTCGCTGGACGGACTGGGTAAAGATCAAGCGCGAGCGAGACGACGACTTCGTCGTCGTCGGCTGGCTGCCCCGACGAAACACGACCAAGAGCCTCGGTGCCCTGTGTCTGGCGACGATCGTCCCCGCCGAGCCTTCCGGGCGGGCTCCTGAAACGGCCTCCCCGGCCCCGTTGGCCTATCGGGGACGCGTCGGAACGGGCTTCGACGCGACCACGGCTCGAGACCTGGAGCGGCGCCTCCTCGCCCTGACACCCACGTCCGACGACCTCGTCCTCGATAGGCTCGTCGGGGCCAGCGCAGAAGAGCTCAAGGGGGTCCGGCCCGTGTCGCCCCGCCTCGTCGTGCGCGTCCGCTATGCGGGCTGGACCGAAGAGGGGCGCCTGCGGGCCGCAGTCTTCGAAGGAGTCCGCGTTGACGTCGCGCCTGAGCAATGCACCGCCGCGCCACCCACGGCGGAGCTGGTCGAGGTGCTCTCCAGTGAGGCGCGCTCCGATCTCGACGAGCCCGCCGCGCTCCCCAGCGCTCCCCCCGGTCCGGGCGGAGGGGGACCCTCGCCTGCGGGCCGCGTCGTGATCAGCAACCGCGACAAGCCGTTCTGGCCCGAAGAGGGCTACACGAAAGGAGAGCTCTGCGATTACTACGGGGAAATCGCAGAGGTGATGCTCCCCTTCCTCCGCGGTCGCCCGGTCGTCCTCGTGCGCTACCCAGACGGCGTCGCTGGGAAGAGCTTCTATCAATGGCGCATCCCTCCTGGAACTCCCGAGTGGATCCGCACCCTGGAGCTCTACGACGAGGAGAAGCGATCCGCGCGGGGCGCGGACAAGCGCGTCTTCCTGATCGACGACGCCGACTCGCTGCTGTACGTGGCCAACTTGGGCTGCATCCCCCTGCACGCCCTCGCGTACCGGGAGCACACACCGGACTCTTGTGACTTCCTCACCATCGATCTCGACGTCGGAACGCAGCCCTTCGCTGACGCCGTGCGCCTCGCGCTGACTCTGCGAGAGATTTTGGAGCAGCTGGGCCTCCCCAGCTTCCCCAAGACAAGCGGCCAGAAGGGCCTGCACGTCCTGGTGCCCCTTGGGCCAGGTGCCGCCTTCAACACCGCGAAGCTGCTGTGCGAGCTCCTCGGGCGACTGCTGGTAGGCCGGCACCCGGATCTGGCGACCATGGAGCGTAGACGCTCGAAGCGCGGATCCCGGGTGTACGTGGACACCGGACAAACTGGACCCTCGCGCACGATCGTCGCCCCCTACTCCGTGCGGGCCTATCCGGGCGCCACCGTGTCCACCCCCCTCCACTGGGAGGAGGTCCACCTCGCCTTGGATCCCTCCCTCTTCACGATCCTCTCGGTCCCGGAGCGCGCGAGCCGCCACGGCGACCCCATGGCAGGTCTGTTGGACGCGCGACCCGACATCCCGGCGGCCGTCGCCACCCTCGGCTCCTGGCTGGCTCGCTGACGCGGACCGCGCGGACCGAAGCTAGGCTGAGGGCGCCGCTCCGTGCACTACTCCGTGTGCACCTCCCGTCAGAGCAGGCAACGCTCCATCGCGTCGACGTCCGGCGCGCTCAGCGCGCAATCGAGCTGCCGTCGTGAAACCTGCTGACTACAGCGCCCGAACTCCGGATCTCGGGACGCCTTCGAGCGGGCTTCCGCCTTCAGCTTCTCCCGCTCGGCCGCCTTGGCCTGGGGGCGATCGGAGCGCACGAGCAGCTCCGTGTAGTGGTCGAGCATGCGCTCACATTCCGCCTGCGTCAGCGGCTCCGCGCACCCGAGCGCCCCCGCAAGACCAGCGCTCACCCCAAGGACTCGGGCGCAGACGCGCGCCATCTCTCCAAATGCCCTCACCGGAAGCACCCCTCCGTGAGCTCCTTCGTGGTCTCCGCGTCGCGCACGCACGTCAGGGCGCGCTCGGTGATGCGCTTCCCCACGCAGTTGTTCATCATGCTCTCGCGCATAGCCTGCTTGGTCGCGTTCACCTCGGCGTCGAGCAGCTTGGCGTCCGCTTCTCCCATCCGCTCCCGGAGCTCCAGCCGCGCGGTGCGTTCGAGGATCTGCTCACACTCCTCCTCCGTGGCGGGACGCCCACAGGCGACCGCGCCCAGCAAGGCGACGACGCCGAGGAAGAACGGCGGCGACGACCAGGAGAGGCCCGAGCACAAACGTCGTGGCGCCGACCGCTGGCTCCGAGAGAACCGCTGGGCCACCGGGAGCGGAGCACGCCGGTCGCGCTCATCGACTTGAGAGATCGCGATCGGCTGGCAGCTAGGAGCCGGACGCAGAGGGGGAGCCAGAGGAGGAGCGGAGCGCATGGGCCGCAGAATTTGTCAGACCCCTTTCAGGGAGCAACCCGCCAGCGCAGAAAGTGGGGGACAGCTTGGAAAAGCGTCACCGCGGGGAGCCCCCGATTTTGTCGAAATCTGGACGCGTGTGCAGCGGGTGCTAATCTGGATGTCGTGCCTGGCCCTGCCCGCCGCCCGCCATCGACGCGTGCTCAGCCGCCCTCGAGCGGGACTTCCCTCTCGGAGGGCAGCTCGTCCCCGCGGGACCCTGCTCCCGGATTCGGAGCCCACGCCAACGGAGCCCACGCCAACGCAGCCCATCCCAACGCAGCCCACGAGCCCCGACCCATCGGAACCCATTCCAACGGGACCGACTCCAACGATGAGCAGGGCCCCGAGGTGTGGCTGAGCCTGGCGCTCCAGGCGGAGGTCCCCGCGGAGAAGCGGGAGCACGCCCGCCGGGGGCTCGCGGCGAACCAGCGGCACGAGGGCGACCCAGAGTACCATTGTCTGCTGCTCCGGCAGCTGTTCATCGCTGATTTCGAGGAGGAGCGCTACGAGGACGCGCTCCGGGCAGCCGAGGCCATGATCGACATCGGCGAGCTGGCGGACGTCGCCCGTCAGGACGCGGCGCGGGCTTGTCAGGCGCTGGGAGATCTAGAAGCTGCCATCGGCCACCTGCGGATCGCGGCGAGGGTATGCCCCCCCTCACGCCGCCCCTTCCACGACTGGACTTTGGGATCCTCGTCGTACCTGAGCCAGGACTACGAGGCGGCGGTCGCGGCGCTCTCCCGCGCTGCCCGCTGGGCCACCACCCAAAAACCTCTCTACGAAGCGCAGCTAGGACTGGCGCTGCGGGCGGCCGGGCGCGGTCATCCGGACCTGTCGAAGCTACGGGACGCCCTCGAGCAATCCCCTTGTGCTGCTGGCTACGGGGAGCTGGTGCTCGGGGAGCTGTGTCACCACCTCGGCGACGGAGTGACAGCAAGACGCTGTCTGGAGGCTTTCGCGACGCGCATCGAAGGGGGCCGACGAGCGAGGGCGGCGACCTTGCGGGCAGAGCTCGCCCACGCACGTGCGTTGCTCAGTGAGCTCGAAGCCGCCTCCTGAGGCGTGCGCGGGACAGGAACGCTTCCACGCGCTAGAGCACCCGAGGGCTCGTCGTAGACGAGTCGTCCGGTGTGAACCAGGAGCCACCCCGCTGGCGGGAGCCCTGTCTCGCTCCCCCCACCCCACCACGAAGGAGCCATGATCTCGGCACTCGAGGACACGTCTTCCGCGAACCACCGGCCGCGCTTCCCTGGGATCGTCGCGGCGCTGATGGCGGTGCTGCTCACCGCGGCCTCGGGCCGCGCCGAGGCGGCCGTGGACGGGGCGGATGCTTTCACCAGCGCCCTGAGCCAGGGTCCCCTCTACGCGGCGTTGGCGGCCTTCGTCGGCGGCCTGCTCGTGAGCCTGACCCCCTGTGTGTACCCGATGATCGCCGTCACGGTGAGCCTGTTCGGGGCACGCCAGTCCGAGAGTCGCTGGCACGGGACACGGCTGAGCGCCGCCTTCGTCGTGGGGATCGTCTGCATGTTCACCCCCCTCGGGGTGGTCGCCGGGCTCACGGGGAGCGTCTTCGGATCCGTGCTGCAGAACGGCTGGGTCCTCGTGGGCATCGCCGCTCTGTTCCTGGCGATGGCCGCCAGCCTGTTCGGCGCCTTCGATCTCGCCTTGCCCGCTGGCCTCGTGAACCGCCTGAATCAGGTCGGGGGCATCGGGGTGAAGGGAGCCTTCGGGCTCGGCATGGTGTGCGGGCTGATCGCGGCGCCCTGCACGGGCCCCGTCCTCACGGGCATCCTCACCTGGATCGCGCAGACCCAGAGCGCGGGCTTGGGTGCCCTCGCCATGAGCGCTTTCGCCCTGGGTTTGGGGGTGCCGTTCTTCGCCGTCGGCGCCTTCGCCATGCAGCTGCCGAAGAGCGGTCAGTGGATGGTCGCCATCAAGAGCGTCCTCGGCGTCGTCATGACGGTGGTGGCCCTCTACTTCCTGAACACCGCCTTCCCGAGGGTGCTCTCCTGGGTGCGCCCCGATGCGTTGTTCCTGAGCGCTGCCGCAGGCGTCGCCCTCTTCGGCATCTTGCTGGGCGCCATCCACAAGGACTTCCACTCCCCCGAGTGGAAGGATCGCGTCGCCAAGGGGCTCGGGATCGCCCTGACCTCCGTGGCGTCCTTCGCGCTCGTGCTCGGCCTGACCACGCCGGAGCGCACCCTGAACTGGGAGGAGCTGCCCCTCGCCCAGGCGCGAGAGACGGCGGTGCAGGAGGGACGCCCTCTGCTGGTCGACTTCACGGCCGCCTGGTGTGTCGCCTGCAAGAAGCTGGACAAGGACACCTTCGCCGAACCCGAGGTGGCCCGGGAAGCAGGGCGCTTCCTCGCGGTGAAGGTCGACGCCACCGACGACGAAGACCCCGCGGTGCGGCAGGCCATGGATGCCTTGGGCGTCGTGGGACTGCCGACGGTGGTGCTCTTCGACTCCGCCGGACAAGAGGCGGTGCGCTACACGGACTTCGTCCCCGCCGAGCGGTTCCTCGAGGGCATCCGCTCCGTGAACTAATCCGATAACGCCGCAATACGGCGCTCTCCCCGGCGCAGCGTCCAGCCCGGCTCTTTCATCGGAGCGGATCTGTGGCGACACTGGGGCGCTTCCTCATGGCAGATCGAATCGTCCTCGCCCTCATCCCGGTCGTCCTGGCCGTCGCTTGCAGCAGCCCCGACGAGCCCACTGCGCTGC
>JAEWOQ010000077.1 GCA_023460875.1 Pseudomonadota bacterium
CTCCATGACCGAACCTCGCAGGATCCTCATCGTCGAAGACGACGACAGCATCGCCCTGGGCCTCAAGCTGAACCTCGAGGCGGAGGGCTACGTCGTCCACCTCGAGCCGGACGGACAGCGCGGGCTACGGGCAGTTCAAGGATTCGAGTTCGACCTGCTGATCCTGGACGTCATGCTGCCCAAGTTGAATGGCTTCGCCATGGTGCAGCAGCTGCGGCGGGAGGGCAGCGTCGTCCCGATCATCATGCTCAGCGCCCGGGGCGCCGAGCACGACAAGGTCCTCGGCCTCGAGCTCGGCGCCGAAGACTACATCACCAAGCCCTTCGGGTTGGCCGAGCTGCTCGCGCGGGTGAAGGCTGTGCTGCGCCGCAGCGAAATCCAGCGCGCGCACCGCGCGGCGGCGCGCCGAGACCGGGAGCGCGTGCTGGCAGGGAGCCTGGAGATCAACCCCGCCACCCGGGAGGTCTTGAAGGACGGCGTCCCGGTGGGGCTCACGGCGACGGAGTTCGACGTCTTGTGGTGCCTCGTGTCGGCGGAGGGACAGGTGCTTTCTCGCGAGCGAATCCTGGCGCAGGTCTGGGGTCCGGACCATCATGGGACCCTCCGCACCATCGACAACTTCCTCCTCCAGCTTCGTAACAAGCTGGACGACGACCCCGCCGCGCCGAAGCATTTGCTCACCGTACGGGGAGTCGGTTACCGTTTCGCCCGCTGATGGATCAGACCCTCCTCCGCTCCTATCTCGCCACGGTTTACGAGTTCCCCACGGAGTCCGGCGTCGTCCGGGCCTCCCTCGACGGAGAAATCGTCAAGGACGAGAGCGCGTTGCCCCCGCTGCTGCGCACGCAGTTCGCCATCCTGACGGCCTACAACCCACGTTCGATGCTCCTGCCGCGGCGGGTCAACGACGGCCGTCACCAGGTGATGCGCGACTTGTTGATCCTCGGCTGCTACCGGGTCGAGCAGTGCATCGGCTACGACGAAGAGCCCGACGGGGTCTGGCGCGAGCCAGCGTGGCTCGTCCACGGCATCGACAGGGATGAGAGCGTCTATTTCGGGCGCACGTTCAGGCAGAACACGGTCGTGTTCTGTCACGAGGGACGCCCGGAGCTCATCGTCACCGATCCCACTTGTGACGAGGTGGGGCGCACGTTCACCGGGAACTGGCGCGTCCGTCACTGACCTGCGGAGAGCGCTCACGCGCTAGCCCGTGGCGCGCCCTCTCCGCGAACGAGCTCCGCGAACGAGCCCCGTGAACGAGCTCCGTGAACGAGCTCCGTGAACGAGCTCCGTAAACGAGCCCCGCGCTCATACCGGTAATTCGACGTTCACGGTTTGCCCCGACCTGGAAGGCCCGATAAGTTCGGGCCGAGGGTTCGGCGTTCTCGATCGCGACCAGAGTGGACGTGATGTGTTGCCGGCCCGCGTAGCGAACCGATGAGCAATCAATTTGGTGGTGGGCGCCCTCCCGACCTGGCGGACGTGATGGCGCAGGTCTCGGACAGCCTGGGCCGCAATTTTCGCAAGCTGGGCCCCGTCGTCCTGATCCTGTTCCTGCTGTTTCTAGCGGCGGTGGGCTTTTATCAGGTGGAGCCCGGTGAGGTCGGGGTCGTACGGACCTTGGGCAAGGAGACGGGCCGGACGGACCCCGGCTTGCACTTCAGGATCCCCCTCCTGCAGCGGGTCGACGTGGTGGACATCTCGGAGGTCCGGCGCATCGAGGTCGGCTTCCGCGGCGATCAGGTGAAGGCCGCCGAAGCGCAGATGCTCACGGGCGACGAGAACATGGTCCAGGCGCAGATGATCGTGCAGTACCGGGTCGCCGACCCGAGCAAGTATCTGTTTCGCCTGGCGCGGCCGGAAGACGCCCTGCGCGCCACCTCGGAGGTGGTGCTGCGCAGCGTGGTCGGGCGCATGACCATCGACGACGTGATCACGCGAGGCCGTGGTCAGGTGCAAACGGAGAGCCTCGAGGAGCTGCAACAACTCATGAACGTTTACGACAGCGGCATCGAGGTCACGGAGGTCAAGCTCCAGTCCGTCGATCCTCCCGATCCGGTCAAGGACGCGTTCCACGACGTGGTGCGCGCTCGCGAGGAGAAGGAGAAGCTGATCAACCAAGCCCGCGGCTATCAGGAGGATCTGATCCCGCGTGCCCGCGGCGAGGCGCAGCAGATGTTGCGGAGCGCCGAGGCCTACAAGGAACAGCGCGTGCTCGAGGCCACCGGTGACGCCGAGCGCTTCAACGCGCTCTACGCGGAGTACAGGAAGGCCGAGAAGGTGACGCGCCGCCGGCTCCACCTCGAGGCCATGGAGCGCGTCCTGGCGAAGGTCGACAACAAGACCATCATCGATCGACAGCTCTCGGGCTCCACCCTGCCGATCCTACCCCTCGGCAACAAGCCCGCCGCGGTGCGCGCCGCCGCCGCCGCCGCGACCGTCGCGACGGAACAGGGGGCCGCACAATGAATCGTTCTCTTGCAACCGTCCTCGCCATCATCGGGATCTGGCTCGCGTGGAGCTCCTTCTACATCGTGCAGGAGGGAGAGCAGGCGATCGTGACCCAGTTCGGCGAGTACCAGTACAGCGTGCGCGAGCCGGGCATCTACCCCAAGTGGCCCATCGCCAACGAAGTGCACCGCATGGAGCGGCGCATCCTCGGCACGGACTCTCCCCCCCAGGAGTACCTCACCCTCGACAAGAAGAAGCTGGTGGCCGACCCCGTCTCCCGCTGGCGCATCGTCGATCCGCTGCGGTACCACACGTCCGTGCGTGACGAGTCAGGCGCCAAGGCGCGCATCAGCGACATCGTCAACAGCGAGCTGCGGCGCGAGATCGCCAACAACGACTTCGGCGACATCATCGGCACAGCGCGAGGACCGATGATGCAGCGGGTCGCGGAGGGAGCCCGGGGACGGGTCGCCGCCTTCGGCATCGATCTGGTCGACGTCCGCATCAAGCGAGCCGACCTCCCCCTGGAGGTGCAGGAGAGCGTCTTCGCCCGCATGCGCGCCGAGCGTGACCGCAGCGCCAAACGGTACCGCTCCGAAGGCCACGAAGAGGCCGCCAAGATCCGCGCGGAGACGGACAAGACGCGCGCCATCTTGCTGGCCGAGGCGTACCGAGACGCGCAGAGCCTGCGTGGTGACGGCGACGGCGAGAGCGCGCGGATCTACGCGGAGGCCTACGGGAAGGACCCCGATTTCTACGGCCTGACCCGCAGCCTGCAGGTGTACGAGGCCACGATCACGGAGAAGGACTCCCTGGTCCTGTCGACGGGCTCCGACCTGCTGCAGCACGTCGACTCCCCCTGACGGCGGCAGAGAGCGGCACCGAGCGGTTTGCCCGAGGCGAGCCGTTCGGTGCCCTAAGGGACAGCCGGGCTGCGGGGCAGGACGTTCACCAGGAGATCGAGGAGGACGGCCACGCTGCAGGCCTGAGCGGGGGACCCACGCCAGCGATGCGGCGGATCTCCGTCGGTGATCTGAGCCATCTGCCCGACTACGATGCCGTCCTCGAGGGCGCTCTCCACGAGGCTGCGCAGGCGCTCGGGGGTCGCCGGGTCGTCGCCGTACACGAGCAGGCTCGCCCGCGCGTAGTATCCGAGCAGGTACGGCCAGACCGGACCTTGATGGTAGGATGCTTGGCGCTCTGCGACGGTCCCTCCCACGTGACCGACGTAGGCGGGCTCGGTGGGTGACAAGCTCCGCAGGCCGCGGGGGGTCAGCAGCTCCCGGTCGCAGCGCTCGAGCACGGCGCGACGTTGCCATGGCTCGAACAGCTCTGGATCGACCGCCAGCGCGATGAGCGCGTTGGGTCGGATCGACGGATCCGCCCAGGCGTCCCCCGTGTGGCGCGCGCCACTGACGCAGTCGAAGGGGTAGCTCGTCTGGTGACACCAGAAGCGATCCCGGAACTTCGCCCGCACCGCGTCCCGGCACGCCGTGGCGCGGCTCTCCAAGCCGGGCTCACCGGCGTCGCGCGCCCAGGCGCTCAGGGTGTCGCAGGCTCTCGCCCACAGCGCTTGCAGCTCGACGGCGAGTCCCTTGCGAGGGGTCACGAGCTCTGAGCTGGTGCCCGCGTCCATCCAGGTCAGCGCCCCCTCGCCGCCGTTCTCGAGGAAGCCCTCCGGGGTGATCCAGGCGAACTCGGAGCGGCCCTCCGTGAGCACCTCGAAGACCTCCCGGAGCGCCGGGAAGATCCCGTCTCGCACGAAGGGATCTCCGGGGCCCGCCTGGATGGCCCAGTGCCGCGCAGCCTCGAACAACCAGAGGGTGGCGTCGAGGGCCGGTCCCGGATCCGCAGGGACGGGTGGCCGCAGCGCCGTCGTCGCCGGGCCGTAGGACAAGCGCTTCGGGAGCAGCCCTCCGGTGAGCTGACTACACAGGAAGCGCAGGCTGGAGCGGGCCTGCTCCAGCCTGCCACGGGCGAGGTGGATCCCCGGCAGCGCGAGGGCCACGTCCCGCGCCCAGACATCCAGCCACGGGTAACCGGCCACGATGGCGCACTCGGGCTCCAAGACGAACTGGTCCGCGGCCACGCAGAGCGCGCGCGCCATCGGCTCCCACTCCTGCCCAGGGTCCTGGGCGAGCACGTGCTCCGCCGCGTCCATGACGAGCTCGGCTGGGGTGCGATCGGGGAGCTCACCGACGGCGATGACGAGATACTCCGTACGGCCTGGGAGGAGCTCCACCTCGAAGATGCCGGGGCTCCACATGTCCTCCTGGAAATCTTCGTAGCGCCCACGATCCTCGAGGTATTCGAAGCGTCGCCACCAGTCCGGCGAGCCCATGAACACGCCGGAATGAAGAAATCGCACGCTCGGCAGCCGCAGCACCGGCTGGACGTCGACCTCGTTGGGGCGCAGCGTCACGGTCTGCAACATCGCGCCGTGCTCCCGCGTGAGCTCCTCCGAGAGCCGCAGGGGCATGAGCGGACGCAGCTTCAGGCGCGCGACGTCCTTGCCGGTCCAGGTGAACCCCAACACCACCGCGTTGTGCTCCCGCACCAGGCACAAGGTGCGCTCGAGAGCCCCGCGCCCCACCGCGAACACCCAGCGGGGCAGCGGATCCTGCGCGAAGGTCTCGAGGTGTCGGTAGCCGGGCGTGGGCGCGACGTTTGGGAACTGATGGGTGGAGAGGCGATAGGTGCGCCCCTCCGCCTCCACCGTCGTCTCCACGTGGCTGATGACGACGTGGCGCTCCAGAGAGCCGAGAGACGCCACCAGCAGGCCGTGATGACGCCGCGTGTGCATGAGCGCCACGGTGCTCATGGCGTAGGCGCCCGTGCCGTTGGTGTGCAGCCATTCCTGCTCTGCGCGCTCGAGGTCGCCGCCCACGTGCACCATGGGCCAAGGGCCGTCGGCGAGCCCGCGCCACGTGACCTTCTCCCGGGTCTTCATCGGCCCTGGTCCCCCGGCTCCTCCGCGACGCGAGCAGCGAGGGCGAGCTCCGCAGCCTGTCGTAGAGGTGGGAGCGGCGGCAGCGTGCCCCACCAGATCTCCACGGCGAGCGCCGCCTGCCGCACGAGCATGCCGAGCCCGCCGCGAGCGAGGTGTCCGCTGTCCGAGGCCAGCCGGAGGAAGGGCGTCTGCTCCGGGTTGTAGACGAGATCATAAGCAGCCACCGGAGGTGACTGCTCCCAGGGGACGAGTCGGGCGATCGTCTCTCCGGGATCGGCGCCGTGCATCCCTGCGCTGGTCGCTTGCACGACGAGCCGAACCCCATCGAGCTGCTCCCGGGCGAGCTGGACGACGCTCCGCCCCTCCCCCTCCCGAGGCTCGGGCCACGGCAACAGCTCCGCTCCCAGCCGCCGCAGCTCCGCAGCCCGCGGCCACTCCGCGGGGTCCGCGCTCGCCCGGAACGCCCGCGCCGTCACCACGATCCGCTTGGCCCCCGCGAGGCGGCAGGCCATTACTGCCCCGAGGGCGGCTCCTCCGTTCCCCAAGACGCACGCGCCCGCCGCCTCCCCCCACCCGCCGAGCTCATCCACGAGCTCGGCGAGCTCCCGAGCAAGCCCGGGTGCGTCCGTGTTGTACGCGACGACGGCGCCGTCTCGCGCCCGGGCGAGGACGTTCGCCGCGCCCACCTCCCGCGCCGATTCGTCGACGCGGTCCGCGACGGAGAGCGCGAGCCGCTTCCACGGGACCGTGACGTTGGCGCCTTGGACTTCATTGCGCCGCAGGCGCTCCACCTGCGCGAGGACGGCGGCCGCGTCGGGCGCGTCGAGGAGCTCGTACCGCCCCGCGCGACCGAGGGCGTCGTACGCCGCCTCGTGGATCGCCGGCGAGAGCGAGTGGGCCACGGGATGGCCAATGAGTAGAAAGCGCTCGCTCATCGGAGTTCCCCCGACCCCTCGTGGGCGCCGGCGGGCCACTCATGGTCCAAACCGTCCGCGTTTTCAACCGTCGACAGCACGGAGGTGACCTCGGCCTCGAAAGCCCCTGTACGTACGCGCACTTCCACCCGCTCCCCCAGGACGAGCTCCTCCGCCGAGCGGATCGGGATCCCCCCGGCGCGGGTCGCCAGGGCGTAGCCCCGCCCGAGGATGGCGAGGGGGGAGAGCGCCTGGAGCGCCGCGCTCTCACTCCCGAGCCGCGCGCGACAGCGGTCGAGCACCCGAGCCATCGCAGCCGTCAAGCGGCCCCTCAAGGGCCCTAGCTGACCCCGAGCACGAGCGAGGACCGCCTGGGGATGATGCAGGGCGAGCCGCCGGTGCTGCTGCTCGAGACGCGATCGTCGCTGGGTGAGCTGGCGCCGCAGGCCCCCCTCCAGCCGCGCCCGCAGCTCGTCGAGGTCCTGCTGCCGCGCCGCGATCAAGAAGCGCGGATCGCTGAGGCGCTGGCCCAGGCGCTCGGAGCGCAGCCGCTCCTCGTGGAGGCGGCTGACCATCGCGCGCTTCAGGTGCCGCTGGTAGCCCCGGATCGTCTGGCGCCGCTCCTCCAGGCTCGGCACGACGAGCTCGGCGGCCTCGGACGGCGTGGCCGCGCGGCGGTCCGCCACGAGATCCGCGAGCGAGATGTCGATCTCGTGGCCGACGGCGCTCACCACCGGCACCTTGCAGCGAGCCACCCGCCGCACCACCCGCTCGTCGTTGAAGGCCATGAGGTCTTCACCGGATCCACCGCCGCGACCGAGGATGATCACGTCCAGCCTGGGATAGGCCTCGATGCGGTCGAGGGCCTCCAGGAGGCTCCGCACGGCGCCCTCCCCTTGCACCGTGGCGTGGCTCACCACGACCCGTACCCTCCCGCGCCGGAGCGCGACCGTGCAGATGTCATGAACCGCCGCGCCGCTGCGGCTCGTGACCACGCCCACCACCCGAGGATCCGACGGCAACGGACGCTTCCGGCGAGCGTCGAAGAGCCCCTCCGCGGCGAGCTGGATCTTGAGCCGCTCCAAGGCTTCGAGCAGGGCGCCACGCCCAGCGGGTCGGGCCGCCTCCGCCACCCACTGCAGACGTCCACGCCGCTCGTAGACCGTCGCGCGCCCCCGGAGCTGCACGCGCGCGCCTTCGGTGAGCACGGCGCGGGCCCGCGCCGCCTGGAACTTGTACATCACGCACTCGATGCACGCGTCCGCCCGCTCATCCTTGAGGGTGAAGTAGCAGTGCCCGCTCGGGGCTCGCTTGAAGCCGCCGATCTCACCCTCCACCCAGTCGGTCCCGCTCAGGCCCTCGAGGGCGATGCGCAGGCGTCGCGCCAGCTCTGCGACACCGATGATTCGTTCTTCGTCGGCTCTGCCCATCATTCAGCCCGGGCTGTATAGACCGAAAGTCGCGGCGCAAGCGAGGGCGACGCCGCCTGCGAGCGCGCGGAGGCAGCCAGCGCGCCTCCCGCGAAACCGGCGACGGCTCCGAAAACGGCCGCGATGTGCGCCCTGCGGCTCAGCGCCGGTCGAGCGCCGCTCCACGCGAGGGGTCGCCGCTGTATAAGACCAGGCAGAGGCCGCAGGCCGTTTCCTACATGGGGCGACACGATTCATGAAGGCGTTGCGCAAAGTGCTGATCGCGAACCGCGGCGAGATCGCCGTACGGATCGCCAGGACCCTGAGGGACATGGGGATCGCGAGCGTCGCGGTCTACTCGGACGCGGATCGGGACGCCCTCCACGTCGCCGCCGCCGACGAGGCGTTCCCCATCGGCCCTGCTCCCGCGGTGCAAAGCTACCTGGACGTGGAGCGCTTGCTCACGGTGGCGCGGAAGGCCGGGTGCGACGCGCTGCACCCGGGCTACGGCTTCCTGTCGGAGTCGCCAGAGTTGGCGGACGCTTGCGCCCGCGCCCAGCTCGAGTTCATCGGCCCCCCCGCCGCCGCGATGCGGCGCATGGGGCTCAAGGTCGAGGCGCGCGAGGCGATGCGCGAGGCCGGAGTGCCGATCATCCCGGGGGGCCCGGCGGGCGATCTCGAGGACGCACGCCGCAGCGCGGAGGCCATCGGCTATCCCGTCCTGCTGAAGCCATCCGCCGGTGGGGGCGGGAAGGGCATGCGCCGTGTCTACTCGGAGGCGGAGCTCCCCGAGGCGCTGGAGCGCGCCAGGAGCGAAG
>JAEWOQ010000078.1 GCA_023460875.1 Pseudomonadota bacterium
GGTCACGGTCAGCGCCAGGCGCACGGTGGCGCGGTCGCCGAGCTCGAACTCGGTGCCGGTCGCCTCGGCGTCGTCACGGAGGGCAAGCGGGGCGAGGACGATGTCCTCGGTGTCCGCCCAGCGGCGGTCAGAAGTTCGATGGTATCCCATAGTGTCCTTTCAGAGCGCGGCAAGCGCTGCCAGCACCTGTCGAGCGCCGCGACTCCCGATGCCTAGTCGCGTGAGTTCGTCCTCGTCCGCCCCGTCGAGATCTTCGCGGGTCGTGTAGCCGAGCTCGGCGAGCTGGGAGGCGAGCGGGAAATCCTCCGGAAGAGGGGTTCCCGGCTGCGCCTCCTGCTTCGCCTTCCAGACGAGTTCACTGTCGTCGCAGAAGATCTGCGCCTCGATCCGCTTCGACAGGTAGAAGCGGCGTGGGGTGCCGAGCGTGGCCACGGTCAGCGGCTCTTTTTGCCCTTCGGCTTCTCGGGTTCCGGCTTGGCCTGCGGCTTGTCCGGGGCTCCCGCTCCCGAGCCCTTCGGCCCGCCGGGCTCGCCTTCGGCGGGGCCCTCCGGGTCCTTGGGTTCGACGTCGCTGCTGGGCGCAGTCAGAGCCGCGAGCTCGGCCTCGTGCTGATCCTTCAGCTCCGCGTTCTCGGCGCGCGCCTGCTCGAGTTCGGCTCGCACGGTGGCCAGCTCTTGAGCGTGCGCCTTGCGCAGAGCCGCGAGCTCGGCCTCGTGCTGGTGCCGCGGGACATCGGCCTGTGGCCGGCGGGGGGGCGGCAGCGGCTGCCCGGAGGCTTCTGCCGCCGCCCTTTCCCGCAAACGTCGTCCCGTCAGCATCAGAACGTGGTCCCGCCGGTGTACCCGGACACGTTGTGCCGAATCGCGATGGCCCCTGGCCTACTTCCGCCACGGCGCCGCCGGTACAGCTTCGCCGCGTGGTAGAGGTGGGACGCCGCGATGTCCGTGTCGGCGAGGATGTCCACGTCCGTCTGGATGCCCAGGCGGCTCGCGTTGTACCAGAAGGCGCCCGCTTCGGCCTGGGAGATGAGCGTGGTCACCTTGAGGTTCGCGATCGACTTGTACACGTTGTCGGCGTTGTAGGTGCCGTTCGCGAACGTCGCCGTGATACCCGTCTTGCCGTTGACGCCGACAAGGCTGTCCGCGGGACGCTCCCCGTTGATGTCCGCCACCGCAGAGTGCGCCGAGTCGTCGAGGACGATGGGGCCGCCGCCGTTGGGGATCGCGTAGGTCGACGACCAGATCTGGCCGCCGTCCGTCGAGAACCGGAACTTCGCCGTCCCGTCGCTGGAGCCTCCGGTCGTCACGTCGATCATCAGCTTCCAGGGCCCGAGCGGGGTCCCGGAGAGCGTGACGTCCGGAGGTGCGCTGCCAGCCTTCCCCATGGCCGCGGTCATGGTCGAGCCGGTGAGCGGCACGCGGTCGGAGAGCACCAGCGGGTGCCCGCCAAAGCGGGTCACCTGCTGCTGACCGTCGCGCTGGTCAGCCAGAAGCAAGGGGCGCCCGGCGCTGTCCTTCAGCTTGGCGACGTCCTTGCGGGCCTGACTGTGCAGCGACATCGCAACGATCTGGTCCTGCTCGTCGCCCCACAGCGCGGTCGCCTCCTGGACCAGGTCCCAGTTCAGGTAAGCCGGAGCGGAGGCGCTGTAGACGTCCATCACGAGCGGGGTCGTCGCGAACTGCGCAACCATGATCGCGTCCATGGCGCGCTCCGCCGCGGCCATGATCTGGCGCTTCGCCTCCTCGTAGGGGTCCGCGTCAGCTCCGGGCATGAGCGCGCCCACGCCCTGCGCCCAGCGGCTCACCTCGGCCGCCAGCGAGAAGCGGTCCACCGTTGCCTGCTCGAACATCTGCCCGAGCTTGCTCGGGGTCACGGACGAGCCGTCGGCGTTCGGCACGAACTCACCGATGGTCCCGAAGTACGGGATGTCGATCTTCTTCCCGATGGCGTTCTGTCCGCCCTCGGGCATCGTGGGAGACACGCGGACGGCGCCGCTGCTCACGAAGACGGAGCCCACGAGGGCGTTCTTGCCCTTGAAGGCCCCGCGGACGACGTCCATCAGGATCTGGACGTCGATCATGTCGTTCTTGGTCGTGATGGCCATGTGATTGCCTCAGTTGGTCTTTCCCGTGATGGGGGTTGCGAGGTTGCGGGTTCCCGGGCTCAGAGGGCGCCGCGGTTGACGGCATCCTCACGGAGCGCGTCGTAGATTTCGCGCGACTCGGCCTTGAGCTTGTGCTGCTCCATGGCGGTCATCTGCTCGAACGCCTTGCCCCCGTGCTGCATGGGGCCCTCGGTCACGGGCGCCGCTCCGCCAGGGGCGCCGGGGGAACTGACCAGGCGAGGCGCCACGGCCAGGAAGCCCTGCAGGTCGGCCACGATCGACTCGTAGCCCTCACCCGCGGCGAGAGCAGCATCGAAGCGGTCCGTGTAGTGCTTGGCTACGGCGGGCGTGAGCTTCTTCTCCTTCAGGCCGCCGTCGCGGGCGGCCTCGAAGTCGCGACGGGCCAGGTTTGCCTTGACCTTGCCGACCTCGGCGGCGAGCTCGACGTGCTGAGCCTGCGACTCCTTCAGCGCACGCACGGCGCCGAGGGCCGCGTCGCCCGTTGCCCCGACGAGCTTTTCGATCTCCCCGCCGATACGGGCGCTCGCCTGGAGCCTGTTGACGGCGGCAACGATGGCCGCCTCGTCGGCGCCCTCGGTGAGCGCCAGAGCCTGGATGATGAGCTTCATGGTCTTGGTCTCCTTCCCGGCATGGCTCGGGTTGGTCGGTGTGTTCTCCGCCCGAGCAACCGGGCCCGGAGGGGTGATGGGTGAGGGGACGGGAGCCGCCGATGCCGCGACGGGCCCGACGACGGGTGCAGCTTTGGGGGCCACGTACGGGGCGGAGCGCACAGCCTCGGGGGCCCCCTCGGCGTACTCGCCGAGGTCCACGAGGCAGGCAGCGACCTTCATCGGCTCCAGCTTCTTGTCAGCCAGGCCCCACTCGATGGCCTCGTCCGCGTCGAGATAGGTGTCCCCTTTGGCAAACAGGGCGAGGAAGTCCTCCTTCGTCTTGCCCTTGCCGCGTCGGGCCGATGCTGCGGCGTACGCCTCGGCGATCTGCTCGTCGAGGCGGGCCATCATGCGCCCGTGCGCCTCCACCTCCGGCGCGGTACCGCACACGCCCCCGCGCACCCCATGCAGCATCTGGAACGTGTTGGCGGGCATCACGACGCGCTGGGCGAAGGTGAGCAGGTAGGACGCAGCGGAGGCGGCGATACCGTCGACGTAACCGGTCACCTTCACGCCCTTCGAGGCGCGTTCGGCGAGCAGGTTGCCCATGGCTTTCGCCTGGTCGACGATGCCGCCTAGGCTGTTGACACGGACGTCGATGGCCGTGGCGTTGGGAGCCGACCTGACGGCGGCCAAGAAGTCCGTCGACGTGATCCCGTCCTCCCAGAAGCCTTGGCCGATGGTGTCGTGGACAGCGATCTCGAGCTTCGCGGCAGTGGCGTCGGGGCCTGCGGCGGCGGGCGCCGCGCGCAGTTCGACCTGCCAGCTTTTGGTTTCGGTGGGCATATTGGGCAATTCCGCGAATGGGCGCCAGGGCGTGCTATGCTGGGGCTATGGCCGACGATCGGATGACCCGCGTGACCCTCGCCTCGGGAGAGGTGCTCATCGAAGGGGAAGACCTGACCACCGAGCAGATCGGTCGGGCTCTCGCGGCGAAGTTCCCTGACCCCGACGAGCGGGAGCGCCAGACGGCGCAGGCCGTGGTTCTCTACAGTGACGGCGTGTCGATGCGCCCCTGGCGGTTCATCGGAGAGTCGCCGCGCGTCGTGGGTAGCACCGGCTACTTCTGATCCAGGCGCAGGCTGATCTCGCGTGAGGGGTCGACGATATCGAGCGCGCTCATCTCCTCGGCCTCGATGATGACCATCGTGTCGCCGATGTAGTCGTCCTTGATCCGGACCGAGGTCACCCTGAAGCGCTTTCCGGCGCCCATCAGGAGCTCGTGTTCGCCCTGGTGCGCTGAGACGGAGTCGATCGGCAGCACGTTGTTGCTGCTGCGCATCTTCAGGCTGATCAGGAGACGGGTATCCCGCTCGGGGTGATCATGTTGTCGCTGGGTGAACCGGATCGCGACACCTACGTTGTGACTCGTGGAGGCGATTGCGTCCGCGGTCAGCGTTGCTGAGTTGGCGAATTTCTCCGCCACCGCCCGCTCGACACGGATGCCGCGATAGAGGGTGTGCGGCGTCAGCTCGACGCCGCCGAGCTGCTGTACACCCTCGGCGAGCTCAAGCGCGGCGCGTCGGAAATGGTCATAGCTCCGGGTCGCCCGCTTGTGTTCCAGCAGCCACTGGTCCTCGGGCATCCGCATGGCGTCGCGGATGTACCGGTAGTCGTTGCCGCTGTAGTCGCTGATTCGCTTCTTGAGCTTCTTCGGGAACCGCTTTGCGTTCTCGGCGGCAGCAACGTGGAAGCCGCCCTCGGGGTGCGCGACCCGTGGGACCTCGCCAGGCGGGAACTCGTCGAGGCTCTTGGGCTTGGGCGGCGGGGGAGGCGGCGGCTGTTTCTTTTCGAGCTCAGCGAGCAGTCCAGGATCCCGGCTCCCCGGCTCCGGGCGCCACTCCGTCGCGCGCCGCGGGGACTGGCCCCAGCCATCCGGCGGCATCTCCGTCGGCGCGGTCGTCGTGACGCCTCGCCGTTCGGCCTCAGACCTGCGGAGGTTGCGGATCGATGAGCGGCACCGGTGGTGCAGTGGCGGGGTGTGCGTGTCCCAGAAGGGGTCCTGATGGTGGAGGATGGTGCCGTTGAGTCCCTTGCAGAGCGGGGTCGTGCGGTCGTCGCGGATCGCGTCGTACATCCAGAACGGCCGGAACTTCGCCACGGAGGGCTCGGACATCTGCGCCCAGCGCCCGGCGTTGTATGAACTCTGCGCAGCGTTCCTGAAGATCGTCTCGACGCGAGCAGGGTTCTCCTTGCCCCAGGCGGCCGTCAGTTTGGCCTGTACGCGCTTGCGGAACTCCTCAAAGGGCTCGCCCTTGGTGATGGCCTTGTCGAGCTCGTCGAACACGTCCTGCACGACGTCGAGCTGCGCGACGCCGGCAACCCAGAACGAGCGCGACCGCGCCCTTGCTGGGATCGCAATCCGCTGTTCGTCGGTCAGGATCGTGCGACCCAGGAACCACTCCAGCGCCTCGTCGAAGCGCTCGACGTCGGCGGAAACTGCCCACGCCATGGGTTCACAAGTCAGAAAGGGTCGCGGTCATGCCGGCGAGCTCGCCGAGAATCAGGGCCCGCTCGACTACACCGGAGAGCTTCTCCGGGCTGAGCTCCTGGTAGGCCTCGCGGAGCTTGCTGCGGAGGTCGTCGTAGTCCTTGGCTTGCCCGAGGACGTCCAGGATCGCCTTCAGGTCCGGCTCGATAGCCTCGGCGAACCGTGCTGTGCCGTGCTCGGTCAGAGCATCGATGTACTCCTGCCCCTCGACAAATCCGGAATTGGCCGCGACGGACGCCCCGGAGGCGAGAGCGACGATGGGCGCTGCCTGGCCCTCCTGGCGTGGTGGCGCCTGCTGGGGCGCCGGCTGCCCGAAGGGCGGGTACTCGGGGGGCGCGGGCGGCTCGGGGCGCTGCCCTGGCTTGGCCCAGCCGATGTCGTAGGTCTGGAGGAACTCCTCGCGGTCGACCTCGAGCCCGAGCCGCTCAGCTCGGTCAAGCACGTCGAGAGCCTGCCCCTCGGTCTCACCCTTGGCCTTGCGGTCCTCCTCCGGCTCGACCGGATACTTGGGCCAGGGAGCGAGCTTGGCGTCGCCGAAGTTGTACTCCGCCCACCAGACCAGCGATTGGTCGTGGATGGTCGCCGAGAAGCTCTCGGCGTCGAAGCGGAGCTTGGGCTGCTCGCTCTGCTTGGCCTGGCTCTCCGCTGCGGCGCGGGAGCCTCCCTCGACGTTGCTGGAGAGGTTGCCGCCGCGGACGCGGATGGCGATGGCTGTGCGCGCGAGCTCGACGAGCGGCTTGTAGATGTTCGAGAGGTTCGCCGCCGTTTCGAGCTGCTTGGCGTCGAAGCCCGCGGCGAGCGCGATGACCGCATCCTCGCCCGAGTTGAAGATGTCCTCGGCGACCTCTATCCGCTGCTGGCGGGTCGCGTCCTCCGGGGCGGTAATGACCGTCTTTGACGCCTGCTCGGAGTGCTTCCCCGCGTCCCCCATCGCATCGTGCTTGAGCAGCACCCAGCGTGCCAAGGAGCGCCAGAGCCCCTGCATCTGCGGGCGATCCTCGCCGAACGGCGTGTGGACCACCCATGTGCCGTCACCGGCCGTGACCGGGACGCGCTGGTGCAGGGCGTTCGAGATCGACCACTCGAGGGTCTGCTGGTCCTGCCGCAGCGTCGAGGGGTGCCAGAAGCGCGGCTTGGGGAGCCAGCGTCCGCCGTGATCCGTTCGCTCCTCCCACCGGTGCGCGGCGGGCGCGATACCGAGGAGCAGCCCCCACTTCTGCAGGAGGCGGTTCTGCGACTCGGGGTAGCTCTCCCACCAGTCTTCGCCGGCCTCGAGGGCCTTGACCGCCTGAGCCTTCTTCCGCCCCTCGCCCGGTTCGAAGGTGGGCACGAGCCCGAAGAGCGCGTCGAGTCGAGCATCCAGGGCGCCGGCTACGTCGTCGTCGCCGAGGAGCCACTCGCAGACCGCGGCGGCGTAGGAGAGGTCACCGGCCTCCGCCTGGCGCTCGGCCAGCCGGATCTTGCGCGGGGTCCACTCCTGGAAGGTCCGCACGCTCGGGGCGCGGAACGTCTTCGTGTCGGCCGTCTCGGGCTTTCGCTTGCGTGCGGCCATGGGTCAGCGTCGGGAGGATTTGATGCGGATGGTGGGGCCGTCATCGGAGCCACGGAGGGCCTCGAAGGCGTTGCCGAGGCCGTCCACGTCGTCGTCGACCTCCTTGCCGCCTCCGGTGAAGTTCGCGATCACGTCGAGGAACGGGTAGAGCCACGTTTCGCACTCGGGGAAGTGCTCGGGGTCAGGAACGAGGACACGGCCGGCGTTCCAGGCTGCCGCCACGTCGGTGGCGCTGACGAGCTTGTCTCCTGGCGGGCTCTTGACCTGGAGCGGGATATCTTGCCGCTGGATGAAGCTCGCCGCGCCCTTCTCGGTGCCGCTCGCGCGCCAGAGCATCCGCCACTCGGGGCGCCGGACGTGCCGCCCCTTCAGGGTGAGCGCAAAGTCGGGGGCCTCCACCTGCGCCCGGTCCACGTGCCTGACGTAGAAGAGGGGCTCTAGGGGGTTGCCCTGGGCGTCTTTGCCGGTGCGCTCCTCGCGCCACAGCTCGACGCAGATGCTCCAGTCGGCGGTGGTCTTCGCCGTGTAGGCGAGGTCGACGCCGAAGGCGCCGCGGTAAGTCTTGGGGAGCGCCGCGTAGAACGTCGGCTCGTGGAAGACCTTGCCGCCCTTGGGACGCGGACGGCCCTGGTAGAGCGCTGACCACGTGAACTCGAGGACCTTGGCGCGCTTCGCCTGGAGGGCCTCGACGGGCCACATCTCCGGAAAGAGCGCCTCGCCAACCTCGCGCCCGTTCGGGTCGTCGTCGTTCTCGGCGATGGCCGGGAGGTTGATGTACTCCCAGCCCTCATCGACCAGGACGCCACTCAGGTCCTTCGGGTGCCACCTCGTGGCGAGCACGAAGATGCTGGCGCCCGGGTGGACGCGGGTCTCGACGGCTTCTCGATAGCTCTCCTCGACGACCTCTCGACGGCGGGCGCTGTCGGCTTCCTTCCGGTTCTTGATCGGGTCGTCGATGATGGCGACGC
>JAEWOQ010000079.1 GCA_023460875.1 Pseudomonadota bacterium
ATCCGCGCCCGGCGCCGCGCGCCGCAACCAGGCTGCTCCGTGAAGCGCGCGCCCACGGCGCTGTTCGTCGCCCTCGGCGTCCCGGGTCTGCTGCTCGGCGAAGGCGCCGCGGCGGCTGGATCGACGACGGTCCTGGTCCCGCCGACGCCGGCCATGGTGCGGCTCCCTCGAGCCGCCATCCAGCTCGGCTCGAGCCGTGACGAGGTGCTCGAGGCGGCCGCTCGATGTAATCGCGACGCCAAGACCACCGCGTGTGGGCCCGGCACCTTCGCCGACGAGCTCGGAGGGCCGCGCGTGGTGGTGCCTTCCTTCTGGCTCGACCGGCGCGAGGTGAGCTTCGGGGAGTACCAGCACTGCGTGCGCCAGGGGCGCTGCGACCCCCTGCCCTACGAGCGCGGCGCCGAACGTTTCGCTCGACAGGAGCTGCCCGCCGTCTTCGTCACCTGGGACGAAGCTCGCCGCTATTGCGCGTACCGGGGGGCACGGCTCCCCTCCGAGTCAGAGCTCGAGCGCGCAGCCCGCGGCCCTCAGAGGAGGCGCTATCCCTGGGGGGATCACTTCCACGGGGCGCTCGCCAACCACGGCCGCTGGGGCGTCTCACGAACCGAAGGGCGCGACGGCTTCGAGGAGCTCGCGCCGACGACGAGCTTCGAAGCGGGAGCCACGCCCGAAGGGATCCTTCAGCTCGCCGGGAACGTCGCCGAGTGGACGAGCACACCTTATGCTCCCTATGACGAGAGCGACCCTCCTGGGACGAACGTCGACCGCGTCGTGCGGGGCGGCCACTACCTGACGCCCCCCGCTTGGCTTCGCGGAGCGGCCCGTCTACACGAACCCCCTGGCACACGAGCGGCCTACCTCGGCTTCCGTTGTGCCCGCTCCGATCCCTGAGCGCGTCCCCGCGAGCTCCCACCGTCGCCCATGCTCGAGCTCCCCGTCCATCGTTGCACGAAGTTCGTCCTCGTCTCACCCCATTACCCGGAGAACGTGGGCGCGAGCGCGCGAGCTCTGAAGACCATGGGGTTCACCCGCCTCGGCATCGTCCGGCCGAGTCGCCTCGCCCTCCCGAGCCACCCCATGGCGCAAAAGATGGCGGTCAAGTCCAGAGACGTCCTCGACGGGGCAGACGTCTACGACAACGTCGACGAAGCGATCGTTGGCTGCGATCTGGTCGTGGCCACCAGCGCCCGGCGCGGCCTCTCAGGGGTCAAGACGCCGCGCGATCTCGCACCGCGGCTCGTCGCGCACGCAGCGCAAGGCCAGCGCATCGTCGTGCTCTGGGGCAACGAGAAGAGCGGCCTCACGAACGTCGAGCTGGCCCGCGCAGACCTGCTCCTGCGCGTGCCCATCGCCGCGGATCAACCCTCGCTCAACCTCGCCCAGGCCGTCCAGTTGGTGAGCTACGAGCTGTTCGTAGCGGGCCTCGCGCATCGAGGCGCCCAGCTCGAACGCGGATCGGCCTCATAGCGGCGCGATCCAAAGCGGGCGCGATCCCTGACGGATCGAGCCCGCGTGTCGCCTCCGCACGGAGACCCGTCAGTCGTCGACCCGTCAGTCGTCGACGAAGTCGTCTTCCGCCTCGAACTCGGCGTCCTCTTCGTCGCTTTCGTCGAGGTCCTCCTCGTCGTCGTCGTCGTCGATCTCGTCTTCGTCGTCGCTCTTCACCTCGGTCTTGAGATCGATCCCGACCTCACCGAGCTGGCTCTCGAGCAGCTCCAGCAGCTCGTCGACGTCGTCCCCACCCCACTCGTCGATCACGTCCGTGAGGAACTCGAACATGTCGCCATGATCGAGCCGCCGCTCGATTTCTTCGATTTGGTCTTCCGAAAATGCCTCGAGGATATCCTCCCGAAGCGACTCGGTGTCGTCCTCCTCGATTGCTTCCTGCGCAGAGACCCGAATCTGACGAATCGCACGCCTGTCGAGATGCATTTCCATGGAAGTTGCTCGGCTGGTTCAGCTCTAGCTCGTTTGAGGCCCGCGCCGCGGGCTCGGGGCGCGGGCTCGTCTCCCAGCGCTTGGCTCGCCTTTAAGCCAAGGCTTGCAGTGACGTCAAGGCCGCTTGACACTGCGGACGTTGACGGACGCGAGCACACCCGATTCAGCTTCACCCCTGCGCGGGGATACGGCCGGTCCGCGCTGCCTCATAGCCTGCTTCCTCCTGGTCCTGCTCGAGACCGGAGGGGCCGCCGCCGAAGGCAGCTTGGGCCCGTCGCCCACGAGCTTCGACCACTTTCAGTACGGAGGCGCCCTCACCGCGGAGACGGTGCCCTCGGCGGGGCACCTCTGCCCTGGCGACGCGATCCAGCCCTGCATCCTCCAGGGCGGCGGAGGCTTGGCGATCCGCGCGGGCTATCGCTCCCGTCTCCCTTGGTACCTCGGGGGCGCCTATGAGTTTTCGAGGCACGACTCCTCGAACCTGCTGGTCCTCCCCATCCTCCAGCAGATCCGGGTAGAGGGGCGTTACTATTGGGATCACGGGCAGCGCCTGCAGCCCTACCTGCTCGCCGGGGCGGGGTTCGCCCTCTACGGGGACGAGTGGGCCGCGGAGACAGCGGGGGCGGTCGGTGCCCTCGGGCTCGGGCTCGAATTTCAGGTCTCCCCCGAGCTGGTCGTCGGTGGTGCCTTGGCCTATCGGCCGCTGCTCCTGCGCCAGTGGACCGACAGCGCGGGCCAGCTCCGGGCGGACACCCTGGCGGGCTTCGGGCTAGCTCACCTGATTTCCATCGAGATCGGCGTGGAGCTCCGGGATCCCCTCCCCCGCTGGTGAGAGCTCTCCCGAGCTCCGCTCCCCAGCGATCCCCTCCCCACTTGCCGACCTCCGCCGCTGAACCTCGCGACGGCCTTTCCGCGATGGCTCACCGAAGTGACTCGATGAGGTAGCTGTGGGGTTGACTCGATGGCCTGCCCGCGCTCCCCTGGGGAGGTGAACTGCGCGCGCTGCGGCCGAGGCAACCCGGAGCACGTCCGGTATTGTCTGGATTGCGGGGGCCTGCTGCAGGGAGAGCGCCATGCCGTCTCCCGGCCCACGCCGAGCTCTCCCGTGGGCGACGCCGTCGTCGCCGAATGTCCCTCTGGAGCGATCGACGTGGATTTCCCGGCGCGTACCAGCACCGGGCGTCCCCCGGCGCCGGATCTGAATTTCGCGAGCCGCGGTCCCGACGACGCCGGGTACCTCGCGGGCTTGGCGTCGCTCACCTTCGAGCAGCAGCAACAGGGCGAGCCTCCGCGTGAAGTCCCGTCGCCGTCCGCGATGTCGTCGGCTTCACCGACGCCAGCACCATTCGCCGCAAAGCCTTCGACCTCGACGCCTTCAACAGGGCCTTCCACAGAGTGTCCTGCGTGCAGCACGCCGAACCCCGCTGAGAGCAGCTTTTGTTGCGAGTGCGGAGCGACGATCGGCGCCCAGCAGGACCGCCCCCTCGGAGGGACGATGGTCGCTGTCGGCGGCGCCCGCAGCAATCCAGCGCTGCGCGCCGTCCCCTCTCCCCAAAGACTGGCTCAACCCGCGCGGCCGCGCTCCTCCCCGATGCTCGAAGCTCGCCCCCTGGCCGAGATCTATCCCGAGGCGGCATCTCCTTCGCGAACAACGCCAAGCCAGACAGCTCAGGTGGAGTCGAGGAGCCCGGCAGGCGCGCCAGCAGGAACCAACGGGAGCTCCCCCTCGAGCCCGCCTACGCAGCGGACCTTCGGAGCACCGGCGGAGGGAGCGGCGGCGGTGGCGCACGCGCGGGGCCCCGAGCTCGACCTCCCCCCACCGGGCGCCTTGCCCTCCTTTCAGACGTGCCCCCGGTGCAGCGGCGCGAACTCCGCAGAGGCGCGGTACTGTCAGCTGTGCGGCGTCCCTCTCACCGAGGACGCAAGACTCCACCCGATCCCCGCCGTGCCTGAGTCGGAGCCGAGCAGCGGGCTCTTGCCCATGGCCTGGCTGGTGGTCATCGGCCAGGATGGGACACCCGGTCGCCGCTACCCCCTGCGGAGCCCGAACATGGACATCGGGCGCACGAGCGGCGACATCGTCTTGGAGAAAGATCCCTACGTGTGCCCCGTCCATGCGCGGCTCACTTATGGAAGCCGCGGCTTCACCATCGAGGACCTCGGGTCGGTCAACGGCGTGTACGTGAGGCTCGGCGGGAGCCCCTTGGAGCTGCGGCACGGCGACCTGCTCCTCCTGGGCCAAGCGGTCTTAAGGCTTGAAATCGTGGAGGAAACCGAGGGTCACCTCGGCGCGGCGGTGCGGGACTCCACCCGCGTCTTTGGCACGCCAGCCGTCGCCCGGCGGGCGCGCCTGGTGCTGCACACGGTGGAGGGATGCGGCCGCGACATCTTCTATCTTTCTCGTCCAGAAACGATTCTCGGCCGGGAAGCAGGTGATATCGTGTTCACCGACGATCCCTTCATGAGCCGCCGACATGCCGCGCTGCGCCGCGCCTCCGGAACCAACACCTACACACTGAGGGACCTTGGATCATCAAACGGAACCTTCATTGCGATCCGCGGCAAGCAGTCCCTTTCGCCGGGCGACCACGTGCGCATCGGCCAGCACCTCTTCCGACTAGATGTCCAAAGTGGCGGACCGAGCTGAGATGGACACGGCGGCGCAGCCAGGGCCGATCCGCATCCGAGTTTTCGGACGTACGGACGTCGGGCAGATCCGCGAGCACAACGAGGACAACTTCCTCGTCGCCAACCTCTCCACGGGGCGACGAGGCCTCATGGCGGAGGATCGGGAACAGCTCGTGGGCCCACACGGGACGGTCTTCGGCGTCTGCGACGGCATGGGCGGCGCGGCCGCTGGGGAGGTCGCCAGCCAGCTCGCCGTCGACATCGTCTACGAGCAGCTGACCGGCGACGATCTCCCCACGCATCGGGACGAGTTCGCGCGGCGTCTCGTGCGCGCGGTCGAGGTCGCTGGCGCGCGTATCTTCCACGAAGCGCGGGCGGATCGGAGCCGGCGCGGCATGGGGACCACCGCCACCGTGGCCGCGTTGCTCGACTCGCGCCTCTTCGTCGCGCAGGTAGGGGACAGTCGCGCCTACATCCTCCGGGGTGATCGTCTAGTGCAGGTGAGCCGTGACCAATCTCTGGTCAATCAGCTCATCGAGGCTGGTCAGCTCACGGAAGAAGAGGCCGAGACCTTCGAGCACAACAACATCATCCTTCAGGCCCTCGGGACCTCCGAGACCGTCCAGGTCGATCTGACCTACGTCGACCTCCGGCGCGACGACGTGCTCCTGCTCTGCTCCGACGGCCTCAGCGGGATGATTCGCTCCGACGAGATCCGAGATGTGCTCATGAGGCATGAGGAACCTCTCATGGCTTGCAAGGAGCTCACGGATCGAGCGAACGCCGCGGGCGGGCACGACAACATCACCGTGATCGTCGCGCGCTTCGTCGATGGCCTCAGCGATCCGTCGCCCTCCGACGAGCTCGGCTACGCGAAATACGCCCTCCCCGACGGGCAGTCCCCCGTCGAGAGCGGCGAGCGCGTCAGCACTCACCCGGAGCTGATGCAGACGAGCCCGCCCAGTGAAGAGGCGGAGCGCGATCACCGCCCGCTGCGCGTGTCGTACACCATGGTGGGAGTCGCCGCCCCTCTCCCTGGCCCCGCGGCGAACGCAACGCAGAGCGGACACCAGCGAGAGGCCCTGGCTCCCGGCCCCGAACCAGCGCGAGTCGAGCACGCGGCGGACGATCCGGTCGTGCTGCCAACGACGGGGCTAGCGCCGCGGACGGTGGGCGCGCTCGTGGTCACCGCGATGGTCTTGGTGACGGTGCTCGGCTTCGTCCTCCTCCGTTGACGGCGTGGCCGAGACACTGAGGCGGCTTTTGTGGGTGCTCCCGCTCCTCGTGATCGGGTCCATCCTGACGTTTGCCTTGCTCGCCGTTGGCTTGCCCGCCAGCCCCGAGCAGCGGGCGGTCCCGCTGTTCTTCAACCCCGATCCGCGGGGGATCCGACACCACACGACCGAAGCCCTGGACGCGCTGCGGGCGGGGGAGGACGCGCGCGCCGCCGAGCAGCTGGCGCGCCTCGGGGGGGCCGCCTTGCCCCACGTTCTCCCGCAGCTGGAGCACCTCCCCCTCGACGCACAGCATCGAGTGGCACAAGCCCTGGCCCCGGTGGCGCGTCGCACGGGCGTCGCGCGGGACGACGCGGTGCTCGACGATCCGGACGCGAGCGTTCGCTTCTGGAAGCGCTTCTGGCAAGACCGCAGCCTCGACTTTCAGCCGACCGTGGTGTCGCGCTTGGTGCGCCGCGTCGCCGCGCGCTCCGAAGCCCTCGGCAGCGCGGATCTGGTTCAACTCGACACCTATGCCCTGCCCGAGTTGGTGCGCCAGCTCGGATCGATCCGCGACGATCAGGACGTCACACGCGCTCGACGCCTCCTGCGCATCGCGGGCGACATCACCGAGCGGCGCTGGCTCGTCCCCGACGACGCCGGCCCTGAGGAAGCGCAGAGGGCGGCCACCGAGTGTCGACGGTGGTGGGACGACCACCGGGCCCTGTACACGGACGTCATCGGGGTTTCCCGCCTCACGGCGACCTTGACCCAGACCCGCTACGGGCGGTGGGCTCTACGGACTCTCCGTGAGGTCACGGGGCTGGATACGAGCTTCGTGGGTCAGGATCTGGCGCGCCGCGCCCGCGTCACCGGACCGCTGCTCCTGTGCTGTATGATCGGAGCGTGGCTCCTCGCCGCCTGCGGCGCGGCGTTGATCGCCGCTGCGCCTCGACGCGGGGGGCTCGTTCTTCGGGGCGCCAGCGCCCTCGCCATCGCCGCGCTCATCCCGGCCGCCGTGCTCTGGCCCCCGCGGCTCGGCTTCGAGGGGGCGATGGGAGCGGCCTGCGCCCTGAGCGTCCTCCTCGGCGCCGTCCCGGCCCTGCACCTCGGGCGGGGCGCGCTCGCGGAGCTCACCGCCGCCGCCGGCGCCGAAGGGGCCTCACCTCCACTCCGAGGGTTGGTGCGCCGCGCCCTCGCCGCTGCGCCCGTGTGGGCGCCCCTCGCCTTCGCAGAGGCGAGCACGCTGGTGTTCGCCCTCGAGTGGTCCTCAGGGCTCGGCGGCGTCGGACCGCGCACGGTGCTCGCTCTCCAGCGCGGCGACGTGACTTGGCTGATGGCCGTCTGCCTCACTCTCGGCGTGTCGACGGCCGTCGTTCAGATCCTCGCGGACGCGGTGCTCGCGCGCACCCTGCGTCGGCCAGCGCAGGCGCCGGAGGTCTCCCCGTGCTGAGCGCGCTGCTGGCCACCCTCGTCGCCACCGCGCTAGCCGTGTTCTGTGCGCTCCTGGTCGGCGTGGCCCTCGGCGGGCTCGCCCTCGGCTTTTTGGAAGGCAGCCGTCTGTCGTCGCGACTGGTGGAGCTCCGCGGCGCCCTGCCCACCCTGATCGCCGCGCCGCTCCTCGACGGTTGGCTCCATCTGCCCGCTCCGCTCACCCTCGGCCTCCTCGTGGGCGCCCATCAGGGCTTCGCCGTGAGCCGCTGGGTGCGCGGGCTACGTTTGCTCGAACACACACCTCGTTCCGACCAGACACGCCGAGCGCGGTGGTGGATCGGCCTGAGCCCGCCAGTGCGCGCGACCATCGCCCTGTGCGCGGTGCATGTGGTGACCTTGGAGGCCATCCTCAGCGCCCTCCAGCTGCCGCCCTTCACGGTGTCCCTCGGCAGCTTGATGGCTCAAGCCCTCGCGCCCGCCGCCCGCTTCGGCGCCGTGGTCGCCCTGAGCTGTCTCTTCTTGCTCCTCGATCAGGGCTCGGAGCGCTGGGCTCGGAGCAGCGTCGGCCCTCGGGCGGACCGGCCGTGACGGGCGCCTCTGCCACGGGCGTCGCAGCGCTGCGCCACGTCGGCCGCTGCGTTCCCTCCGCGCGCGCCTCGGTGTAGATCTCGCTCATGCCTCTGCCCCAGATCACCGAGCGCAACTTCGAGCAGGAAATTCTCAACAGCGAGCTGCCGGTGCTCGTCGAGTTCGGCGCGGAATGGTGTGGCCCCTGCAAGATGGTCCTCCCGGAGCTCGAAGCGCTGTCGAACGAGCTGTCCGGCAAGGCGAAGATCGTGCAGATCGATATCGACAAGGCCCCCGTACTCGCCCGGCAAATGGGTGTGCAGTCCGTGCCCACCTTCGTCGTATTTCACCAGGGGCGGCCCGTGGACGGACGTCAGGGCGCGCTCCGCAAGGCTCAACTCCGCGAGATGCTCGAACCCCTGCTGCCGCGGGCGACGGGGGCTCTCAAGGCGGAGGAGGTCGCGACGCTCCTCCAGCAACGGCGCGTCGCCCTCGTCGACGTTCGCGAACCACAGGTCTACGCGCGAGCTCACATCCAGGGCGCCGTCAACATCCCCGCCGCGGAGCTCGAGACCCGACTGGCGGAGCTGCACATGCTCCCCGCCATCCCCGTGCTGTACTGTCGCGACGGCAAGCAGACCCAGGAGGTCGCGGCCAAACTGGCGGAACAGGGCATGCCGTTGTCCTTCCTGGAGGGCGGGGTCCTCGCCTGGGAGTCGAGCGGCTTCAGCCTGGCACGCCCCGATTGAGGCTGGGCGCGGGGCGCTTCAGGGCACGTCCGTCGTCGAAGCGCGGGCGGCCCCGAGGTACTCGTCCGCGGCCCGCATGGCCGCAGCGAGGACGTCTCGGAGGGGGATCCCTTGCTCGCGAGCGAGGCGAACGCAGACGTCGAACTCGGGCTTGGCTCGCAGGGGCGGCTGACCGCTGACCTTCACGGGCACGGGCCCCCAGGGGGTGAGCACGTCCACCACCGTTCGGGGCAGCTCCTGACGGCTCACCAACGCCTGCCGCACCCCGATGCTCGGGGTCTCACGGAGGATGAGCTCCGAGAGCCGCCCGGCGTCGCGGGTGGTGGTCAGCGCCGTCAGCACGAGGCCTGGGCGCCCCTTCTTCATGGTTACGGGCACCACCCAAGCGTCGAGCGCGCCTTGCTCCAGGAGCGTCACCACGGCCTGGCCAGCGACCTCTCCGGTGACGTCGTCGAGGTTCGCCTCGAGGAGCGCATGCGTCAGCGGCGGCGCGTCGCTCGCCTCTCGCGGCTCCCCGAGCACCGCCCGCAGCAGGTTGGGGCGATCCTCGAGGCGCCGAGTCCCCGCTCCCCACCCCACCGCTCGGGGCACGAGGGAGGGCCAGCGCGCGAACCCGCGCGCCACGGTGGCCACGATCGCTGCTCCCGTCGGCGTGACGAGCTCCACGTCGATGCCCGCGTCCTCCGTCGGCACCCCCCTCAGGCACAACACGGTGGCCGGGGCCGGCAGCGGGAGGCGGCCATGTTGACACTCCACGAAGCCACGGCCCAAGGGCAGCGGTGAGCTGAGCACGTCTGCGCCCAGGTAAACGAGCCCCGCCGCCGCCCCGACGATGTCGACGATCGCGTCGACGGCGCCGACCTCGTGGAACGCGACCTCGTCCAAAGGCATGCGGTGCACCTCGCTCTCCGCCTCGGCGAGGCGCAGGAAAATGCGCTGGGCCAGGTCCCGCGCGGCGGGATCGAGCCCCTCGGCCCCGGCGATCAGCGCGCGGATCTCCGCGTAGGTGCGCTGGGGCTGTGGGCCCTCGACGTGCACGTCGAAGTGGATCGCCCCCAGGGCGCCCACGATCACGGGGCTGAACTGCAGAGCTACCCCCTCGAGCTGCAGCGCCTGCACCGCCCCTTCGAACACCGCGGTCGGCACGCCGAGGTCGACGAGCGCGGCGATGGTCATGTCCCCAGCGACGCCACTGAACGCGTCGAGGAACAATGTCTTGCCTCGCCCGGCCCCAGCAGGCAGCTCTGGCCGTCGCGGCCAGGCGCTCCGCTCCCCATGGGAGTGGCCGCCGTGGGAGTGGCCGCCGTGGGAGTGACCGCCGTGGGAGTGACCGCCGTCCTGGCTCATGGTTCTGGTGTCTCCGACCGAAGGCGCGCGGTTCCTTGACCCTGTCTGAGCATGCGTGCGACCGCCATCGCTGCGCCGAAGCCATTGTCGATGTTCACGACCGTCACCCCCGCCGCGCAACAGCTGAGCATCCCGAGCAGCGCCGCGTACCCTCCTGCGCCGACTCCGTACCCGATCGACGTGGGCACGGCGATCACCGGAGCCGCCACGAGGCCGCCGACGACGCTCGCCAGAGCCCCTTCCATGCCCGCGGCGACGATACAGGCGGGAGCGGCCGCGAGCCGATCGAGCTCCCCGAAGAGCCGATGAATACCCGCCACCCCGACGTCGTAGATCCGATCGACGGGGACACCGACCAGCTCGAGGGTCTCTGCAGCCTCCTCGGCAACGGGCACGTCGCTGGTGCCTGCGGTGACGAGGGCGACGGGCTTCCCTTCGTGCTTCGGGACGGGACGCAGCTCGAGGCTGAGGGTCCGCGCGAGCGGGTTGTAGCGGAGCTCGGGCAGCTCCTCACGGACGCGCGCGGCCTTGTCTCCGTCCACGCGAGTGACGAGCACGTTCTCTCCTGCTGCAGCCAGATCCTTCGCGATCGCCTGGATCTGCGCGGGGCTCTTCCCCGAGCCGAGCACCACCTCTGGCACCCCCTGACGCAGGGCCCGATGGTGATCGACACGGGCGAAGCCAAGATCGGAGAAGGGGAGCCGCTTGAGCTCGTCGAGCGCCGCATCGACGTCGACCTCGCCCTGCTGGAGCCCCTCCAGCAGGCGCCGAATGCCGTCCGCATCCATCGACCTGGGTGTACTCGACGGGCCGCACAGCGTCGACCCCCAGCACCTTGGCCACCGACGCAACCCGTGGTCTCCTCCCCCCGTGCCCGCCCCCGTCGCACCGCTGATCGGTTTGCTGGTTGGTGTGACCTTCCACTGGAGTGGGAGCCGCCAGCTCGCCCGCGCGGCGCGGGGCACCGCGATCGAAATCCGCGCGCAGCTGCTGGTCCTCGCCTACACGTTGCTCCTGTTCGCGCCCTTCAACGCCTACTTCCTGGCGTTCTCGACGGACTGGGCCTTCGTCTACCTGGTGGAAGCGACGGACAGCCGCAGCGCCCTCGTCCTCGCGTGCCTCTTCGTCGACGGCGCCAGCGTGCTCTTGGGCTTCAACCTGGGCAGGCGCTTCATGGCGGAGAAGCGCCCAGGGACCCTGGCCGCGCTCCTCGTGCCCGCGGGGGCCCTGCTGCTCTTGTTCACAGTCGGGGCTTCCCGTCGGCTCGGGGTGGCCGCCACCTATGCCCAGTACCACGGCGACTTCGGGGTCCGCCCGCTGGGGGGCAGCCCGCTCGGGTACGCCCTCCTCTGGTTTGGGGCCGTGTTCGTCGGCGGGACCGTCTGGACGGCGCTCCAGCTCCGTCACCTCGGAGAGTAGCCCCTCCCTCGTCCCTCGCGCCCTCGCCGGTCCGCCGAGAACGGTCGAGCCTCCTGCCGACGCGGTCGAGCGCGTGGTACGACCTGTCTCATGAGGGACGAAACGGATGAGCTGGTGACCTTGGCCCGCGGGGTGGTGCAGCGCGCCCTCCAGGGAGTGGACGTGGCCGAGGTCAGCGTCGGGCGCACCTGGGATCTGAGCGCGAAGGTCCGCCTCGGTGAGCCCGAGCTGGTGGAAGAGGCAGGGCAACGGGGCCTCTCCCTCCGGGTCATCCGCGAAGGGCGCGTGGCCATGACGTCCACCAGCGACTTGAGCGACGAGGGCCTCGCTCGCTGTGTGGCGGACGCCCTCGAGCTGGCCGAGCTCAGCGAGCCCGATCCCTGGGTGGGCCCTGCGCCCGCCGCGCTGCTCTGCGCACCTCCCCACCCTGATCTCGATCTCTTCGATCCGACCCTGGACGCCCTCGACGCCGATGGCGCCATCGAGCGGGCGCGACGGGCGGAGCGGGCGGCCTTGGATTTCGATCCGCGCATCACCCTGAGCGAAGGGGCGACCTTCTCGCGCACCTCGGGTACCGGGGTGATGGTGCTCTCCTCGGGCTTCGAAGGGGCACAGCGCGGCTCCTATGCGGCGCTCTCCGTCGCGCCGGTGACGGAAGACGAGGGCGGCAAGCGCCGCCGCGGCTCGTACTGGACCGCGCGACGTCACCTCGCCGACCTCGAAGACGAGGTGGCGGTCGGGGTGGAGGCGGCGCGCCGGACCCTGGCCAAGCTGGGCGCTCGCAAGATCGACACCTGCGAGGCGCCGGTGGTGTTCGACAAGGACGCTGCCCGGTCGATCGTGGGCACCTTCGCCGGCTGCGTCGTTGGTGGAGCCCTGTGGCGCAAGTCGAGCTATCTGCTCGGGCGCCTCGGCAGCCCCGTGGCGAGCCCGCTCGTCCACATCATCGACGATCCTCTGCTCCCCCGGGGCCCCGGTTCCCGCCCCTACGACGGTGAGGGGCTCCGGAGCCGCAAGAACGAGATCGTCCGCGGCGGCGCCCTCCAGAGCTACCTCCTCGACTGTTACGCGGCGCGCAAGCTCGAGATGGAGTCCACGGCCAGCGCCTCCAGGAGCGGCGGATCCATCGGCGCCTCGACGACGAACTTCATCATGCAAGGGGGCGACCTGTCCCGCGACGAGCTCATCGCCAGCACCCCCCGTGGCCTCCTGGTTACGGAGATGATGGGGTTCGGCTTCAACGCGCTGACCGGAGATTTCTCCCGAGGCGCGGCGGGGTTCTGGATCGAGGATGGCAAGATCGCCTTCCCGGTGAGCGAGATCACCATCTCCTCGAACCTCGACACCATGCTGCTCGGCGTCGACGCCGTGGCAGACGATCTGGAGCTCAAGACCTCCACCGCCGCGCCGACCTTTCGGGTGGCCGCGATGACCATCGCGGGCAGCTGAGTCTCGCTCCTCTCGGCTCATGGCGGGTCTACGGTGTTGGGCCCGCCCGGTGAAGCACCCGGGGCGGCATGGGGACCGAAGCTGTCCGCCTCGTCCCGGGACCACGGATCGCGCCGGGCGATGCTGACACCCGCTCGGCGGGCGGCGAGCGCCGGCACCGCGGAGACGATCCGACCGGCGGCGTCGACGAGGCGCAGCGGCTCCCCACCGTTGGCGAGCCCCCGATGGCCGACCCGCTCCACGACGATCGGTACGGCGGTCGGGAGGGGGATCACGTCGTCCCCAGCGCTCGCAGAGTAATCGCGCGCGACGACCAGCCCGAATGCGCCGGCAGGGAGCTCGACGGCGGGCAGCGGGGTGGGACCGCCGCCGTCCTCGATCACCCAACCTCCGAGGAGCGCAGGAGCCGTCCCCACGTTGAGGAGCTCGATCCACTCCCCCTGAGGCTCGGGGCCGACGGGATCGGAGAGCACCTCATTGATCACGAGGCGCGGACGCGGCTCGCCCGAGGAGAGCCGCGCGTCGCCGCGCACCGAGCGCCCCCGCTCGTCGAAGCGGTACGCCACGATGTCGTACTCCTGGAGCGCCTCGAAGGCAGGGATGGTGAGCGACGGCGGCGAGGCCACCCCCCACCAGCTCACATTACCCCCACCCCGCCGCGACGTCCCGCCGACGAACCAGGCGCTCGGGCGGTCGAAGTCGAGCACCAGCTCCGTCCCCTCGAACCCCGCGCAGCCGTGCGCCAATGCGACTCGATCGTCTGCACAAGAGGTGCTCCCGCGCTGCTCCTCCTCGGCGACCACGGCGATCGGCGTCGGCTCGAAGAGGATCCCCGAGGACGGGGGGACGACGAAGCCCTCCGGGAGCTCCTCGCGGGGGACCAGCGTGACGCACTCTCCTTGCGCGAGCCCTTCGTCTCCCACGCCCGGACGCCACTCGACGGGGACGCCGAAGGGCGGCAACTCCAAGCCGTCCATCACCGGGAGGGGCGTCTCCCTCTCGCCCCGCGGACCGCCGCTCGACTCCACGTCGTCGACGAAGCGCTCTTCCTCGGAGAGGCAATAGATCAGCGATCCACGAGGATGCACGTGGGGAGGCCACAGCCGGGACAGCACGGAGCCCTCTTCTTCCGCTACGACGAGGGATGCGATGACCCCGTGCTGCAGCACGGCGAGGCTGTACGACCCGCCGGCAGCGAGGAGCGCCCCCGGGCGAGCGATGACGGCGTCTTCCCCCGACCAAACGGACAGAGGCACCTCTCGCCCCGCCAGCGCACCGATCACCTCGCCGCGACGCAACCGCCCGTTGGCGTAGGAGCTCACGGCGCCTTCAAAGAGCCGCATCCCCGCGACCGCGAGCTCCACGTCCAAGCCGCGCACCTCCAACTGCGGCGCCCGGGAGCAGGCGTCCAAAGGTCGACCGTCGGCGACGGCGACGACGATTTGGGCGTCGCGGGACCGTTCAGGGAGCTCCGGGCCGCAGGCCACGCCGAGGACGAGCGCGGCATGGTGGAAGCACCGCGCGACGCGGACGATGGCATCACGAAAGGCGGACGAGCGAGGGCGGATGAATCGTTGCACGCCTCTTCCGTCGACCGCAGGGGTCTCGTGGTTGCGTGCTAGTCGCTCCCCGTTTGCGTTGACCGGCCCGACGCCGCTCTCGGTCCCCAAGCGCTGAGGGCCCCTCCAGAGCGCCGCCGCCTCCAGAGATCGCCCCCGTCCTGGACCGTCCGGGTATTCCAACCCCGCCGACCCCCGCGGCTGAGCGGCCGTTCGGTCAGTCGTCGTCGTCGTCGTCGTCGTCGTCGTCGTCGTGGGCGGGGGCGGGCGGG
>JAEWOQ010000080.1 GCA_023460875.1 Pseudomonadota bacterium
GAACCCCGCCACGAGAAAGCTCGGCTTCAGGGTGATGACGAGCACCTCGAGCCCGATGAGCACGAACAACACGGCGTTCAAGATCTCGTCGATGAGCTCCCAGAACTCGTCGAGGCGGCGCACCGACACGTCGCTCAGCGCCGACCGACGCCCGCGGTTACCGATGAACAAGCCAGCGATCACCATGGCGAGCGGCCCCGAGAAGTGGAGGTAGGTGCACAGGACGTAGACCCCCGTGACGCCCGCGAGCGTGAGCAGCACCTCCGTCTTGTAGTCGTCGATGCTCCCGAGCAGGGCCACGAGGAGATAGCCGAGCCCGAGCCCCAGGAGCACGCCGCGCGAGCGCGTTGAGCAGGGCCAACAGCATCAGGCCGATGGTGACCGGCAACCGGAAGTACCGCTGGTTGATCCAGGCGAAGAGCCCCGCCAAGCAGAGCAGGATGGCCGCGATCGAGAGCAGGGACATCGCGCCAAAAATATTGGAAGTCCCCAGGGCTGAAAAGCGCGCTCGTGTGACCAGTCTAGGAGAGGTCTATGGGCGTCGACGGGGGGCTCCCCTCCGTACCCCGCCGATGCGCCTGGCTGGCACCAATCGCGATGTCCTCCCGAGGCGATCGCCGCCCCGCGCTCGGGGATCCTCGGAGGTCGGCGCGACGAGACATCGGGAGCGACCCGGTGAGTCGAGCTCGTCGAGAGTGGCCTTCAGCGCGAGCTTCTGCCTCGCGGCGCGCAGCCGCGCGAGATACCCGCCGAGCTCCTTGCGCGCCGGACCCTGCGACCTGGGAATTTCGTCGAGTGATTCTTTCAGGGCGTCGATGATCTCGTCGAGCGTGGGCTCGAGATAACCAGCGACTTCGCGTACTCCGGGCTCGAGCGCCGGGTCGAACGCCGTCCGTCGAGCGAGCCTCTGCACGTCCTTGTTCAGTCGGTTCCAGAAGGAAAAGATTTTACCCTTCGTGTCTCCCGTCAGGGACCCTGCCAATGGCCTGCGACGCGCGTCCGCGATCAGGTGCGTGAAGATGGGGGCGAGGGGATACTCGACGAGGACGAGGAGCCTGGACCTCATCGCCAGGATCACCTCGGAGGAGCGGGTGGGCTTCTCCAGAGGAGCAGGGGCGACGTCTCCCTTCCACAGTCGTGCGTACTCCCGCCAGCGCCCGTGGCTGACGGCGTCGTAGAGGAGGTACACCTTCTTCGCGAGCGGTAGGTATTCTCCCCGCAGGCTCCAGTCGTCCCGGGATGCGTCGCCGAAGGACGCTTGGGCTCGCTGGCAGAGGCCAGAGGTCAGCAGCTTCGCGAGCTCCCCGTCTTGCTTCCAGACCAAGATTTCCCCCAGCTGGTAGCGGTCAAGGGAGCCGGTGTTGTACTTCAGATTCGAGCGGAGAAAGACGACACCAGCCATGTCGTCCAGCTCGTCGCTGACGAGAACTCGGAGCCACCGGGCCATCACCGCCAAGATTGGATACAGCCGGTCGTTCGGCATGTCGGCGGCGAACTTCGTGTAGTCGATGACGAGGAACACACGTGAGGGTGCGGTCGAGGCGCGCTCCCGGACCCGACGAACGAACTCCGCGGTCATCCTGGCGAGCGTGAGCCCGACGTCCCTTCCTGGGCAGTGAAGGAGGTCGTCGTGCAGGCCATCCGAGAGGTTCAGCCAGAGCTGTCCGCCGGCCTTCCCGGGTGTATTTTTCCTTGCGACCTCTTCTGGGCTCAGGAACGACGTCACCTGCTGGTAGAATTCGAAGTAGGGGGTGAACGTGGAGAGGTCGTCGCGAGAGACGCGGACGGCGTGCGTCGCGAAATCGAGCGAAGCGAGGTGCTCGTGAACCGCGTCTGCTGCCGCAGTTCCGGACGGGAAGAGGATGCGGTCGAAGAGGATCCCGTGACGACCGAGTTCGATTGCTTCTCGTACCCCGTTCGATTGATCGGCCTGGCGCGGGGCGCCGACTGAAGGCGTCCACTTGGGGAACACGCGCTGCAAGGCAACCTGCATGTCGTGGGGTGACAGGTACGTCGCGCTGAGGAAGGTGAGCTCCCAGAGTCTCGCCTCGATGACCCAGATGCGATCGAAGACGTTGTTACTGTTGAACTGGCGGTTGCGCTCGTTCGGGATCTTTGGGTACGCACCGCGGGTCTCCCAGATGAAATCCAGATCGGCCTCATGGGCGTCGAGCTTGCCTTGCACGAAAGAAAAGAACGCGCGAAGTTTCCGTGGCTCGGCCTTCGACGCGTCATTCAGCAACTCCTTGGCGATCTTCAGGAGTTGAACCGCCCAGCCGAGGGCGAGTTGAGTACCGGCGTTCCAGCCTGAGTGGGGGTTCGAGCCGAAGAGCGTGAGGAGGGCCTCGATGTGCTTCCTCCCGACGCTGCCGTACTTCTCATAAGCGCTTCGGGTGTCTCCCTGCAAGGCTCCGAGCATGGCGCGCAGGTGCCGGAGGTAGCCGGTGTTCAGTGAGTACGCCCCCAAGGAGAGGCGCGTCCCGGGATACTCCGAGCGATCGTTCTTGTCCCACCAGCAGTAGGCAGGTTCGGCGAACCCAAAGGACGCCAGGAATCGGTACCGAACGGGTTCGCCAGCGTACGTTTGACCCGGTAGCAGCGGCGTCTCCAACGTCTGGGGGTGGTCGGGCGCGAGCACGAGCGGGAAGCTCGCCGTGAACCGAGTGGGGGGCACGTATACCGTATCCATCACCGGTGCGATGCGGACCGTGGGTGGAGGGTCGTCGATGATGATACTTTGCTCGCAGGGCTTCCCGGCGCGCGACAACAACGCCTTGACGTAGCTGGGAGGAGCAGACTCGAATGGCCGCGCATACTCCTCGCGCTCGCTCTCGAGGTCGCCTGTTCTCAGGTCATGGGTGGCTTGCCTGATCCGGCCTCCGTCGGCGGTCCGATAGTTGAATAGGATCAAATTGATGATGAATTGGCGCCCTCTCGCGCCCAGCTCGCTCCTGAGCCGCAAAACTAGCGACGCGGGGTTCTCGGGGGACGCTTCGTTGGACGGGGACAGCAGGCGCCCAGCGCTTCGCGCCTGGTCGCTGCTCGGGGCCGAGCCGACGTTCAGCGACTGGTAGGCGGCCAGGAGAAACCCGAAGTGCTCGGAATCGCCGGATTCCTGCACTTCATCGACGCTCGTCTCGAGCCAGGAGAGCATGCCGAACGTCATTCGTCCTCCGTGAAAGTTCTCTCTGCCGTGTGAGGTGAGAAGTGCTCGGTGTGTGCAGCCGCTCTGGAGCGCGGATGGGTTCGTCACCGAGCGCTCGAGCTCGAGGGGTGCGTGGCTCGTGCACCCGGTCGTTCGGGGCACTGGTCCGGGCGCGACACACGGGTGCTTTCGGCGGACCGTTCATCGCGGGGGAGTCGGACCATGGTCGCCCGGTGGTGCTGCGGAGGACCACAAATCGGATGTTACGGCGGCGACCGCTTGCGGGGGATCGCCGCGAAGATCAACGACGAGCGGCACGTGCAGACAGCGATCCTTCCGAAACCGCGCGGTCCTCACTCGGCTTGGAACCGAGCGGCGGAGGGCACGGTCAACGTAACCGGCCCTCCCTGGAGGGGGTGCTGGGCGTTGGTTCCAGCCGTGCGCGCGAGCGCGTTGTTTCCGCGCGGAAACTCTCGCGGGGTGGCGCGCTGATCTCTGACACGAGTCAGAGATTCCTTCGTCGTGTTTCCACGTGGAAACTACCCTTCCAGGAGCGTCGCCGAGGGAGCCGTGACTTCGTGAGCTTCGGGGGACGCCGCGTTTTCGGGGCACTGTCCTGTCAGGGGCGCCGGGGGGAAAGAAAGCTCCGCGGGATCAGAAATCGTCGATCTCGAAGGACTCGGGGAGCTCCAGCAGCAGCCGTACCTTGCGAGCGGCGTGCGCGCCGGTGTCGGGGAGGGCCGGGGGGCAGGGCGAACCAGCTGGGAGGGCAGCGCTCGATGCGGCGTCGCGGCGAGAGGCGCCTGCGGGGTGATCGGCAGCGGCGTCGAGTTGTTGGCCAGGGCTTCGCGGGGCGCGCAAGCTGCGCAGCGGCTGAAGCGCGAAATACACGACGGCCTTGGACATGGCTCCAGCTTAGCGGGCCTGTGTGGCCTTGTCGCTCGCCGCCCGTGGAGATCAGGTGTTCCCCTTCCTTCCGCACATCGAGGCACTCGCGAGCAGGACGTCCGTAGACGCGGAGGCGGCGCGGGAGATCCATGGAGTGAGTCGTGAGAGCCCTGAGCAGGTGACCCCGACGCTCGATGGGTGGCTCGCGACGAAGCTCGGGCTGGTGGGGCGAGACGCCCCCGAGATCCCTTGGTTCGAGCAGGTCGTGGGACGTTGGCGGGGGAGCGGCCGTTTAGCCTTCGAGGGCGCAGGGTCGACGATCTCCTACGACGAGCTCTACCGGGCGACGACGCGCCTCGCCCGCGCATGGCGCGCCCAGGGCGTGAAGCAGCGCTCGACGGTGTGCATCTGTCGCCCGTTCGGCGCTCGTTACGTCGTGGATCTGCTGGCGGGGTTTCGGCTCGGCGCCTGTGTGTGCTGGGCGCCGTCCTTCGGAGAGCCCTATGAGCGCCGCGCGATCGAGGCCTTCGACGCGGAGTTCCTCAGCGCGGAGCCCGCGGCGCTCGGACGCCTGGGGCCGGGGCTCGCGGCAGCGCTCTTGGTCGACGAAGTGCCCGCGGAGCTCGTCCCGGAGGCGGAGGGAGCCGCCCGCTACCCGCGCCACGACCCGTGCCTCGGGGTGCTGTCCCCCAAGGCGTCCCAGAGCGATGCGGCGGGGAGAGAGCGTCTCAGCTGGGAGCCCTCGTGGCTCGACTGTGAGTCGTTGCAAAGGGTCGTCGCACGGGACGCGGCCTTGGTGTGGCGGCTCCGACCCGGCGACGAAGTGGCGGCGCCGGGCTTCGACGACGCGCGGTACCAGCCCGGGTTGCTGCTCGCATGTCTGCTCGCTGGGGCGACGTATCATCACGTCGCGCCGGAGGAAGTGGCCCGCCGAACCCCTCGCTCGCAGCGCAGCTGGCGCGCCCTCGGCGTGCGTCGAGCGACGCTGGAGGCTCTCGTCGAGCGCGGCCCCATCGACGCTCGCGGCATCGACGCTCGCGGTGTCCGCGCCAGCGCCAACCAGCCTCACGGCGTCGTCGTCGAGCAGTGGTTTCGGGATCTGGAGGAGGAGTGGGACGCGGAGCTCTGGACCCACTTCGGACGCGGGCTGGAGGAGCCGCCGCTCCTCCGCGCCGTGCTGACGGACCCGGCGCTGGGCGGCGTGGTGGCCGCCACCGAGTGCAGTCGTGACGTCTACGACAACGTGGTGCGGGTCACCCCGGGCGTGGGCTTCGCGGTGACTCTCTTGGAGGGCGCGCCGCCGGACGCCGGAAGCGGCCTTCTGCAGATCGAGGGGAGCTCTGGGAATCCTTATGTCCTCCTGAGCAAGCTGCAGGGAGAGCGCTACCGCTACCTTGGCTCCGCCCACCCGCGTCGCGCAGGCGCGGTCTATCCCCGCGAGCTCGTGACGGAGGCGGTGTCCACGCTCCCGGGCGTGATCGGGGCGGCCGTCGTGGACGTGCCCCGCGGCGGGGAGCGAGCGGGGTTTTCCTTCGGGCTCGTCATCTTCGTGCGCGCCACCGCCGACTGGCGCCAGGAGCGGCAGCGGCGGACGCAGCAGGAGCTCGAAGGGTTCCTGCGCGAGGTGCTGGCGCCGGAGCTGCGCCCCGACTTCGTCGAGTGTCGTCCGTCGTTGCCGCGCCTGGACGACGCAGGAGCCGTCGACGCAGGCTGGGTGGCCCTCCAGCGCTTGCGCGGGCGTCTGCGCCAGAAATCCGAGCTGCGCGTGTTCCGGGAGCTGAGCTCCCTCGGCGGTGGAGCGGTCTGAGGTGGCGCTCCCCGTGTGCGCAGGGGCGACCTTGCAATGCAGCTTCGGACTGGCGCCTTCGACCCTGGTCGTAGTCCCTGCGGGGCACGTCACGGCCGGGCCTCCCGTGGCGAACGTGATGGACTTCGTGCCGCTGACGAACGTCCTGCCCTTCGGCGTGTGTACGAGCTTGACCAACCCGACCGTCGCTGCGGCGACAGCGGCGGCGTTGGGTGTCCTCACGCCGCAACCCTGTGTCCCTCAAACTGTCGCGCCGTGGATCCCGAGCGGCCCCGTCAAGGTGACGGGAATGAAGCTCCCGGTGTTGCAGAGCGCTGACAGCCTCGTGTGCGCATGGGGAGGCATGATCCGCGTCGTGTCGCCTGGTCAGACGAAGGTGGTGGTAAAGTAACCATGAAGACGATCGTCGAGCTGCCGATAGTGGCGCGCCCCTCGATGAGATCCCTCGACCCCGCGACGCTCTTCCGGGTCTGCAGCTGGGCAGACGAGGGGGAAATCGAGCGAGCCGGGGAGAAGGCCGCCAGGCTGCTGCAGGAGGGGGTCTACGACTTTCAGCTCGTAGCGCTGTGGCTGGCCTATCGCTTCGCGCGGGATGGCGTCGGCGACCTGGTCGAGATCTTGGGCTCGGCGACGGCGCAAGTGCTGCAGGAGCTCGAAGGCGCGGCCCCCGCCGACGAGGCCGACGTGGCGCGCGCTGTGGATCGATCCTTGTCCTGGTTGTTCAGCAATGTAGCGCAACGCCTCCACTTCCATTCGAAGATGCGCGATGGGACGTGGACGCAATGGCTTGGGGTGCTGACTCCCGAGCTCCTGGAGGGGATAGGGGTGCGGATCGAGCAAGCGATCGAGGTGCTGGCGGAGCGGCTCGATCGCATCGCGAGCCCCACCAGCCCCGGCGAGCTGCGCAAGCTCGAGCGCCGGGTGAAGAGCGCCTTTGGCGCCATCGTCGAGCAGGTGAGCCGGAGCGACGCAGGAGCCCCTGGAACCAGCAGCTCCGCGGGTGCCCAGAGGGCTCCAGCGCACGAGAAGACTCCCGCGGAGGCACGCGAAGCCGCGGGTCTCACGGAAGACCGCGATGACAGAGCGCTCGCGGCAGAGGGGGACCTTGCCGATGATGTCGCTTCGAGCTCGAGCGCCTCCCCGGGGGAGCGGGGGCCGGCCGCCGCTCCTCAGGACGGCTTCGGATCGGAGCGAATGCGCGCTCTCTGCCGCAAGCTCGGCGCCTTCGAGGAGCTGGCTGGGTGCGGGGCGCTGCGCGAGGCGGCCATCGTGGCGCGAGATGTGGAGCAGGAGCTCGGTCAGTTCGACCCATTGCTCTACTTGCCAGAGGTCTTCGAAGGCTACTTGTCGACGCTGCTGCGGCATGGCGCCGAGCTGGAGGAGCACATGGTCGAGGGGCACGGGCTCGAGGAGCGTGCCCTCGAGCGGCTCTATCGAGCGGATCCGAGGACCTTCCTCCGGCGGGTTCGTGAGGAGCAGTGTGGGTGACCGAGCCCGCAGGTCAGGATGATGGCCGGAGGCGCGAGCTGGAGGTGCTCGCGCCCAGCTACCAGCTGCCCGCGCTGCTGCAGGCGCTCCAGCGCCTCGGCCTCGGGCAACGCCAGATCTCCTTCGACAGCCGTGATCCGGATGAGGCGAGCGCCTCGCAAGTCGGTGCGCGCGTCCGCCTGGGGTCGGGGGGCAGCCTGGTCCGCGGCGTGAGGCTCGACGTTGGTCCACCCCCGCGGGCCGTCGTGTACCTCGACATGGGCTTGTTCAGCGCTACGTCGCCGTTGCCGGACTACTTCCAACGCTTGTTGGGAGAGCGCGCTGTCGGCGAGAACCTCGCCCTCGTGCTGCGGACCCTCGACGATGGCTTGTTGCGGGCCCGCGCGCGCGCCGAGTCTCGGGAGTTCTCGGGGGGCGGCGCCTGGGAGCAGCACCTGGCTGAGGCGCTCGTCGGTGACTCGCCGCGTTACGTCGACCAGCTCTTTCGGCAGATCTTCCCGGAGCTGCGGGTGCGCGTGGGGTGGCGGAAGGTGCCGCGAACCTGGGGCCTCGATCGAGTCGCCCTCGGCAGCGCTATGTTGGGGAGCTGCGCCTTCGACGGACGAGGGGTCGTCCAGCACCACGGCCTGGAGGTGACGCTGACCGCTGCCTACGACGTCGGCGCGGCCCCGGAGCACGTCGCTGCGGACCAGCGTCAGACCTGGGTGCAGGAGGTGAAGCGCAGGCTGGGGCGCTACATCTTGCCGCGCTACCGGCGCCGACCCATCGCGCTCACGGTGCGCCTGCGGATCCTCGAGCGAGCGGCGGAGTCGCGCATCGACTTCGCCCGGGTCGGGGAAGGCGTGGTGCCGGCGGCGGCTCTCCCCTTCAGCGTCGTCCTCTACGAGGGCAAGGGACGCGCGGGGCAAGTCAGTGGACCATGAGCGCTCGATGAGGCGGCCTCCAAGGTCCAGTGCGATTCGTGTGGCCCGTCAAGTTTTCCGTCGCGACGTGCACTGACCCGCAGGGAGTCGGCCTTTGCCCTGATTTCTATCAGGATGCGCTGGTTCCTTTCGTCGCCGCGGCTCTCGCGCCGCTCGGGGCAGAGGGGCGCGCAAGCACAACTGCTTCGGGAGTAACGAAGTGACGACGACAACCAGTAAGAGCGTGCCGCGGTCGCGGCTCAACATCACCTATCGGACCCGGATCGACGGGCGGGTCGTTCAGAAGGAGCTGCCGCTGCGCCTGCTCGTGGCGGCGAACTTCTCGGGGCGAGGCATGACGGGGCGAGGCATGACGGGGCCCTCCGGGGAGGCCGTGTCTGGCCGGAACATGCCGATGTTGGATTGCCGTCCCATGTACGCGATCGGCAAGTCCGGCGACCTCGAGAGCGTGATGAAGCTCATGCGTATCGGGTTGCCTGTGCCCGAGCACCTGACGCACTCCCGCACGTTTGTGGTGGAGGGGGCTGCCAACGTGAAAATCACCCGGGAGGGGGCAAGCAACGTCGCGCTCGTCCAGCTTCAGCACGCCGAGGTGGGGGGAAAGGCCGTCGCCGGCGAGTCCTCTAGCCCGTCCGGGCCCAACGACTTCCAGGGGCACCTCGAGTCGTTCCTCGCCGCAGAGTTCACGGGGAGCAAGGTAAACAACCAGACCGTCTGGGCTCCGAAGAAGGCAGACGACGTTGAGTTGAGCGGCTGGCTCGAGCCGAAGCGGCAGTCGCCGCGCGAGCCCGCGATCATGTACGAGGTGACCGATCTCAAAGAGCTGCGCTTGAAGTTCGATCCGACAGACTTCGACGTCAGCTCGGTACCGGAGGGCGGCTTGGAGCAGCGCGTGCGCGTCGAAGCGAAGCTCGAGGCGCGGCGCGTCATCCCTCTGCTCGACATGAAGTCCTTCGAACCCGAGCGCATCGCCGAGACGGTCCCGGAGATCCGTCGGCTCCTCGTCTTGCGATGGCTGGTGAGTCAGGGCCGCAGCATGATCGCCTCGAACCCGGTCCTGAGGAACAAGTGCAAGGATCTGCTCCCGAGCAGTGATCCATCGAGTGCGACTGTCGCGAACGCCGACGCAGCGCCCCTGGCGGCCCTCCGGGAGGCCGTGGCGAAGCTCGACGCGCACGGCGTGTTCCAACTCCGCCCGTCCGCGTCGGAGAAGGCCTCTGCGCCGGCCTCTGCGCCGGCCTCTGCGCCGGCCCCTGCGATCGAGGCGACCGAAGACCGGAAGAGCGGCGAGGAAAGTGAATCATGACGGGTAAGAATCAATCAGAAGAGGTGGTGAGGCGCCTGCAGGAGCTGCACCGCGCAGCGGGGTTTCAGTGGGCGGAGAAGGAGCTGTCGCCGACGCGGGCGATGATCGCGAAGAACGAGGACGTCCTCAGCTTCTTCGATCGCGATCCGGGCCGGGACGAGGATCTGTTCGTCAACGTGCTCGCCGCGTTGCTCTGCAACCTGCCGCCCGGAGCGCTGGATCCCGCGACGGACGGTGAGGCGGACTACAAGTCACCCCTGGGCCGCTTCATGACCGCAGTGGACGAGCTGCTCTCAGAGATCGACGACGAGATCCAGGTCAAGCTCGCGCTGGTGCTCCGCGACAAAGGCTTCCGGGAGATCGAGCGCAACTTCCGGATGCTGAGTGAGATGGTCGACAGCGTCACGACGGACCAGGTGGAGCTCGACGTCCTCGATGTGACCCTCGACGAGCTACGGGAGGACATCCGCGACAACGTGAACCACATCATGGGGAGCTCGCTGTTCCAGAGGCTCTACGTGGACGAGTATGACCGCTTTGGCGGGGTGCCGTTTGGCTCCGTGGTGGGCTTGTTCGAGTTCGATCCTGCGGACGACGAGGACCTGCAGTTCGTGCGAGGGCTGGGCAAGCTGGCGAGCCACTGTCACGCCCCCTTCATCGGGGGATTGTCACCGAAGTTCTTTGGGCTCTCGTCCTTCGCGGGGCTCGCAGCGGTCGACCAGCTCGAGAGCGTGCTCGAGCGTCCTCGTTATGGGAAGTGGGAGGCGTTCCGCGACGAGCACGAGGCCGCGTACGTGGGGCTCACGCTACCCCGCTATCTGCTGAGGCAGCCCCACGAGCGCAGCGGAGAGGCGCGCCTCAAGTTCAAGGAGGAGATCCGTAACTCGGACGACTACCTCTGGGGGAACGCCGCCGCCCTGCTGGCGCGGAACATGATCCGCTCCTTCGAGCTGTCCGGCTGGTGTCAGCACGTCCGCGGCCCCGAGGGGGGCGGCTTGATCCGGGGCTTGCCGGCGCACGTCTTCGAGAACCAGGGGCACCTGATCGAGCAGCCGCCCGTCGACGCGGCCTTGCCGGACTATCGCGAGCTCCAGCTGGCGATGGCGGGGTTCATTCCTCTCGTCTCCAAGAAGGACGAGCTGGATCAGGCGTGCTTCTTCAGCGTGCAGTCGGCGAAGAAGCCGAAGACGTTCGTCGAGGAGCTCGCCACCCAGAACGCGCACCTGGTCACGAACCTCTCCTACACGCTCTCGGTGAGCAGGATCGCGCACTACATCAAGCGCATGGTGCGCGACTATATCGGCTCGAACGCGGACGGCCCGTACATCCAGAACATGTTGGAGAGCTGGTTGTCCGAGTACGTGACCACCGTCACGAACCCCGATGACCGCACGCTGGCGCGCTACCCCTTCAAGGCCGTGAGCGTCGCGGTCGAGCCGAAGATGGGCGCTCTCGGTTGGTACAAGTGCACGACATCGCTGCTGCCGCACGTTCAGTTCGAGGGGATGGACGTGGAGCTGCGCCTCGAGGCGGCGCTCGGCGGGTGACAATGAATCAGGGGCCGCGCCGCGGCTCCGTACGTGGAGACTCGAATGGCCGAATTCAACAAACATTGCGACATCTACCAGGGCTACAACTACAAGAAGGATCGGCAGACGCCCGTCGGCTTCATCACCAGCCTAAAGATCGGTGACACGGAGCTGACCGCGGATCAGACGGTGAAGGATCCGCTGAACCCAGAGGATGACCTCAAGGTGGTCGCCGTGCTCAGCGGCGCCCTGTGGCAGCTCGGCCCTACGGACGCCCTCTACTTCAGCGGTCAAGTCTCGGTGGCGTCGAAGCAGAAGTGCCAGGAGCTGCTCTTCAAGTCGCTGACGAAGGTGGAGGTCATCTTCCAGTTCGCGGTCTACGACTACGATCCAGCCGCCAAGAAGTACTTCAAGTGCCTCGTCGTGGACGCGGACATGAAGGGCATCCTCGAGAAGAACGGGGACGACCTGAACCTCGCGCTGGCCGAGGACAAGTCCACCGAGGTGCAGTCTCCGGAGAACTACGCCTTCCAAGTCGGGATCAAGCCGCAGCCGGAGTCACAGAACGTCACCGTCGCGGTCGCCGATCAAAAGAACATCGTGAAGGCCTGGGGCGTCTCGGTCGCAGCCTGAAGCTCGGGCGCGGGAAGGGTCGGAGGGCTCCGTGAACTTCGAGCTGGCACTACACGCCTGGATCCCGGGACAGCTTCTGAGCCCAGGGCACTTCGAGCGTCAAGAGCAGGCGCTGTTGGCCCACATGGCCGCGCGCTTCCGCCTCTCCGGGTTGCCGGCCCATGGGATCGCGGCGCTGGAGCTCGACCCAGCGGAGCTGGAGCGGGGCTGGATCGTGGTGCGCAAGCTCGAGTGGGTCCTCCGGGACGGGACGCTCTTGTCCACGGAGGGGAACGTCGAGCCTATCGAGCCCCTCGAGGTCGACCCCCGCCAGGTGGCGCCGATCCACGCGGTCGTGCTGCCGCCGCGAGAGCCCGGCGACGGGATCGAAGCGAGCCAGGTGCTACCGCGCTGTCATCGAGTACGGCTCGTGGCGGGGCACCCGCCGTGGTCGGGAGAGTTGGAGGAGGTCGCGTCGCGGCGCGAGCAATCCATGCAGCTCCTCACGCTCGAGCCGAAGCGGGGAGGGCGCGGCGCGAGCCTGGGGCGCTACGTCCCGCCGCTGCTCCAGGTCTGCACCACGCCCTTCCTGCGCGCCGAGCTGTTGGCGCTCTACGAGTCCGTCCAGTACGCCGACGACGCCCTGCGCGAGAGCGCGCGGGCGAGGACGGCGACGGGCGCACGAGCGAGCGACGTGCAGCGGCGCCGGGCGCAGGGACAGAAGCTGCGGGCCGTGCTCCGCGAGAGCTCGGTGGTGCACGACCGTTGGAGCGGGCGCGGTCCGCGCCTGCACCCTTATCAGCTGTTCTGTGCGTTGCGGGACTACGCTTGCGAGCTCGCCGCCAGCCCCGGCAGCCCCATCGACGTCGAGTCCTTGGTCTACGATCACGATGATCTCCGCGGCTGCTACGGCGCGCTGTTCGCGGCCATCTCTGGCGAGGCGAGCGCCGTCCCGGACCCCACCCCCGCCGGCCTCGAGCTGGTCCGGGAGGGGCGCCTGTTCGTCGCCCGCAATCTGCCGGAGGAGGTCCTGGGGGGCGATCGGGAGCTCTGCCTCGCCATCCACGGGGACGTGCGCCTGGAGGATCTCGTGCTGGGCAGCCCCGGGCGCCTGCCGACGTTGCACGAGCTGCTCCTCCCCGGCCTGCGCGCGGCGCCGGTGCAGTTCAGCTATGCGCCCGCGGGGGGCCCGGACACGCGCTACTATCGCCTGGAGTGCGGCGGCGTGGAGTGGGAGCACGTCCGACGAGAGCGGGCGCTGTGCTTCCAGCGTCCGATCGGCGTCGCCGTGCGCGCCTCGTTGGTGTGGGGGGGCTCCAATGGCGTTGCTTGAGCGCCTGCGTTCGGGCTCCGCGGGGCCGCGAGGGGTCGAGCACGTGGCCGCGCATCTCCGTGACCTGCTGGCGGGGGAGCGGGGCTTCGCCTCCGTCCTTCCAGAGTTCGGGGTGCGTTCGGAGACGAAGTGGGGGGCTCCGGCGGGGGAGGGGGCTCCGGCGGATCCGATCGAGCGGCTCCGGCTCGAGCTGTCGAGGAACATCGCTCGCTACGAGGGCGCGCTGGAGGACTTTACCCTGACGGCGCTGTCGCGGGACGCCGCGGGGCGCGTGAAGTTCCTGCTCACGGGGCGGCTGAGGACGGGCGCGGCGCTCCGCCTGCACCTCGTCTTCGACATCTGGACGCGCCGGGTGGAAGTCCTGGAGGTGCGGACGTGAGGTTCGACGAGCTCTTGAAGATCGAGCTCACGGTCACCCTGGGCGGCGCGGCGCACGCGGTCGCGGCCGAGGACGTCCGCCGGCTCGAGCTCGATCTCCGGCAGTCGGGGTTCGCCGGCGTCGTCGAGTTCGTCGCCCGGGACGACACGTCCCAAGGCGGACGTTACAAGGACGCGCTGGCGAAGGTGTTCTTCGACACGGACGAGCTGTCCGTCGAGCTGTCGGTGGTCCCCGCGCGCGTCGCGGCGGAGGCGCCGAGCACCTTCGAGCCGCTCGTGGTGCGAGGGCGCGCGACCCACCGCACCGTCCACGAAGAGGCGACGGACTGGTCGGCGGAGCGGCCCCTGCTGTGGCGCCGGTATCGCGTCGAGTTCCAGGATCCCGCGCGCGCCGCCTGGCGGCAGCACTTTCCCTGCGATCTGCTCACGGACAAGAGCTTCCTGGAGGTGGTGGAGGCCCAGGCGCCCTCCGACGTGAGCGTCGCCTCGAGCTGGTCCGTGGCCACCACCGCCCGGAGGCAGTGGTTCTTGCATCTGCCGGAGTCCGTGGGCGTCAGCTTCTACGATTTTCTGTGCTGGTACGCGGATGCTCGCGGTGGGGCGCTCGCTTACGACTACGCGGACCAGAGCTACCGCGTGGTCGACGTGCTCGAGGGCGTGGAGCCCGTGCGAGCCCTCTTCGGCGACGACGTGGGCGCCGTCGCGCTGAGCTTGCCGGAGCCGGGGCGCGCGCGGCCGCGCGTGCGCAACTCCTACGCCAACGCGGCGGAGACGGTCACGGCGGAGAGGACGGGAGCCAGCGCGCCCCTCGCCTGCGACGAGCTGCTCCGCACTCCGATCGCCGAGCAGCAGGCGGATCGGGCCGAGGAGCGACGGTTACGTCATGGGCCGCTCCGACCGCGGGCGCACCTGCGCTTCCGCCGCTACCCGAGCGTCCAGCTCGTGCCTGGACTGCGGGTGTCGTGCTCCGCGGGGGCCCGCTTCTCGAAGAACTCCCGGCTCGTGGCCTCCTCTTGGATCGTTCGGAGCGTCCGCTTGGAGGCGCGAAGCGAGGCCGGCGCGACGGGCGGTCGGCTCGGGCCCGAAGTGGTGCCCATGCAGGTCGAGCTGTCCGCGTGCCTGGCGGAGACCGAGGAGCGCTTCGTCACCGATTGTGAGCACACGTCCCCGCGCTACCCGGGCTTCGTCGAGGGGATCGTCGTGAGCCGGCAGGGGGAGGAGACGGACAAGACCTGGGACGTGAGCCAGTGCGAGGACACGGCGATCGACGAGGTCGAGGTGAGCGTGCCGCTGTTCGGCGCGAGCGTGTTCGTCCCCGCAGAGCCGGGCGCGGTGGGCGCGAACGTCTACCTCCCTCATTGTCGGGGCGCTCGCGTGCTGCTGGCGCTCGACCTGGATGCGGCCTGGATCGTGCGCACGTTGAGCTGGCGCGAGGGGGCTGCTCTGCCGAAGGAGGGGCAGGGCGAGCGCTTGGTGTTCGGCAAGAGCGAGGAGAGCTTCACGAAGCTGACCCACGTGTACGACGACGACGCGCCGGTGTTCGGCGTGGTGCGGGTCAACGACAAGGATCGAGTGGCGCTCACCCTCAGCGAGGGGAAGCTCGTGATCGGCGTCGCGGAGGACACGGGGTGAGGCGATGAGCGCGTTGAAGTGCACCATCGTCCTCGACAAGGCCGAGGGCTTGACGCTGATCGTGGAGGACGAAGCGGGGAGCTCGAAGCAGACGGTCACCCTGCTGAAGGACTCGATCGTGCTGCAGGTCGAGGGCAGCGCGGGGACGAGCACGGTGACCCAGGTCGCCGACGCGATCTCGTTCAAGTGCAAGAAGTTCTCGGTGGAGGCCGACGAGATCGAGTGCCGGTCCAAGCAGGGCTCCACCTATGCCGCGCAGACCAGCCTCGCCCTGAAGGGAGAGAAGGAGGTGACGGTGAGCGGACTGCAAGCCAAGTGCTCGGGGACGACGATCAACCTCGAGGCGTCCGGTCAGCTCACCGCCGAGGCGTCGGGGGTCGCCACCTTGAAGGGTTCCATCGTCAACGTCTCCGCGCCGCAGGTAGCGCTGGGCTGAACGATCATGGCGAGCGACTTCCAAGACACCTTCCTGGACGAGCTCCTGCGCCTGGACGCCTACCTGGCGGACATCGGCGGCTCTGGAGAAGACGTCCCGAGCGCGGCAGATCCCGAAGTGCGCCGCTTGCTCGAGGCCGTGGCCTTCTTCTCGGCGCGGACCCAGCAGATGGCGTACCGCGGCATGCTCGACGCGGTGAGCGCCCTGGCGGGCGAGCACTGTGACTTCTTGCGGCACCCCTTGGGTGCCTGCGGCTTGGTGCGGGCGGTAGACGCCGGGGGGTGGTCCTCGGCGGTCGCTTTGCCCCAAGGCACACCACTGTTGGTGGAGTCGGGGGACGGCGCGGCGGCTCAGCTCGCCACGTCGGTTTCGGCGGTCCTCGCTCCGGTGCGGGTGTTCGCCGCGCGGCTCGAGGTGAGCGACGACGCGCGGTGGTTGGTCCTCGGCGTCGCGGCGCCTGTGCGGCTCGCGCAGCTGGGGTGGCTGTGCTTGCACGTGGACCTGCTGGGCGATCTAGCCCGCTCAATCGGGCTTCATCGGCGGCTGCGCGCGGCTTGTCGCTCGGCGCGCTATCTCGGTGGCGGCCTCGGGATCTCGGCTGCGTCGGATCCTGGGTCGTCGAGCGCGTTTCGTGCGCGCCCACGGCTCGAAGTGCGCTTCGGCGCTCGCGCCGGCGCGCTCGGAGATCACGAGCCTCCTGCCCTGGAGGCGGTGCGGCGGCATTTGCAGCTGCCCCAACGGGATCTGTTCATCAACATCGAGCTGCCGGCAGAGGCGCGCGACACACAGGCGTGGCTGGCGCTCGAGTTGGCCCCTGCCTGCGATGAGCTCTCCTTCACGGCGCAGACCTTCCAGCCGAACGTGTTGCCCGTGGAGAACGCCATCCGGGCGCCAGCCGATCCGCTCGTCGACGACGGCCGGGCGCCCTGGCAGCAGCTCGTACCCCCCGGGGACCTGGTGGCACCGCGCTATGCCAACGCGGGGGCGCCCTTCGAGCTCTGCCAGATCGAGCGGGTCTGTGAGCTCGAAGGCGATCAGGAGACGACGCTGTTCGCGACGGCGCTGGGTGAGCCGGGGCGCAGTTATCGGCTCGAGCGGAGGGTGACTCGGGGTCGAGAGCGCCCCCATCTCAGCCTGGCGGTGCCGGGGAGCCCGACGCGCCCGCGGCGTGTGCGCGTCGACGCGGTTTGGACCCAACCGGGCCTCGACCTGAGCACGTTGGGGCGCACCCGCGTCCGTCCCTGGCGACTCGGGCTGCCAGACGTGGGTTGGAAGCTCTTGGAGGGCACGTCGCCGTTCCTGCCCAGTCCGCTGGAAGGCGCCCCCGCTCGACTGATGGAGCTCTTGGCTTGGACGACGCGGCAGACTCCGACGCGGGACGAGCTGGTGCGCTTGCTCCTGCTCATGAGCGCCGGCGTGTCGATCTGGGGCAAGCTCGTCGGGACGATCGAGTCGGTGAGCTGGCGTGAGCTGCCCGACGACAGGGGCAGCGAAGGAGCGACGGACGGGGCGAGGTTGGAGGTCGCCATCGAGTGTCGGGCACCGGAAGAGGAGCTGGAGCCGGTGCTCGATGATCTGATGGGGCAGATCGAGCTCCTCTTGAACGCCTGGTGCAGCGTGCCGGTGTGTGTGCGAGCGCGATGGGGGGCCCGCCGAGCGCCCCTGCGGCTCGTGGGGGCGGGGCCATGACTCTGGCGTTCTGGACGGAGGTGCTCGACTTGCGGGACCGCGTCGAACGCGCCGCAGAGCGCGCTGCCCACGAGCTGCGCTCGAGCTCGGCCGACGTGGACGCGACGAGCCGCAGCGCGCTGATCCTCTCCACGCTGCACATGGACGTCCGCCACGCCCTGGAGCGCTACGTCACGACGAGCCTCGAGGCGCAGCCACGCCGTGCCGACGCGGATCACCTCGTCGATCGGGCGCTGCGCTTGGTCTCGTTCTGGTTGAACGAGCGGATTCGGCGGCGGCTCCCCGCCGCGGATCGGGCAGACTGGCAGCCCGTGGGCCCCGCGGGGGTGGAGCTGCGCAACGGCGGTCGGCAGTTCTTCCGCGACGTGGACGAGGTGCTCGCGGAGCTCGGCCGATCCGCGCTGGGGGAGCGCTCCAGGTCGAGCGCCGTGTCGACCGCCGAGGCCCAGGCGGACCTCGCGCTGTTCTGCCTGGAAGATGGGTTCAAGGGGGAGCTCGCGGGCTCGCCGCGCGGGCTGGAGGAGTACAAGGCGCGCCTGCGTCGGCCGCGGCCGAGCACCACCGCGACGCCTGATGTGCCCGAGGCGTCAGCGACCCTCGAGGGCGTGCCCTGGGCGCCACGGGTGGTGAGCGCTCTGGGAGTCGGGCTCCTCTTCTACGGGCTGTGTGCGGCGGCGCTCGGCTGGTGGGGGGGGCCATGAGCGAGGGAGCCCGCTCACGGCTGGCGCCGATCCCTTCGGCGGTGCTGCGCCTCCTGCCCTCCGAAGGCCCCGAAGGGGGCCGCCTGCGGGACGGCTCCGCAGAGCCCGGGGCTCCGTTGTTGCCCCTCCGGGAGGCCCGGGCGGCGCGAGAGCTGCTCACCTGCCTCGATCCCCCGAACACCGACCCACGGGCGAGCCTGCGGATCGTCGAGGGCGAGCTCGAGCGGCTCTTCGCGGGCCACGAGCGTGCCCTGGCGGCGCTGCAGGTGTCCTGGGCGCAGGTGCGGGCGGCGCTCGAAGGCGCGCCGAGCGCCGAGGCGGCGGAGCCGTCGACGGAACCGGGTGCGTCTCCGAGAACGTCGCCGGAAGCCATCTCGGCGGCCCTGGCGAGCTTCGAGGAGCTGCTCGAGGCGCTCGTGGATCGACACGGGCTCTGGGAGGGATCGGGTTGACGCTCCTGTCTGCGGGCTCCGCGCCGTCCGGGGCGACCCTGGTGTGGGTCGGCGGGGGCCTCGTGCTCGCCGTGTCGCTGGCGCTGGCTCTCTGGTGGTGGTTCCGGAGGCGCGCCGCCGGGGCCGCTCCCCGCGGCGACATCGGGCGAGAGCTGGATGAGATCTGGGGTCCCGTGCAGGGTCGCCTGTCGACCACGGAGCGTCAGCTCGGGACGACCGTGATCGCGCTGGACGACGCGGTGTGGGAGCGTTCGACGGCGCTGGAGCGCCTCGCGGGGGCGGCGGCGAGCCCGGCGGGCGCGGGGCCGCTCCGCGTGCACCGGGGACGCGGCGTCGTCGTGCTGCGTTTGCGGGACGAGCTGCTGCTCGGGGAAGAGCCCGACGTCGATCGCGCGTTGGCGAAGCTCGCTGGGGAGGTCTCGGGGGTGGTCCTGTTCGTGCTGGGAGTGGACTTCGCGGAGCTCCACGCGGGGCACGAGGCGCGGCTCCGCGCCTGGGCCGCGGCCCTCGCTCGCAGACTGCCGCTGTTTCAGCGCGCAGGCCGCAGCTTGGGGGTGCGGGTCTGCGTGACGGGGCTCGAGGAAGAGGCGGGCTACGGCTCCTCGCGGGAGCTGTGGTCGCGGGGCGCGCGCGCGCCATGGCCCCTGTCCGTCGTCGAACGGACCGAGGCGGCGCGGCAGGTGCTGGGCGACGCCGAGGAGCGCGTAGGGCAGCTGCTCGGGGTCGAGCCGGAGCGCTTCGAGCCCACCGTACGCCTGCTGAGCGCCCTGCCCGAGCGCTTACGCGGGCTCGCCGCCTTCACGGGCCCCCTCGCCGACGCCCTGCGGCGCTTCACGCGGGGGGAGCTCAACGGCGTGTTCCTGACGGACGCCCAGGGTCAGGCGCTGCCGCGCCACCCGTTCGCGTTGGCTCCTGAGGCGCTGACGGAGGCGCGGGTCGGCCTGCGGCGAGCCGCGTGGCGGCGCACGGCGCAGCTCTGTGGCGTGGCGTGCGGCCTCCTCGCGCTGTGCTTCGTGGGGCACGGCATCTGGCTCGGTCGCGTCGCGACGCGGATCGCGGAGTACCAGCTCGAGGTCGAGCGGAGCCTGGATCGAGGCCTCGGGGCCCCCTTCGACGGGGCCGACGACGCGTGGGGCGCCGCGGCGAGCGACGTTGCAAACGCTCTGCCTCCAGGTGATTCGAGGGTGCAGGTGCGCGGGGCCGCCCCGGACGCCGCCGAAGCGGGGCCGACCCCCGAGGGCGCGGACGCCGGAGAGTCGAGCTCGGATACGAGCGCGTCGTCGACAGCCTCATCGAGCACTCCATCGAGCACTCCACCGGGCACTCCAGCGAGCACCGCGCCGAGCCTCCAGCCCTTGGGCGTCCGCGCCGCAGCCGCCGGCGCGGGCGTCCGCAGCCTGCGCTTCTGGGCCTTGCCCTTCGCGGGTCGGGCAGGGCGGGACGACGCGCGGAGGGCGTTCGTCGACGCCACCCGCCAGGCGTACGTCACACCGTACCTGGACTCCCGCACGTCCTTCGCGCGCCGCGTCTTCGCCGCCGTGCTCGACCGAGCGACGACGACGAACGACCTCGGTGAGCTAGTGCTCGCCCACCCGACGTCCTGGGCCACCCTGCTCGGCATGCCCGAGCGGACCGTCGACGACTTCGTGCGGGTGCGCTCCGACATCCCGCCCGCGCGGCTCACGCTGCGCGATCTCGACGCGGCGGCGCGGTCGGTGGGGGAGTGGCGCAAGCTCGTCCTGGACGTCTCCGCCGCGGTCCAGGAGGGAGTGTTCTCTCCCGAGGTGCTCGAGCGAGCCCGGCGAAACCCGCTCCTTCGGGAGCTCCCCGCCAACGCCGCCGAGCTGCGCCTCCTCCAACGGGCGGTCGAGCTCGTGATCCGCGAGCTGGTGCGGCCCGGCGCCGGCACGGAGCAGCGCCCGGCCCTGCGCGAGGAGCTCCGCTTCCTCGAGCGGAATCTCACGGACCTGGTCACCCTGCGCGCGTGGCTCGACGAGGCGCCCCGCCTCGAGGAGGTGCGTGCTCCCGAGACCCTGGCGCGGCTGCTCGATCGGATCGCGCCGCGACCCGACGAGCCCGGGGGCGCCGCGCAGGAGCCGGCGGGATCTCCGAGCGCTTCGACGCAGGGGGCGGGCCGCGTGCTCGAGATCCGCTTCGGTAAACGCGTGGAGCGGATCGCGGAGCGGGAGTTTCGGCGCGCGTCGACCAGGACCGCCGGGCGCGCCGCGTATCAGGCCTTCCTCGCGGAGCGCTGCGGCGCTTCGAGGGGGCGGAGCGACACCCTGCAGCAGTGCCCTTACCTGCGCGCGGGCTACGACGGCACCCTGTTTTTCCCCCTCCCGACGAGGAGCGGGGCGAACCCTGTCGACGCCTACGCCGTGCACGGCCCCGTCCGCGGATCCTTCGGACCGGCGACGGGCTTGCCCGGCATGTACACGCGCGAGGCGTTCACGAAGTACGTCGCGCCCGCCCTGAGCGGGCTGGCGACTCGGCTCGAAGGAGCGGAGCTGAGCGCCGCCGATCACGACGACCTGCTCGCGTGGGTCGGCGGTCACCTGGACGTCTACGCCGAACGGTACTTCGAGGCGCTGCGCTCCTATCTGCTCTCCGTGCGCTTCGCTCCCGTCAACCTGGCGGCCACGAAGGCGGCGCTCACGGAGCTCGCCGCGCCAGGCTCCTGGTTCACCGAGCTCGTCGGCACGGTGGCGCGCCACGCGGATCTGCCCCTGGAGGGGATGGAGGCGTCTGGACTCGAGAGCGCCCTGCGCCCCTTCGCCGGCCTCGTCGGCGTCACCCAGAGCAAGGGGCTGGAGCAGTACGGCAAGCTGCTCCTCGCCGTCTTGGCGGAGGCAGAGGCGGCCGAGGCCACGGCGAGCGACGGCCGCGCCGGCGGGAAGCGGCTCGGCGAGGCCCTCGGCGTGCTCACGGCGCTGCAGCAGGGGGCCAACCTCGACGTGGGCCGTTGGCTCGACGAGGAGCAGATCGTCGGTGAGTGGCGGCGGCCCTTCGAGCTCCCCGTGGATGCCCTACGGAGCCAGGCGCTGCTCGAGCTCAGGCGCTCCTGGCAGGGGGAGATCGTGCGCCCCGCCGCGGCCATCTTACGGCGTTATCCCTTCTCCAACGCGGCGTCACCGGATCTGAGCGCGTCCGTCGAGGAGGTCGCTCAGGAGTTCGCCCCGAAGGGTCGGCTCTGGACGACGGTGGAGGACCTGCTCGGGTCCGTCGTGGTGTCCAGCCGCGGACGGACGGTGCATCAGCGGCGGCGCTGGTCCATGCGGCCCGGTCTTCCCGAACCCGAAGGGCTCCTCGACTACCTGAACGCGGCGGAGCGGCTCACGACGCTCTTCTGGCTCGACGACGGGGAGCAGCGTTTCCTCGCGGTGGCGCTGGCGCCCTTGGAGCTGCCGAGCGGGACCATCGGGGAGCCGCTGCTCGCGCTCGCCTATCTCTCCCTCGCGGGCGTCGGCATGCACTCGTTCAATCAGGTCTCCGACGAGACCATCCTGGAGGTGCCCTGGTGGTCTCGCGAGCCCTCCACCCTGTCCGTGGAGGTGCTCGACGAGCACGCCAGCGAGGTGAAGGCCTACTATGAGGCCGCGGCGATGCCCGGTCCTTGGAGCTTCTTGAAGCTCCTGGACAGCGGCTGCGCTCCCCGTCGCGGGGACGCGGTGTGCACGGAGCTCGTCTGGCCCGTGAAGAAGCTCCCGGGGCATCCGCTCGTGAAGTTCGAGCTGGCGGGAGACGTGAACGATGTCTTCCGAGAGCTGGCTCGGTTGGCGGAGCGGGAGGAGGTCCCGTGAGGTGCTCTGCCGGGATCCTGTGCAGGGCGCTCCTGTGCAGGGCGCTCCTGTGCAGGGCGCTCCTGTTCGGTGTCGGCGCCTTGGCCGTGAGCTGTGGTGGGTCGACTCCGTCTCCGGGCCCGGCGCCGCTCTCCGCCGTGCGCGTCGAGGTCGTGGCGCACCCCACGGCCAACCTCGGGCGCAGCGTGCGGATGCTGGTGCGCGAGATCGACGGTCCCACGACGTTCCTGACGGACGAGTACGGCGCGATGGTGCGCCTCGCCACGCAACCGGACGAGAGTGTCCTCGCCGATCGCTTCCTC
>JAEWOQ010000081.1 GCA_023460875.1 Pseudomonadota bacterium
TAGAGCCCGGCCCGCGCGCTGCCCCTCCTCCGCGAGACCCTTGACGGCCCGGGTCTCGGTCCAATACTAGGGGCTGGCAGATTGTCACATCGGGAAATGGGACAATCTGCTGGAGCCGCGGCTCCCCCGGCCGAGCCGAGAGGCCCGGTCGACCACGATCGAACGAACGAGCCCGGCGAGCACGAGCCCGTTGCGGCGCGAAGACCCCGTACCATCATGGCCAAGACCTACAGCGATCTATTTGCCGACGTCCGCAGCAGCGTGCGTACCATGTCCCTCGAGGACCTCAAGGCGCGCCTGGACGACACCAGCCGCCCGCGACCCGTGCTCGTGGACGTGCGCGAGAAGGACGAGTTCCGTGCTGGGTACATCCCTGGCGCGATCCACGTGCCCCGCGGCTTCCTGGAGATGCAGGCGGAGCAAAAGCTGCCGGACAAGGGCGCGGAGGTCGTCGTCTATTGCGCTGGCGGGACGCGGAGCGCCTTCGCCGCGAAGACCTTGAGCGAGCTCGGCTACGAGAACGTGATCAGCGCGAACCCCGGGTTCGTGCGCTGGAAGGACTTGCGCTTCCCGATGGAGGAGCCGCCCAAGTTCACGGACGCGCAGCTGGAGCGTTACTCGCGGCACCTCCTCTTGCCGGAGGTCGGTGAGAAGGGACAGGCGAAGCTCCTCGGGTCGAAGGTCCTGCTCCTCGGGGCGGGCGGGCTCGGCTCACCGGCGGCGCTGTATCTGGCGGCGGCGGGCGTCGGCACCATCGGGCTCGTCGACGCGGACGTGGTCGACGCCTCGAACCTGCAGCGACAGATCCTCCACGCGACGTCCCGGGTAGGGACGCCGAAGGTGGAGAGCGCCGAGAAGGCGATCAAGGATCTGAACCCCGACGTGAAGGTGCTCTCCTACCGTGAGCGTCTGCTCAGCGACAACGTCGACCGCATCTTCGGTGAGGGCTGGGACGTCATCGTGGACGGCTGCGACAACTTCCCGACGCGCTACCTGGTGAACGACGCGTCGCTCTTTCACAAGGTCCCCGTGGTGCACGGCTCGATCTTCCGCTTCGAGGGGCAGGTCACGACGTTCCAGCCCTTCGAGGGGCCCTGCTATCGCTGCCTCTACCCAGAGCCGCCGCCTGCGCACCTCGCGCCGTCCTGCGCGGAGGCAGGGGTGCTGGGGATCCTCTGCGGGATCATCGGGACCCTGCAGGCCACCGAGGCCATCAAGCTGATCCTCGGGCAGGGTGATCCTTTGGTCGGACGGCTTCTGACCTATGACTCATTGCGGATGACCTTCCGTACCCTGAAGCTGCGCCGCGACAAGACGTGCCCGACGTGCGGGGAGAACCCCACGATCCGTGAGTACATCGACTACGAGGGGTTCTGCGCCGGGGCTTGAGTGCCCCCCGAAGAACCTCAAGGACGGCAACACACAAAGGCGGGTTTTCGAGCCCGCCTTTCGTGTATGCTCCCGCCTGACCCGCGGGCGCGGTTGCGCAGTGTAACCGGCGGCGGGTGACCCCACGCGTGTCAGCTGGAGCCTTCCCCGGAAGGCATTTCGTAAAGGGAGTGGATGAATGTACCGACGCATTGACCTGTTCGTAGCCGTCTGCGCCGCAGCGGCCGCCGTCGCGTGCGGTGGTGACGACAAGGAAGCGAACACGGGGGCAGCCCCCGCCGTGCAGTGCCCGCCCGGACAGTTCTTCGACGGACAGTACTGTCGGATGGCCAGCCCGACCGCTGGAGCGGGAGATCCTCACGGGGCGCCTGGGGCCTACCCGCCCGCGCAGCCCGCGCCTGCTCCGGACCCAGGCGTGGCACCACCTCCCGTGCCCGTCGCCACGGCGACGGCCGGTCCCATCGCGACTCCGGTGGACGCGGCCATGGCCGCGGCCGCGACTCCGCTCCTCCAGCCCCTCGCCAACGAACACATCGTGAGCGGTGCTCAGCCCGTTGGCTCGGCCATCGCGGGCCAGTTCCAGCAGGGCCAGTCTTTGGAGCATCAGATCCAGATGCAGCCGGGCAAGTGCTACACGGTCGTGGCCGCCGGTGCTCCGCCCGTCGCGGACATCACGCTCCAGATCGTCCCCGTCATGCCGCTGCCGGGGATGCAGCCGGTCCTCGCCCAGGATCAGGATCAGGGTCCCACCGCCGTCATCGGCAAGAAGCCGAACTGCTTCAAGTGGGCGTTCCCGGCTCCCGCTGCCATGAAGCTCATCATGACCGTCAACAGCGGGCAGGGCGTCGCCGCCGCTCAGGTGTACGAGAAGTAAGCGAGCGTCTGCGCCCAGCGCAGAGCGACGGGCATCCCACCTATTTGCTAGGTGAGGTGCCCGTTTTCTTTGGTGCGCTGAGGCCGATTGGTGCGCTGACGCCGACCCTTCCGGAGCCGCTCGGCCCCTCCTTTTTTGGGGCCCCTACTTTTTTGGAGGCGGAGCAGCGAGGCGGGCACGGCCAACGCAACTGGGGACCGCCGTAAGTCAGGCGGCAGTCACGCGGCTCGCTGGAGCGGAGCGTCTGCTGGGGAGGAGGGGGCCGCGCCGCTGGCTGCGCCCGGGAGCAGGGGGGGCCAGCTCTCGCCGAGGCCGAGGGCCATGCGGCGGCCGAGCTCGAAGCGCGTGAGCGGCACCGCCGCCCAGAGGGCCGTCGCGCCGAGGGCGAGGCCCGCAAGCACGTCGATCAGGTAGTGCCAGCGGAGGAACATCGTCGCTCCGATGATGTTGACCACGAAGAAGCTCACCGGCAGCCACGTGTACTTGAACGGGATACGGTGTCGGTGGCGAAACGAGAACAGCGCGATGAACGTGGGCGCCGCCGTATGGATCGAAGGGAAGATGTCCTTCTGCGCGCCGCCGGAGTCGACCGTGGTCAACACCAGGTCCATCCACACGCCCTGGGGCAGCTGGCGCTCGAACTCGTCGGCCATCGCCAGGAAGGGACCGTAGCCGGGCACCAGCATGTAGAGCAGGTGCCCCGTGCAGAAGACCACGAGCAGACCGAAGGTGAACTCTCCCAAGAGCTGCCGCTGCCGGCTGAGGAGGACGATCGGCAGGATGTGCGCTGCGAGGAGGAGGAAGTACCCGAAGTAGAAGAAGGCGAACCACTCGGTCGTCGTGGGCGTCACCCACGCCTCGAAGGCCATCGCGGGCTCGACGCCGAACAAGGCAAGATCGAGGTGGTACAGCTCCCAGTCGAGGGTGTTCGGGTTCGCCACCGGGAGCAGGCGACGCAGCATGAAATAGCTGAGCTGGACGACGCCCGTGATCGTCAAGCGGTAGAGCAGGCCCGCGGCGAAGGCGTTCTTCACCAGCTGCCCGCGCACCAGGACGAGCCCGAAGACCACGAAGGCCAGGAGGGTGGAGGTCTCCCGGATGCAGATGTCTCGCTCGCGTCCGGGGACGCCCTGGAGCGCAGCGATGCAGAGGCACAGGACGTATCCGAAGACGACGTAATCCTGCACCGCGAGCTCCCGCACGAGTCGCGCCACACGACCGCTCTGGCTCGCGGCGTCCCGCGCCGGGGCGGCGCGCGGGGCAGGGGGGGGGGGGGGG
>JAEWOQ010000082.1 GCA_023460875.1 Pseudomonadota bacterium
CAAAGCCCGAGCTCACGCGGATGTCGATCTTGCCGAGGTGCAGGTCGCTCACCTCGCGGAAGAACATGGTGTAGAGGGGCGCCCCGGTGATCGTCGCGCGCCGGATCTCGATGTGCTGACGGTTCCGAGCGTAGAGGGTCACGGCTACCTACCGCGCGGCCCCGTCCCCACGCCGCGCGCCGCAGGCGCCCCTGCGCGCTCCCCGCCCTGGCCAAGCCACGGACGGGGAGCCTTCGACGTCATCGCGCCGTCTTCAGGGGACGCTCCGCACCGCCGCGGCGTCGCACACCAAGAACGTCAGCGCACCGGGCGCCGGCGTGGGTTCGTCCTCGTTGCCCACGACCCGCACCACGCGCCGCTCACCCTCCACACACATGTCCACGAGGGGGTTCGTGCAGGTCTCCGGTGCGTCGGCGGTGCAGCTCCGGCCCCCGGCGACAGGCCCGAGCGCGGGATCGATGTAGCAGTAGCCCGGCGCATATCCCGTCTCCTCCAGCCCGAACAAGCATGCCTCGCGCTCCTCCCCGCGGAGCGCCTCGATCGCGCACACCCCGAAGTCGTCGCAATCGTCGGCGAGGCACTCGCCGCTCTCCCTGAACAGCTTTCGGAACTCCTTCGCAACCTCGTCGCTCACCTCCGCGCGCCCCAGGCGCTCACAGCCCCGCGGATCTGCGTTGTCCGGCGGCAACACCTCCACCACCGAGCAGGACACCTGCCCCTCGTCGTCGACCTCGAGCGGAAAGCTCGAACAGCGCCCGGCCAGAGCCCGGGCCAGGCGCGCGCTGATGGCCGACAGGGCCGGGTTGTACCCGTAGTAGGGCTGATCGACCTCCAGGTGCACGTTCTTCGGGCAGATCGAGGCCACGACGGCGTTGTCTCCCACGCCCTTCAACACCTGGAGGAGCCGAGAACCCGGATACGCCTTCCCCCAGTGCTGGGTCGTGCCGACGTCCGACTCCGGCCCCTCGAAGCACACGGGGTCCTGCGTCTCTTCGGCGTCAGGTTCGATGCACCCACACGCGCCCGGCACCCTCTCATCACACGCGGCGGGTGTGAGGGGAGTCGGCAAGCGGAAGATGCACGCGTACTGCTGGTCCCCATTGGGGGAGTAGTCGTGCCCGTTGATGGGGTTGCCCATCGTCGTCGTCCCCGCGACCGCGATCTCGTCACCGGTGATGGGGTTCTTTCCCGTACGCGGAGCCCCGATCGACACCTGCATGAGGGGATCCGTCGGGGGCTTGGGCGGGCTCGCCTCTGGATCACCGAGGATCACCTCCCAACGTCCTTGCTCCTCGAGCTCCGCGGCGCTGAGGAACACCAAGGTCTCGCTGTCAGGCTCCAGGGACGCCTCGGTCGCGATGTCCTGCCACGGCACGCCGATGATCCCCGCCAGGAACACGAGGCTCGGATCCCTCGGCAACCTCTGCGGCGTCACGAGGAGCGGGTTCGGCACCGGCTGCCCCACTACATCAGGCACGTACGGCTTGGTGAGCCCATCGACGTACCGCTGCGGTGAGTAGAGGAAGTCCACGCCGAACCGGCGCTTCTGTTCGGCGCAGCGATTGTTCGAGGCGTCTTCCTCGGGTGACAGCCTGGGCACATTGGTCGACTCGCCCTCGCAGATCGGATCTGCCTCGCACCCGCTGGGCGCTGATTCGACGCAGGAGTGACAGCAAGGATCGTTCGGGTTCGTCTCGCACACGGAGGTCGCGATCCACAGCTGCTGCGAGGTCCTCGCCGCCAGCCAACTGGTTCCGCCATCATGGATCGAGCAGTCGTCCTCGTCGCTGAGCATGACGATGGCGACCAACGAGTCCGGTCGCAGGAACGCCGCCCGCTGCGCGAGGAGCTCCTCGTTGACCTGAGTTGGGACCGCGACGTTGTCGCTGAGCATCATGTCGCGCGGCGGGTGCGGATCGACCAGGAACCGGTACCAGCTCTCGAGGGGCGCCTCGAACCCGCAGCCTCGTTCGCCCACCGTAGCCACATGGGACGTGAACCTCCCGAGGAACTCCCCCATCGTGTCCCCCTCGCCGCCTCGCCAGCGCAGAAACCCCGCCGGGTCGTCGCTGGGCAAGCCGCGGCGCACGTTCGGCAAGAGCTCGGCTCGATCGTTCAAGTGGGGGAGCCCCTCCGTCGTCATCGCACACAGGTTCGTGGGGCCACCGTGGCCTCCCAGGGAGGAGGTCACCACGCCCACGTGGATGTCCTCGATGGGCGGGAACTCCCGTCCGTACCCGGACGGACACGCCTCTCCGTCGAAGGGCACCACGGCCCCGGTGTCCGGCTCCACGCAGCCCGGCTCCGCGAGCCGCCGCACGAGCGCGGGCACCGCCTGCTCGAAGAGCACCTGCTTCTCGAGCATCGACACCGAGTTGTCGATCACGAACAGCAGGTCGGCCTTGTCGACCGTCTGCCAGCCGGCCGACCCGATGAGGATCCCCGAATCCGACGGGGATTCGCCACCCCCGTCCCCCCGCCCCTCCGCGCCCGCCCCACCGCCGGTGCTCGCCGCGTCCCCCTTCGCCGGCTCTCCCCCGCACCCGCCCAGCGCGACCGCGCCCAGACAGAGCGCCCCGAGCGCAGCCAACACCGCGCCGTCTCCACACCTTCGATGTTCCCTCATCGCCAATCGCCAATCTCCCAAGCGTAAGCCGCGCCCCCAAACGGGCAGTGGCGGGCCATCTTGCCGGGAAAAGCAGCCCAGCACTACGGCTTTCGCGCCCCCAATGCTCTCGACACGGACCACACGGCCCCAACGAACCCGTCGCAGCTCTCAAGACCCTCTGCGGACCCTCCCGTAGGCGGCCAAGGAGGGGGTCGGCGGCTCAGGAGGGGGTCACGGCTACCCAACCCACAACCCTTGGGCCACCCCGCTCCCCGCAGGCGCCCCTCAGCACCCGCGTGGCACGGCGCTCCTCCACGACCCCGTCGCTCCCGAGGAGCCGCCGCGTGGACGCGACTGACTCGACGAGCTCTTTCACACCAAGTTTGCCGGGCTCAATGATTGCCGAGATGTCGACCGACAAGGAGAACAGGGAGCCAGACGACGCAGAGCACATCGGCTCCGGGCCATCTGTCGAGGTCGCCTCCATACTCTCCGAAAACCGCAACGCCTTCCTGGCGTTTCTTGAACGACGCGCCGGCC
>JAEWOQ010000083.1 GCA_023460875.1 Pseudomonadota bacterium
TCCTCCGTCAGCCCTCCCCTCCAACGTACGGCGAGAGGATGGCCCAGCGCGTCGCAGAGCGGCAAGGGGCGGGGGCGAGGTTTTTCGGAAGCGCCCACGCTGGACACGTTTCGACCAACACCGACCGCGCCTGGTTCGACTTCCTGTCTCGCCTCCGCTCCCCCCGCCCCCATGCCATGGGAAACTCCGCCCATGGCTCGCTCCGACCTGCTCCTCAGCCTCGTCCAAGCCGGAACCCGCGGCGATCGCCCGGGTTTTCGCCGCACCCACGCCCACCGGGCCCGAGACGGTCGCGTGGGTTCGACGCTTCGAGGAACGTACGGGCACGAAGCTCGGTCTCCCGGAGCGGAGCGTCCGCGAACAGCTGGGCGGTCTCAGCTACGCAGAGCTCGAGGAGTTCTGCCGAGACATCCAGAGACAGCTAATACTTGCCAGCCCCGGGGCAAAGTCGAGTATGGTTGCCCGTTCGGTCCTGACCCAATGGAAGACATTCCGGGGTAGGCCGGAGTGGCAGAGAGGAATGAGGACCTATTGAGCTGGGCAGTCCCTTGGTGGCACACTCCTACTCGGCGCACGCATCACGCAAGAATCCTCAAAGTTCCCCAGGGTCCGACTCGGCGGACCCGCGCTCGAAGACTGCTCCGTGCTGTTGCCCTGCTATCGTGCTGCCACCTTCACGCCGCGTGCAGCAGTTCACCTCCGCAGGCCACAGAATCCCCTCACCCCGCTCTGCAGCCCACGCATTACGAGCCGAATCCTGAAGCACTGGCTCTCATGGCCGCTGACTACTTCGAAGGGGCGTTCTGCCAGCGCCTGGAGGACCGCTTCTTGCCGCTCCCGGAGCCGAAAGAGGAAGGGCGTCCCGTCTCTTCCCAGCCGCCCGGAGCTGCGGTCCCTGCGGCAGGCCGGCTCTGGATCACGGGCTGTCGCGTTCAACGAGAAAGTACCTTCCTTCATCTGAGCCTCAAGGGTCTGGGATGGATTTGGGTCGACACCACACGGCAGGGCTTCCGCGTTCGGCAGTACGTCGGGTTCGAAACGAACATCAATCTCTCGGGCGTCCTCACGCCGTACTACGAGCCCGCAGGTCGCGTGGCCACCTTCTGGTTCATCCCTTCGTCAGCAACCGCGCCCGGGTCCGCACGCGGCGCATTGACAACCAAGCCCGACACGTTTCTCGCAAGCATTCTGGGAATTTTCGTAAATTCTGACGCCGAGGCGCGGAAAGCGTTCGACGCCGAGGTCGCCAGGCGCTTCGTGGAGAAGCTCAACTCCGGCTTCACGGTGACCTACAACCTGGCAACGAAGCAAATCGACTTCGCACTGGGGCAACTGCCGCCTGGTCAGGAACCTATCCGAGCATTTTCGGATGGGCGCACGTGGCTCGTGAACGAACAAATCATCCTTCATCCCGAACTGGGAGGAGTTCATGTGACCGGCCCCTTTGATCCAGCAACGGGCGTCGACCTCGACCTGGCTGTCTACAACCATCCCATTCGTTATTGGACCGAATGCGTGGACGTGACGAAAGCGCGCTTCTCCGCGCTCTGGAGCGGCGGGACCCTTCCGAGCCCCGACGCCGCGGCAAGCTCTTCCTCTCTCGCCCCTCCCGGACTCCGGACAATACAACTCGCCACGCCGAACTGCCGCTGGACCCTGCTGACGGCCGCAGCGGGAACCGAGGCACACGCGTTCATCCGAGTGCGCGGCACTCCAAGAGCGTTCCTCACGCCAGCTTCCGCGGGGGGCTACTCGCCGTCAAACACAGGCTCACTCTCAGGTAGCCTACCCCTGGGCGGAGGACACTGAGTATGTGGCACGTGTTCCCGCTCGCCTTGAACTCGGGGAGCTGGGGCCCCGCCGCGGAGGTGTGGCGCGCCTTGAGCGCCCACGATATGTACCGCGAGCACCTCGAAAGGTTCGTCATCCTATGAACGCGGATTCGGAACGATGGGTCGTCTTCGACCTGATCGGCGTACTCGCCGAGCCCTCTTGGCGGGACATCTCGGCCAGGAGACTGGAGGACTGGGACGCCTTCAAGACAGGAGCCCGGACGGAGGACGCCTTCTGGTCGGAAGACGAGAAGCGGGTCTATCGAACCCTGCTCAGCTTTCGTCAGGATCGGCTCGACTACGTGCGCGAGCTCAAGCGGCGCGGGTACAAGATCGCCGTGGCGACCAACTTCACGCGCGCCTGGCTCGACCACCTGCTCGACAAAGTGGGCGACCGCGATCTGTTCGACGCACGCATCGTCAGCGAAGAGATCGGTGTCGCGAAGCCCCACGACGGGTTCTGGAGCGTCGTGCTCGACAAGGCGCCGAAGCGTTCGATCTTCGTCGACGATCGGAAGGAAAATTGCGTCGCGGCCGAAAAAGCTGGTCTGCACAGCATCTGGGCCCATCCCGCTTGCTCGCTCGAGGATGAAGTCGACCGGTTGCTGGCAGGTGGGCGAACGAGCGACTCAACGAGCTCCGAACGCCCACGTTGCTGAGGGGGGCTGAGGGCGGCGACCAAGCTCTGCAACTCCGCCGAGAGCTGGTCTCCTCCCACGTCCCCCAGCTCTGCAGAGCCCCCCATGACCTCACCCATCGAGACCGTTCGCGTGACCTGCCCGGAGTGCCACACCGTCTACGACGATTGGTATCGGGGGTCGATCAACCTGACCCAGCCTCCCCGGCGAACAGCTCCTCCCCCGACGCCACCGCCAGCGCTCGGTCGAGCCAGCGTTCGAGCTGCGCGAGATCGCGACAG
>JAEWOQ010000084.1 GCA_023460875.1 Pseudomonadota bacterium
GGCTCCGCCAAGCCGAGCCATCGCGCCACGACGCCGAGGGTCGAGCCTTGAACCAGGATCGACAGCATGACCGCGAAGAAGACCAGATCGAAGATCTCCTGCCCGATGGGGAGGCCCGCGGCGGAAGGATACGTCGCCAAGACGATCGGGACCGCGCCACGCAGGCCAGCCCAAGCGGCGAAGACCTTGTTCTTCATCCCGAAGCGCATGCCGACGGTGCCGACAAACACCGCCAGCGGACGGGAGACGAACGTGATGAGCAGGAAGAGGATCGCGCCGTCGAGCCAGAGATCAGCGAAGTGGCTTGGGTAGACGAGCAAGCCCAACATCACGAAGAGGCCGATGTTGGCGATGGTCGAGAAGGCCTCAGAGAAGTTCGCGACGCCCTGTTTGTGGACGAAGGGTCGGTTACCCATCACGAACCCGGCGGTGAACGCCGCGAGCATGCCGCTGGCGCGGACCGCCTCGGCGAGGCCGTAGGTGAGCAGGACTGCGCCGAGGAAGAGCACGTAGTAGTAGCCCCGGTCCTCCGTCTTCAAGCGGTTGAAGAGCCACAGGCTCCCGCGCGCGAGCGCGTACCCCACGAGCGGCCCCGCGCCGAACTTCCAGAAGAAGGCGAGGATCGTGGACACCCCGTCCGACTCCCCGGACGCGAGGGCGGCGATAGCGACCAAGGTGAGGAGGATCGCCGTCGGATCGTTCGCGGCGCTCTCGATCTCGACGGTAGATGAGAGCTTCGACGGCAACGACTGGCGCCGCAGGATGGAAAAGATGGCCGCGGCGTCCGTCGACGAGACGATCACCGCTAGCAGGAGCGAGCGCTCGACGCTCCACTCCAATCCCCAGCGCAGCACGGCGAAGGTGATCCCCGCGGTGAGGAGCACCCCCCAGGTCGCCAGCCCACCGGCGGGCAGCGCGACCGCCCGAAAATCCTCACGCTTAGTGGAGAAGCCACCTTGGAAGAGGATGAACACCAGGGCCATGTTGGCGACCTGATTGGCCAACATGACGTCGCTGAAGTCCCAGATCCCCAGCACGTCGCTGCCGAAGGTGATGCCCGTGGCGAGGGCCACGAGGATGACCGGGACGCTCCAGCGCTCGAGCCAGACAGCCGCCAAAACGACCAGGATGAGGAGCACGGGCGCGACGATGTAGGCGACGTCCAAACGACCTCCGAGCACCGACGGGGCCGTGAGGCGAGCACAGTGCCACCCGCAGACCGCCTTGCCCCCGCAAGGTGGCCGAGTTCATAACCGGCCGGGCGGGGCCACCGCAACAGACCTCGACGCCCAGCAGGAAAACGGCGGCTGGCGGGGGGATGCTCACAATGGCCGCGGGCGTTCGAGGTATTCAGGCCAGAAGCTCGTCGCGGGCGACCAAGGCGTCCGCCAGAGCGTGCAGCGCATCGACCGTCGTGAAGACGCCGACGACCTTGTTGTGCTCGAGCACGACGGCCGAGCCGAGCTTTCGGGTCGCCATGGTGCGCGCCACCTGCGCCAGGGGAGCGTCCCGAGGCACCGAATAGACGTCCTGGCTCATGGCTTCCTCCACGGAGAGCTCGTCCGCGTGGACGCCGGGGAGGGTCTCCATCAAGTGGAGATCACGCAGGGACACCACCCCGACGATTCGGCCGCCCCGCAGCACGGGGAGATGTCGGATGTCGTGGCGGTGCATGACCTGGTGCGCGACGCTCAGGGGCTGATCGCTGCCGATCGTGTGAGGGCTCGGAGACATGTAGCGCTCGATGGTCGGCGGGATGGAGTTGCTCATGACCGCGCTACAGCAAGACGCGTGCGCAGGAGAAAACCCCTGGAAATCGTGCCATCGAGGCTGCCGAGCGCGCAAACTATGCAGCCTTCCCCCCAGAAGGCGCAGGATTTGCGGCCGTCAGAGCTCGAGGCGCATTCCTCGCGCGGCGGAGATCACCTCGGCGCCCGTGAGGTCCTCGTGAAAGCGCTGGGCGAGGGCCTGGCGCGCGCCATCTTCTCCGTGGACCAGAACGATGCGCCGCACGTCGCCTGCACGCGCAGTCGCCCGGGCGAACTTCACCAGATCGTCGGAGTCCGCGTGGGCCGAGAGCCCTTCGAGCACGTGAACCTGCGCCCGGACGTCTCGCTCTACGCCGAACACCCGCACCGAGCGCCGCCCCTCCACGAGCCTCCGCCCGAGGGTGTGCTGCGCCATGAAGCCCACGGAGACCACGCTGTTCCTGGGGTCACCGAGCCCCTGACTCAGGTGATGCAAAATGCGCCCGCCCTCGCACATCCCCGACCCAGCGATGACGATGCACGGCTCGCCGCTCGCTTGCAGCGCCTTGGACGACTCGATGTCCGACACATAGCGCAGACCCGGCGGCGAGAAGGGGCAGTCGCGCCCCAGCAGGCGCCGGCGCACCTCCGCGCTGAGCACCTCGGGATGCAGCTTGTATATCTCCGTGATGGCGATCGCGAGCGGGCTGTCGATGTAGATGGGGACCCGCGGGATGGCTGCGCGCTCATGCAAGCGCTCCAACGCGAAGAGCACCTCCTGGGCGCGCTCCAGGGCGAAGGTCGGGATGAACACCCGCCCGCCCCTGCCGATCGTCTCTTGCACGATGTTCCCGAGCCGCTCGTCGAGGTCGCTGATGGGGGGATGGGTGCGGTCTCCGTACGTGCTCTCCATGATCAAGAGATCGATGCCGGATACCAACTCTGGAGCTTCCAGGAGAGGCAGCTCGTGCCGCCCCAGATCCCCTGTGTACAGCAGGCGTAGACGACGGCCGCGCTCCTCCACGTCGAGCTGCACGAGCGCAGACCCCAAGACGTGCCCCGAGTTGTGGAAGGTCAGGTTCACGCCCGGCGCGATCGACAGGGGGCGATGCAGGGGGAGCGTGAAGATCTGCTGGATGGCCCGCTGGGCGTCGTCGACGTCGTAGAGCGGCGCGATGCGCTCGCGGCTCCCTTCGCGCTCGAAGCGCTTGTTCAAGTAGCGGGCGTCCTGCTCCTGGATCATCGCTGCATCGCGCAGCATCACGCTGCAGAGATCCCGGGTGGGCGCGGTCGCGTAGACGTTGCCGGTGAACCCCCGCTTGACCAACGTCGGGATGTTGCCGCTGTGGTCCAGGTGGGCGTGGCTGAGCACGAGCGCGTGGGCGGCGACGGCCCACTCGGGGGTCTGGCGGTTCAGACGATTCGCCTCGGCGCGGCGTCCCTGAAAGAGACCGCAGTCGAGCAGGATATCATGCTTGTTTACGCTGAGCCGGTGGAGAGACCCCGTCACCTCGCCCGCGGCACCATAGAACTCGAGGTACACGACTTCAGGCCCCCGAGCTCCGGAGGACGCACGTCGTTCTCCCGCCGGCGTCGGGTGCGAGTACCAGGCCTACATCGGAGAGGCCTACCTCGAACGGGGCTTGCGCGTGGGCGGCGGGAGGGAGGTTACGCATCAGATCATCATTGTAGCGGTTCGCCGGGGCGAGAGCACCGACCGGCGCCTCGCGACGCGCGCGGGGAGCGGCTCACTCCTCTCGCCGCGTCTCGATCCGCACCTCGCCGCGCAGGGTCCGATGCACCGGGCACTTGTCAGCGATCTCTCGGAGCCGCTCGCGCTGCTCGTCCGTGAGATCTCCCTCCAGCACGAGCTCTCGCTCGATGAAGTCGATCTTCGCGCCCTCCTTCTCGCAGCCCTCGCAGTCCTCGACGTACCGCTTCTCGTGGCGCAGGGCGACCGTAGTGCCCGTCAAGGGCCAGCGCTTGCGCCGCGCGTACATGCCGAGGGTCATGGCCGTGCAGCTCCCCAAGGCGCCCAACAGGAGCTCGTAGGGAGACGGGCCCGTATCGTCGCCGCCCATGTCCACGGGCTCGTCCGCCGTCACCGAGTGACGCCCGAGGCGCATCACCTGCTGGAACTTGCCGACCCCCGTGGTCCGCACGAGCGCTCGCCCAGGCTCCTGCTCCGGCAGCACGTCTTCGAGCGGGGCGTCCCCCAGGTAGCGGCTCGCCCACGCCGAGAGCACCTCGCTCACGTACTCCGCGTCCTGGCGTCGCATGAGCATGTGATCGGCGTCGTCCAAGGAGACGAAGCTCTTCGGGTGCTTTGCCGCCTCGAAGAGCAGGCGAGCGTTGTCGATCCCCACGACCTGATCCGTAGGCGCGTGGAGGATCAACAGAGGGAGGCGCAGCCGACCAATCAGCTCCTGGTGCTCCTGCCGCTCGAGGTCGTCCAGAAACTGCTCTTCGATGGTGAAGCGTCGCCCAGCGAGCTCGACCTCTGCCCGACCACGCGCCCTGATCGTGGCCACATCATCGGCGAGCAGCCGGCGGACGTGAGCCGGATCCGCCGGCGCGCCGATGGTCGCCCCCGCTCTGCACGCAGGGCTTTCGTGGGCGGCGACGAGCATCGCCGCGCCTCCCAGGCTGTGCCCGATGAGCACCTCCGGCGCCGCCAAGCGCTCCCGTAGGAACCCCGCCGCGACAACGAGATCCTGTACGTTCGAGGAGAAGTTCGTGTTCGCGAACTCCCCTTCGCTGGCGCCGAGCCCCGTGAAATCGAAGCGCAACACCGCGAACCCCCGCGCCGCGAGCGCCCGGCTGATGCGGGTCGCCGCGGGCAGATCCTTCGAGCATGTGAAGCAATGGGCGAAGAGCGCGCACGCCCGAACACGCCCTGCCGGGAGGTCCAGCCGTCCGGAGAGGCGCGCTCCCTGCGAACCGGTGAACGTGACTTTCTCGCTGGTGCCCATGATACGTCTCGTGTCTAGCTCGCCCCCACATCGTTGTCATCGGGAACTCACGCGTCGCCTCCTCGCGCTCGGCCGCGCGCCCCACACGGCGGCTCCTCCAATGACACGCGATCGATCCTCCCAGAGAGCATAGCCCGTCCCCCCACCCCCGATACCTTAGGCGCGGGCGCCGCCCGTCAAGCTCGGGTTTTGGCGACGCTTTCGCGAGCACCCGAGCGGAACGTAAGTGGGTACTTGAGCACCGGAGCGCAGCGGAAACGAAGCCAAAACCCGAGATCGGCGGGCGTCCTGGTCCGTTAAGATACCGGCGATGCCCGTCCCCCTAGAGAACACAGTGCCCTACCCGCGAACACCCCTTATCGATGACTCGCCGGTCCCTGGC
>JAEWOQ010000085.1 GCA_023460875.1 Pseudomonadota bacterium
TCTTCCGCGTGGTGCAGGGGTACCTCGACGAGGCCGCGGCGCTCATCGACCTACCCGCCCACGTGCGCACGATCCTCGATCAGCCAAAGAACGAGATCGTCGTGCACTTCCCGGTGCGACGGGACGACGGGCGCTTCGAGCTCTTCACGGGGTACCGGATCCAGCACAACAACATCCTCGGTCCGTTCAAGGGAGGGCTGCGCTTCCATCAAGCGGCGCGCCTCGACGACTTCAAGGCGCTGGCCGCCCTCATGACGTGGAAGTCCTCGCTGATGAACCTGCCCTTTGGAGGGGCGAAGGGGGGGATTCGGTTCGACCCCCACGCGTACTCTCAAGACGAAATCGCCCGCATCACGCGGAGGTTCGTCCACGGCCTCGGCTCCAACATCGGGCCGGACTACGACATCCCCGCCCCCGACGTGGGCACGGACGAGCGAGTGATGGCCTGGGCCATGGACACCTACATGAACACGGTCGGCACCGTGAACAAGCAAGCGATGCTCGGCGTCGTCACAGGGAAGCCGGTGGCGAGCGGCGGAACCCACGGTCGCAACAAGGCGACGGGGCAGGGGGTCGTGCATTGCATCGTCGACTGGGCGGAGCGCTTTGGCTTCGACCTGAAGGGCAAGAAGCTCATCGTTCAGGGCTTCGGGAACGTCGGGTCGAACGCTGCCGTGCTGCTCAGTCACCTCGGCGTCTCCCTGGTCGCGGTCGGGGACCACACGGGCTACCTGCACAACGCCGAGGGCTTCAACGCGCATCGGCTCCAGGCCTACGTGCGCCAGAACGGGTCCATCGCCGGCTACCCGAACGGTGAGCCCATCACTCGGGAGGAGTTCTTCGGCGTGAACGCGGATATCTTCGTGCCCGCCGCCCTCGAGAACCAGGTCGGCCCGGAGGAGGCCCAGGCCCTGCAGGTGCGCCTCGTTGCGGAGGGCGCCAACGGGCCCTGCAATCCGGACGGCGAGCGAGTGCTCATGGATCGGGGGATCGAGGTCTTGCCCGACGTGCTCGTGAACGCGGGCGGGGTGACGGTCAGCTACTACGAGTGGGTCCAGAACCGCCGCAGCGAGCAGTGGAGCTTGGCCGAGGTGGACACGCGCCTGGAGGGGGCGATGCGTGACGCCTATCGGCGCATGGTGGAGTTCCAAGTGCACCACGGCTGCTCCTATCGCGTGGCGTGCTACGGCGTCGCGCTGGAGCGGCTCCGCACGGTGTACGAGCAACGTCAGATCTTCCCCTGAGCGCCGAAGGACGCGAAGCTCGGGCCGAGGCGACGAGTTGAGCGACGGACCTTCACGCCTGGTGTGCTCCCACCGACCACCGTGCCCCGGTTGTCCCCGCCTCGGTGACCCTCGGCCCGCGCCGGAGGCGGTGAGGCGCCTCGAGCGCCTCTGCGACGAGCTGGGCGCGCCTGCGCCCGAGCTCGTGTGGGGTGACGGCGTCGCCTATCGGCACCGGGTGCGACTCGTGGTGCGCGGGCGGGTGAGCTCACCGAAGATCGGGATCTTTCGAGAGGCCTCCCACGACCTCGTCGATATCCCGCGCTGCCTCGTGCACCACCCGCTCATCAACGAGATCAGCGCCGCCGCCAAGGAGGCGATCCGTCGGACGCGCACGCCGCCCTACTCGGACGCGGCCCACGCGGGCGTGCTGCGCAGCCTGCAGGTGGTCGTCGAACGCCGGAGTCGCAGCGCTCAAGTCGTGCTGGTGGCGAACGGAACCTCGCCCTCTGATCTCGAGGCCCTCGCGTCGGCGCTCCCAGAGCTGCTGGGCTGGTCCCTGCACAGCCTCTGGTGGAACGGCAACCCGGAGCGCACCAACCGGGTGCTCGGCTCCCTGTGGCACAAGTACCGGGGACCGGACGCGACGGAGGACGAGTTCGGCGGCGCTCGCGTTTTCTTCCCGCCCGATGCCTTCGGCCAAGCGAACCCGGAGCTGGCGGCTCGCATCGTCGAGCAGATCCACGGGTGGATCCCTCCTGCGAGCCGCGTGCTCGAGCTCTACGCTGGCGTCGGCGCCATCGGTCTGGGTTTGCTCGCCCGGGGCTGCTCGCTGGAGCTCAACGAGGTGGGCGCGGGCTCCCTGCGGGGCTTGGCGCGGGGGTTGATGGAGCTCGGGCTCCGGGAGGCTCCCGCGGGAGAGGGCGACAGCGATACCGTTCCGTGGGCCGCGACCGAGACCGGCGATCTGGGGCGCTGGGCCACCCCCGCGCGCGTGGTGCCAGGACCGGCCGAGGCGGTGCTGAGCCGTCTGCATGGCCCGGACGTGGTGATCGTGGATCCACCGCGCAAGGGCTTGGGTCCGGAGGTGTGTGGAGCTCTCCGCGCCGCGACCCCCGAGCGGCTCGTCTACCTGAGCTGCGGCCTCGACTCGTTCGAGCGAGAGGCGCGCGCGCTCGGCGAGGCAATGCAGCTCGAGCGGGTGATTGCCTACGGGCTGTTCCCGTTCACTGACCACGTAGAGACGCTGGCTTCCTTTCGGAAGCGCAGCTGAGCGTCTCACGACGAGCCTGCGAAACGTACGCGCCCAGCGCGCCGGTTGCGTGCGTCCCCGGCGCGCTGGGCGCTCCCCCTATACGAAAGCGCGTTCCCCAACACGCTCATCGTCGTCTGTGCAGGTCTCGAACGGCAGGACCGCCGCGGCTCTTGAGCCCTCTGCGCGCTTTTCTCGCGCAGAGACGGCCCTGCCGCGGGCTACGCCGCTTCTCCCATGATCGCGCGGAGTCGCTGCATCGCGCGGGAGTGCAGCTGTGAGATGCGCGGCTCGCTCACGCCCAGCTCGGCGCCGAGATCCTTGAACTTCACGCCCCTGAAGTAGTGGGAGGAGACGATGTGTCGCTCCCGCGTGGGCAGCTGATCGACCGCCCGCGCGAGGGTCTCTCGGGTGAACTTGGCGTCGACTGACACCTCGCTGTTCGACGAGTCGCCGGTGGCGAGGCAGCGGCTCTGCTCCCACTCGCTGACGTCGTCGAAGCGCACCACCGCTGGCGCTACGGAGTGAGACGTGCGCCCCTGCTCCTGCGCCTCGGCCGCCGCCGCGCGCGCCCGGCGAGGGAGCCAGTCTTGAGCCCGGAGCTCGTCGAGGATGGCCCCGCGGATGCGGACGCGGACGTACCACTCGAAGCTGTCGGTGGGGCGATCCGCGTGGCGTCGCACGGCGTCCCACAGGCCGCTCATGCCCGCCGCGATCAGATCCTCCCGCAGCACGTTCCTCGGCAGCTTGCGCTGGAACCCGCCGGCGATCTGTCGCACGAGGGGCGTGTAGGTCGTCATCATCGCGTCGACGTCGTCGATCGGCGGCCGCGCGGGTCTCCCGTCGTTCAGTGGCCTGCGGCTCTGACGCCCCTCTGTCGTCGGCCCCGGGTTCGCGCGCGGCCCGGTGGTGGGCACACGGGTGGACCGTGGGACGGCGCGGGCGAGAGGTCGAGCGAGTCGTGTCCCGGGCGGTGACGGCTCCGACTCGGGAGCGCGGGCGAGAGCGGAAGCTAGGCCAGCCTTGCTATGAACCATTGGAATCATTCCCCCTTTGAGCGCTCGCTCAAGCAGCTCTCATGCCATTGGTTCGAGGTAGCCACTTTCAGCTCGATCGGCGGATCACGTGAGTTGTCGCGGGGGCGGGGACGACCCACGCGTGGCGATCCGTGTGTCTCACGAAGCCCGCGTAAATACGCGGCGCCGTCCCCGAGCGAGGCAAGCGGGCAGCGATGAAGTGTTCAAGGGTCCGGGTGGACCCAGGCTCGGGGACGTCGGGCCAAGCGCGCTTCCACCGCGAAAATTCCGCTGTCAGATGGTGGGTGAACACTCACCCCACCCTTTCGGGGGGGAGGAAGCGCGCGCGGCGCGGAGGCCTCCTCGTGTGGCGCCGCGCGGCGCGGAGCTAGCCTTTCCCAGCTGGAACACGCTGCGGAGGTCGCGACCTCGCGGGGACTCTCCGAGATATCCACCCTGCTCCGCCGTTCAGGCGCGGCGCCCTGCCGCGGTGAGGCGTTTTGGTCGGCAGTCTCCGAGCCGTGAGCTCGGCGTAAGCGTCGAATGGGAGCGAGCCATGAGAGTGACGCCGACGTCCGATCCTGCCGGGGCACTTCGATAGCCCCTCTCCGAAGCTATCCCCGAGGTGGGGTCAGGTAGGAGCTCGGCGCTGGCCTCCTCAGCGGGCTAGCGCGTGCGGCCCGGGCGCGTGGCAGGCTCCAGCTCGGGCGATTTCTTGGCGTTGCTGCGGACGCAATGCAAGGATCCGCCCTGCGAGCCGAGCTGCCTGCTCTCGCCGGGTCCGCAGCGCCCCGGGATCGGCAGCGAAGCGCGCGAGGAAGCATGCGCCAAGGAAAAAACCTCGTCGGTGTCGATATCGGGACCACCTCGATCAAGGTCTGTCAGCTGAAGGAGAGCCGGCGGGGCCTGTCCTTGGTGCGCTTTGGGTACGCACCCCTGCAGCCGCAGGTCATCGTCGACGGTCAGGTGATGGACACCGGCGCCGTGATCGAGACGTTGCAGCGCCTGTTTCGCGACAACAAGATCCGCCAGCGGGACGTGGCCGTGAGCGTCTCCGGCCAGAGCGTGATCATCCGGAAGATCGCCGTTCCAACCATGACGGACGAGGAGCTGGACGAGCAGATCCAGTGGGAGGCGGAGCAGCACATCCCCTTCGACATCAAGGACGTGCAGATCGACCATCAGATCCTGCGGCGGCGGCCGGACGACGGGCAGATGGACGTGCTGCTGGTAGCCGCGAAGCGGGACCAAATCGACGACTACGCCCAGCTGGCACGGAGCGCGAAGCTGCGCCCGATCGTGTGCGACATCGACGCATTCACGGTGCAGAACCTGTTCGAGTTCTCCAGGGGGCTCAACCCCGACCAGACGGTCGCGCTGATCAACGTGGGCGCCAGTCTGTCGAGCTTGAACATCGTGACCGGAGGCGTCAGCGCCTTCACACGGGAGATCGCCAACGGCGGCAACAGCGTCACGGAGGAGATCCAGCGGAGCCTCGGGGTCTCGTTCGAGCAGGCGGAGGCCTACAAGTGTGGCGATGGGCAAGACGGCCTGGTCCCCCGTGAGGTCGTGGAGGTGATCGATGGCTCCTGCGACGCGATCGCCGCGGAGATCCAGCGGAGCCTCGACTTCTTTATGGCCACGAGCGGGGACACGGACATCGCGCGGATCTTCGTGACGGGCGGCACCGCTTATCTAAGCGCCCTCGCTCGCTCCATCGAGAACCGCAGCCGCGTCCCCGTGGAGACCTGGCAGCCCACCGAGAAGATCAACGTAGAGCCGAAGGACGTCGACCGGAGTCTGCTCGAGCGCAGGGCGCTGCAGCTGTCGGTCGCCCTCGGGTTGGCGTTGCGGAAGGATCGCGAGGTGCGGGCGTGATCCGTATCAACCTCCTGCCCCAGAAGAGGAGCAGGCTGGCAGAGCCGTCCTCCAGCGGTGAGCTCTGGGTGCTCGGCGCTCTGGGCCTGCTCTTGGTGCAGATCGCCGTGCTGTTCGTCTTCCACGGCTTCAAGGAGGAGGAGCTGCAGGAGCAGAACCAAAAGAACAGCCGCGTCCAGTCGCAGATCGAGCAATCCAAGAAGGCGGTCGCCAACCACGAAGAGGTCAAGGCCGAGCTGGAGCGGATGAGGGCTCGCGAGGACGCGATCGCCGAGCTGCAGAGCGCCCGGACCGGGCCGACCGCGGTGCTCCTGGAGCTGGCGCGTATCTTGACCCCGGGGCGTGGGCCGAGCATCAACCCGGAGAAGCTCGCTCAGCTCCGACGAGAGAATCCATTGTCCGTCTACAACCCCTCCTGGGACGCCCGGCGCCTCTGGATCTCCAGCTTCGTCGAGAACAGTCGCATGGTGAAGCTCGAGGGCGCGGCGCGGGACGCGGAGGACGTGAGCGAGCTCGCCCGGCGGCTCACGCTGTCGGACTACTTCGACTCCGTGCGGCTCCTGCCCGCCAGGACCGCGAAGGATCAAGGCAGTGGCCTCGACGTGGTCGTGTTCGCCCTCGAAGCGCAGGTGAAGTACTGATGGCCAAGGAAAGCGCGCTCGCCCGTCTGCCCGTCGGCGCTCGGATCGGCGTCACCATCGGCGTGCTCGTCTTGGCCGGCATCGCCTACTACATCGTCTTCTTCAGCGATATCTCTAGCAAGATCGCTGCGGCGCAGCAGCGCGAGTCGACGTTGAGCAGCGAGCTCCAGCGCGCGCAGGCGGCGGAGGTCGCCTATCAGCGCGATCTCGAGGAGCTGGCCCGGCGCCGGGAGCGAGAGCGAGAGCTGAACAAGGTGTTACCGTCCACCACGGAGTACCCGGCCTTTCTGAGCTCGGTGCAGTCGGTGGCGAACGCGTCGGGCATCAGCTTGACCGCCTACTCGCCGCAGCCAGAGGTCAAGAAGGAGTACTACGCGCGCGTCCCGATGAGGCTGGAGATCAGCGGGCGCTTCCACCAGATCGCGAAGTTCTTTTACGGTATCGGGCAGAGCGATCGGATCATGAACATCGAGAACATCTCGATGTCGCTGACCAAGCAGCGAGACGAGGACGTGCTCGTCGACGTGCAGGCGTTGGCCACGGCGTTCCGCACGCTGGAAGAAGACGCCAAGGCGAGCTCCAAGGATCGCCGGAGCCGCGCGGCCGAAGGAGCGAGCCAATGAAGAGCGTCGCGCCGTGCATCGTGGTCGCCCTGGGAGCGTTGCTCGCGCTGGCCGGGTGCGAGGAAGAGCGCATTACGACGGGCAGCGGGCAGGGGCAGGTTGAACGTCGACCGTCGGACGAGGAGGAGCAGGAGGCCGCCTTCCTCCCGCCGCCCGTGGACTTCCAGGAGACGGAGTTCATGGAGAGCGATCGCAGCCGCGATCCGTTCCGCTCCTTCGCCAAGACCTTCGTGCAGGAGGGCAGCGATCGGATCAAGTCCCAGCGTCAGGTCGTGCTCGGCCAGTACACGGTCGACGAGCTGCGGCTGGCTGGGGTCGTGACGCGTATCGATCCACCGCGCGCCATGCTGGTGGATCCGACCGGCCTGGGTCACTTCGTGACCCGTGGACAGTTCATCGGGCGGCCCACCGTGGTCCAACCGCCGAGCGGCACGGGCGCTGCCTACGAGGTGAACTGGCGGGTCGATCGGGTCCGGGACGGGGACATCGTGCTCATCCGCGAAGATCCCGCGAACCCAGACGTCCCGAGCGCTACGAGGGTGATAGCCCTCCGCACGGACGAGGAGCAGCTCGTCGCGGCGGGGGAGGAGCGGGCGGCCAGCTCGTCGGACACCTTGGATCGCCAAGTCGAGGAGCTGAAGAGGCGACTCGAGTCGATGGAGCAGAAGCCCACGGTCGAGATCCGCGAGCTGCCCCGGGCTTCGGGCGCTGCCGCGGAGGCTCCCCGTGAGGCGCCCGCCGTCGTGAAGGCGCCGCGGACCAACTGAGGGGCCGCCGAGCCCTGGTCCGGGTTCGCGCCTCACGATCCTGATCGGCGCGCGCGGGAGCGGGCGCAGCGGAGCTCCGGGCTGCGGTGGGGAGGCTGGCCGGCGATCCTGAGGCCAGGAAGAACTGCCGGGAATTTGTTCCCTGAAGAGGCGGCCAGGTACGGTTTCGTCCGGTCCCCTGGTGCCGCGAGCGCGGGGGTCCAAGTCCCGATCGGTCGCCCCCCGAGGGTCGCTCATGATGTGCTCCAAGCCGCCTCGTTTGCTCCGTTTTTTCTCTCCGGTGTTGGTCGCAGCCGCGCTCCTCGGGGCCCCGCCCGCCTTCGCCGAGCCCCAGGCCTCCCTCCGCGACGTGCGCGTGACGAGCGGCGAGAACGACCTCGGCCGGGTGGAGATCGAGCTGAGCGCTCGCCCCACCTACTCGGTCCGGTTGGACATCCCCACGCGGCGCATCATCGTCGACGTGGCCGACGTCGAGCTGGCGGGGGCCCCGGAGGCCATCACCGAGGGCAAGGGGGTCGTGGGCGGCGTGCTGGCGCAGACCTTCGAGGACGGCAAGCGCAAGACCTCTCGCGTGGTCATCACGCTCTTGCAGGACGCGCAGTACGGCATCTCCGAGGAGGGCAACCGCCTCGTCGTGCGCTTCGAGAAGGGTGAGCTCGGCGCCATCCGCGAGCTGATCGGAGCTCCTCAGGCGAAGCCAGCCCCGACGGCCCCGGAGCGCTCGGCCGCTCTAGCCCGTGTGATGGACGTGAGCTTCCAGCACGAGAGTCACCGCGACGTCGTGACCATCGAGCTCACCGGGCGAGTCCAGTTCCGCCGGGACAACGGGGCGAACGGGCGCTCGACGCTCATCATTCGCAACGCGGCTTTGCCGGAGCAGCTGACCCGCACCCTCGACGTGAGCGCGTTCGGAGGCGGCGTGCACGCGGTCTCATCCTACACCCGTGGACGCGACGTCGTCGTGGAGGTGGAGCGGAGCACGAAGGTGACGAGCTCCGCGGAGCAGCTGGGCAACCGGCTCGTCTGGTCGTTCTTCGAACCGGGCGCGCTCCCCTCGAGCCTCACGGGCAAGGGCCGTGATGGACTCGCGGCCCGTCGCTCCAAGACCGTCTACGTGGAGAAGGGGCTCGAGGATCTCCCCGCGCTGCACACGGGCGTGGAGGGCCTCGGAGAGGCCGCGCAGGAGCCGGACGAAGCAGGGGCGTTCGCCCCTGGGATCTTGGGGCAGGCCGCCGGGCAGTACACCGGGCGTCGCATCGACCTGGATCTCAAGGACGCCGACATCCACAACGTACTGCGCCTCTTGGGAGACGTCGGCCAGGTGAACCTGGTGGTCGCCGACAACGTGAGCGGCACCGTGACGATCCGCATGCGGAACGTCCCCTGGGATCAGGCCCTCGACGTCGTGTTGCAGTCGAAGCGGCTCGGGATGGTGCGGCGGGGCAACCTGGTCCGGGTGGCGCCCCTCTCGGATCTCGAGCGGGAGCGCGAGATGGAGATCGCGCGGCGACGTCAGGAGGTGCAGCTCGCCCCCATCGAGACGCGCCTCATCCCCGTGAGCTATGCGGGGGCACGGACGATGGCTGAACGCGCGTCGGTGCTGTTGTCCAACCGCGGCTCCATCGCCATCGACGACCGCACGAACACCCTGGTCGCCCGGGACGTGTCAGGAGCCCTCGATCAGGTCGAGGAGCTGGTGCGCGCCCTCGACACGCAGACGCCGCAGGTGCTCGTCGAGGCGCGCATCGTCGAAGCCACGAGCCGCTACCTCAAGGACGTGGGCATCCAGTGGGGCGGCAACGCCAACATGTCTGCCGCGACGGGGAACCCGACCGGCCTCGTCTTCCCGAGCTCCATTGGAGCCACGGGTGGTGGCTACGACGCCAACACCCCCACCCAGGGCCTCAGCCCCTTCGCGCAGCGCGTACCGGTCCCCAACTTCGCCGTGAACCTCCCCGCCGCCGTCGGCACGGGTTCAGGTGGCGCGCTCGGTCTCAGCTTCGGATCCATCGACAACACGGTGAACCTCGCCGTGCGCCTGTCTGCCGCGGAGTCGAGCGGCATGCTGCGCATCCTGTCGAGTCCCCGCGTCCTCACCCTGGACAACCTCGAGGCGCGCATCTCCCAGGGGACGCTCATCCCGTTCTCTCAGGTGAGCGCTCAAGGAGTGCAGACGATCTTCCAGGAAGCCAAGCTGCAGCTGCTCGTCCGCCCCCACGTGACGGCCGAGGGCAGCGTGCAGATGCGGGTCAAGATCAACCGGGATGAGCCAGACTTCAACCAGACGTCCGCGCGCGGTGACCCAACCATTCTCAAGCGCGAGGCGGAGACGGAGCTCCTCGTCCTCGACGGCCACACCGCGGTGATCGGTGGTATCTTCACCCGCAACACGGGCCGGAACCTCGATCAGGTGCCCTTCTTTGGGGACATCCCCCTGCTCGGGCTGCTCTTCCAGCGTCGCCGGGCGAGCGATACCCGCGGCGAGCTGGTGATCTTCATCACGCCGCGCATCGTGAACCGAGCCGAAGCCCTCGGCAGGTGAGCCGCGCGCCCCAAATGGGGTGCTCGAGCAGGGTACCGTGCTGGGGTGTCAAGCATGGGTGCCATGCTGGATGAACGGTCACCTCGCTTGCGTGGGCGCGACGAGGGCGGGTATAGCTTCGAGTTCTTCCGATTCACGAACCTCGCCGGGAGGTCGAGCGCACAGGAGGGTGATGATGAACGAGCTCGTCCGCTATTTGATGGACAACCTGTATTTGGATTTTCAGGGGGACATCACCGTCGAGGAGGTGCGCGCTTTGCTCGGGGACGACGACAGCCCCCCCGCGCGTCGCTTGCTCGGTAAGATCATCGAGGAGAAGGGCGTGGACGAGCTCCTGCTGGCCCTGGCGGACACCCTCCGCGAGCACATTCGGACGGGGGTGACGGAGGCGGTCCTGCGCGAGCACCTCCAGCTGTACATGGACAGCTGAGGCCCAGCGCTCGTTTCGCTGACGTGGTCCGAGGCTGCCCGTCCGCCGGGAGAGGCCGAAAGTGGGGAGCCCTGCGCGGTGCGGTGCCACCTGTGTTGACCATGTGCCTCTGAGCGGGATACCCTGGTTTGATTGGGGTTTGCCGCTCAATGACAACCAAGTTGGCAGAGTGGGCCGCCGTGGCTGACGCGAGCTGGCTTTGGGGCGACCGGCCCATGCGCTGGACCCACGAGCTCGGGGGGGGCGCGAGCGCGCGGGTCTGGGGAGCGGAGGATCCCACAGGCCGCGCCTACGCGGTGAAGATTGGCCTCGACCCGGACGGCGCGCTCTTGGCGCGGGAAGCGGAGTGTCTCGCGGTGGCCCGGGCGCCGTCCTTGGTCACGGTGCTGGGGGGCGGGCGGTTGTCTCGGGTGCCCTGGGCGCCGGGAGAGGAGAGCGCGGCGCCCTATCTCGTGCTCGGCATGGTGCGGGGGACGCCCCTCGAGCGAGCGGAGATCGAGGGGGCCTCATCACCGGTCGATCTGCTCCTGCGGGACCTAGCGGAGGCCCTCGAGGAGCTGCACGCCGCGGGGGTCGCGCACGGAGATCTCAAGCCCTCGAACGTCCTCGTCGAGTGGCCCGCGGGGGGGCCCCCGCGGGGCACTCTCATCGACCTCGGCCTGCAGGCGGAGGCGAGCGCGATGGAACCTCGCGGCGGCACGCCACGGTACTGGGCCCCTGAGGTTTGGCACCGAGAAGAGAACGGCCCGCGGGGAGACGGACGGGCCCGGGATCTCTACGCCCTCGCGGCGACGTTCGCAGAGCTCTTGGTGCCCTCGCTGCGAGGCGCCTCGCGGCTGGGGGTCGCGGTGCGCTCGACGACTCTGCCGGATCCTTACGAGCAACTCTTGAGGCCGCTGCTGGCGGACAACCCCGCGCTGCGCCCCTCGGTGAAGTGGCTGCTCTCCCGAGGGCGCGCTCTGTTCTCTTGGGACACCGCGTGGGCCAGTGAGCGCCGCCGACGCACGGTGCGTCGAGAGTACCTGCGGGTTCGCCAAGAGGAGCTGCGCCGCGCGGCAGGTGCGGCCGTCGTGGACGTGCAGGTGGAGGGGGCACCAGGGCGCTGGCTGCGGGAGTGGCTCGACGCCGGGCGAGCGGGTCACGATGTTGTCCAGACACCGACGTCTGGGGTGCCGACGTCTGGGGTGCCGGGGCGGGTGGAGCTGCGGGAGGTGCGGCTCCAGGAGCAGCGGCGCTGGCTGGTGGGCGTGGTGGGACCGAGCGCCGCCGCCTGGACAGCGACCGTGGAGAGCGATGCCGCCTTGGCGGGGCGCTTGCTCGCGTTCGCGGAGCAGGGACCCCTCGAGGGGCTCTGTCGCGCCCAGCTGCTGGGCTCGTTGTCTCCCCTGGAGGGCGCGGACACGTCCGGCGGCGCAGCGGGTCCCCGGGTCGCCGTGGAGCCCGTCGCGGACCCGGACGATCCCACCAACCTCGCGCTGCGTCTGGCGGAGCTTCCGATCCCCCTCGAGGTGCTCGAGCGCATCGAGAACCTGCCCGTCCTCCACGGCGAGCTGGGAGTGGCGGCTGCGCGAGCCTGGCGTCTGCGAGGCGAGTACGCCCGCGCGCGACTCTTGGCGGAGCGGTGCCCCGTGCCGATGGCGAGGATCGAAGCG
>JAEWOQ010000086.1 GCA_023460875.1 Pseudomonadota bacterium
GGTATCGGGGATGAGGGGGTCCCTCCGCGATAAAGTTATGGTCGTGGGGGGAGGATCCGTCGGGGAACCCATGACTTGCGGATGGGAGGCGACGGATCGGCTATGGGGAGCCCCGTTGCTCGCTCACAGCGCGGCTTCATCGGTGCGCAGCAGGGCGCGGAGCTCGTCGGGCCCGAGCTGCGCGGTCTGGTGGCTCTCGTCGAGCAGGGAGTTGGCCAGGTCGCGCTTGTGGCGGTGGAGCTCCACGATGCGCTCCTCGATCGTCCCCTCGGCGATGAGACGGTACACGGTGACCGGTCGACTCTGTCCGATACGGTGGGCGCGATCGGAGGCCTGGGCTTCGACGGCGGGGTTCCACCACGGGTCGACGTGGATCACGTAGTCGGCCGCGGTGAGGTTGAGGCCGAAGCCGCCCGCCTTGAGGCTGATCAAGAACACGTCACCCTCCCCCGACTGGAAGGCGTCCACCGCGGCGCTGCGCCGGGCCGGGGGCGTCGAGCCGTCCAGGTACTGGTAGGAGATGGAACACGCGTCGAGCCGCGCGCGCACGTGGCGGAGCACGTCGACGAATTGGCTGAAGACCAGCGCGCGGTGGCCACCGTCGCGGAGCTCGCTCAAGAGCTCGAGCAAGGCGTCGAGCTTGGCGCTCGTGTCAGGCGCCCCGGGAGCGACCAACTGCGGATGGCAGCAGAGCCGGCGCAGCCGCGTGATCTCCGCCAGCACCCGGAGCCGCGCGCTGGGATCGCGCCGCTTGCCGTCGAGCCCCTCCTCGAGGGCTTCCAGGGCCTTGCGACGGATGCCCTCGTACAAGAGCAGCTCCGCTGGACCCAGCGCGACTCGGTGTTCGATCTCCGTGAGCGGCGGCAGCTCCTCCAAGACCTGGGCCTTGGTGCGGCGGAGCAGATACGGCCTGAGCAGGCGCTTGAGGGATCGGCGGGCTTGGCCGCCGGCCTCCCCGCTGCGCGCCGCGCCGAAGCGGCGGTTGAAGGAACCCCAGCCGCCGAACAAGTCGGGCAGCAGAAAGCGGAAGATACTGTAGAGATCGCCGACGTGGTTCTCCACCGGTGTGCCAGTGAGCGCGAAGCGCGCCTTCGCGTTCAGGCTGCACGCCGCTCGAGCACGGAGCGACTCCGCGTTCTTGATCATCTGCGCCTCGTCCAGGATCGCCGTCGCGAAGGGCAAGGGCTGAAGCAGCTCCACGTCCTGCTGCAGGAGCGCGTAGCTGGCGATGACGACCTGTCGCGGGCCGAGGTTCTCGAGCACGCGCGCTCGGTCCTGTCCCGCGAAGTAGCGCACCTCGAGCGACGGAGCGAAGCGCGCCAGCTCTCGTCTCCAGTTGTCGCAGACCGAGGTCGGAGCCACCACGAGCGCCGGTCCGTGCTTGGCCCGATGCAAGAGCAGCGCGATGGCCTGGAGCGTCTTGCCGAGCCCCATGTCGTCGGCCAAGCAGCCCGCGAGCTCCGCGTCCGCCAACCGGGCCAGCCAGCGGAAACCGTCTACCTGATACTCCCGGAGCTCCGCCTGGAGCCCGCGGGGCAGGCGCGGGGTGGAAGAGAAGGCCTTCTCGAGCCGGACGAAGTAGTCGGAGGCGGCTCCATCGAGCTCGAAGACGTCCTCGGCGCCGCTCGACTGCCGTAGGCTCTCCAAGGCACCCGTCGACAGGACGACGCGCCCCTGCTCCGACGACTCGTGGCGCCCGGACTCCAGCACCCCGAGCGTCTCGCGCAGCTCGCGCTCCAGCTCGATGAAGTCCCCGTTCGAGAGCCTGACGAATTTCCCCGGACTCTCCGCGACCAAGGAGAGCAGCTCCCCGAGATCGAGGCTGAGCGACTCGTCGATCACGAGGGAGCCGGCGGCGAAGAAGTGCGCCGCGCCGCGCTGGATCGTCGCCCGCAAGGACTTGCGCCCGAGCTGGGCGCGCAGCTTGAGCGGCGTACCCTCGGGCCACTCCACCATGACGCGGCACTCCGGCCGCTGGAGGGCCGACAGGACCTCGAGGCACTGGGAAGCGTCCTCGAAGAGCACGGGATCGCTCTCGAGCCCGGTGCCCGCGAACACGGGGCAGTGGGCGATCCAGTCGTCCAGGTGCTTCTGCTCGCCCCGCAGGTCCCGCTCCGTCTCGACCGCCTCCCCATCCTGATGTCCGAGCAGGCGGGCCGCGCCGAGGCCCGCCGTGAGCTCTGGCCCGCTCGCGCCCAGGGGTCGCACGAACGCCGACACGGACAGCCCGCTCCCGCGTGGCAGGATCCGCAGCCAGAGCCGCGGATCCGCCGCTACTTGCTTCGCGGTCGTCCGCTCGGAGGTCTGCACCGGCAAGAGGTGGGACAAGCGGTTGAGCACCTCGAGCGTGCGCTCTCGCGCGGCGGCCGGGAGCTCGAGCTCGCCGCCGAGCCACTTGAGCAGAGGTAAGGCGCGCTCATCGACCGCGTAGACCACGAGCTTCCCGGACTCCTCCCACACCTCGAGCTCTTGCGCGAGGCCGGCGGGCTCCAGCCTCAGCGCGAGGCCGTTGCGGCTCGTGCGCGTCACGATTTGCGCGACCCCGCGCACCACCTCGATCGGCGACTCAGTGCTGGCCAGCTCCACCCGCGGGTGCCCCACGAGCGCGAGCCACGCCCGACGGTCGAAGTATTGGTACGTCCGAGGGTAACCGAAGTTCCGCTCGTGGGCCTCCCGGAGGTGTGCGGCGACCGCCCGATCCTCGGGGGGCAGGCGGCCGCTCTGCTCCGCGCCGGGGAGCAGCTGCTTGAGCCCAAGCCTCCTGCCGCGCGTGTACCCGGCTCCCTTACGCTTCTGCAGGAACGGCTCGATGGCGAGGCTGTGAGGCGACACACGCCACACGACCCGCTCCGCGGGGCCGCCCCCTGGCTCGACGTTCTTCGTCGACACCGTCGCCGCGATGCGCTCGAGGGCCTCCATGGACCGTTCCCAGGGCTCCTTGCTCGTGTGCAGCTCGAACACCGCGCGGCCCGGGAGCGTGTACGTGACGCCGCTGACTGGCGCCGCGCCCTGCTGCGCCGCGCCCTGCTGCGCCGCGCCCTGCTGCGCCGTGTCCTGCTGCGCCGTGTCCTGCCGCGCGGCGGCGCGCCTACGCTGCTTCGGCCCCATCGCCGTGAGCTGGCCGGCGCACGCGCGATACTGTGCGCTCAGCCACGGTAGCTCCTGCTTCTCGAACCGCTCCGCGAACCTCTGGCAGCCCTCGGCGTGAAGGTCAGCCAGCTCCTTCACGTCATTCCAGATGATGTACAGCGCATGAACGAGCGTCTCGAGACAATCGCCCGCCTCATCGATTCCCGGGGCTCGGATGATTGGATCCTCCTGCGGATCGCGTGTCTCTTCGAGCAGAGTCTTCAGCGCCTTCACCGACCCTCGAAACGGCGCCGTCTTGCGATTACCGACGCGCACGATCCGGTCCACCGCTTCGAGCTCCTCGGAGCTCCCTTGCTTCAACAGCAGCAACGCCTGAAGCACCCAGGCCACGCCGATGGTCGTCTGTTGCTTGGGCCGCGGAACGGGCTGGCGCTCCGAGAACTCCCCCCGCGCCACGGCGAGAGCCGAGGCGAGCACGCCGCGCAGGTCTCCGGTCGCGAGCTCCGCCAAGCTGCGCGCATCATCGAGCGCCCCGGACAGCACGGCCACGCCGAAGAACGCCGCGTGGGCGGCGGGATCCGAAAGGAAGAGCCGTGAGCGCTCGAGAGCGTAGGGATGCATCCGCTGCAGGGGCCACCCGAGCCCCTCGGCCGCCCGAGCCGCCAGACCGAACAGCTGAGCCTGCACCGCCTCGGGCAATCGCTCGAACCAGCTGGGATCAAACGCCGTCTCGAGCGCGTGGTAGACGGAGCGCGCCCCAACCTCGCGCTCCGAGAGGGCGCCGGCGGCGACGCCGGCAGCCAGCGCGCCCTCGAGGTCCCGTGCGACGGTCGGGCTACACGAGGCCAGCGCCACGTCGAGCGCCGTCAGGGCCGACATGAACTCGGCGTAACTGTTTCTGTAGTAGTAGTGCGCCCGCCCCGCGTCTTCCACGGCCCGCGCCAGCTGGAGCAGGCGCCCCCGAGCGGCGGCGCAGCGCAGAATGACGGGCCTCGCACCGAAGGGGACCGCGAACCCCTCCGCGGTCTCACGAGCGAGCCCCCTGTGCACCTGCGCCTCGATGTACGGTCGGAGCGTCGTGGTCGAGTGCTGTCGCGTCGGCGTTTGCCGTATGCCGGCCGCGCCCGCGAGCTTCGTCAGCCCCGTGATGTTGTTGCCACCGGAGAGCGCCAGGAGCGCCAGCAGGTCATCCCCTGTCTCGTTGGGTTCCGTGGCCCGGGCGGTGAGGGGCTGTCCCTTACTTTCCGACTTCATCGTGCAGGGCTTAGCTCAGCCGGAGCCTCGGCGGAACCGCAGACCGCGTCCCCGGAAGCCGCGCCGAGCCGTGCAGTTGCCAGACCTCGAGCGCTCAGACGTCGGGGTTTCAGCGCCGCGGCAGGACCGCCCAGCAAGCTGCGCCCAACAGCGAGACGGGCTCCACGAGGGAGACCCACACGGACTCATCGACGAGCTCACCCATTCCGGAGTGGGAGATAACGGGGGCCGGGGCCCTGCGCTCCCGCTCGGTCTCCCGGGTTGAGGAGCGCGCAGCTCTTCAGGGACAGGCAGCCACAGCCGATGCACTGGTCGAGGCCATCCCGGAGGCTCTCGAGGAGGGCGATCTGCGCGTCGAGTCGCGGCCTCCAGGAGCGAGCCAAGCGCCCCCAGTCCTTCTCGGTGGGGGTGCGTCGCTCTGGCAGCGAGGCGAGGGCGTCGCGGATCTCTTCCAGGGTGAGCCCGACCCGCTGAGCCACGCGAATGAAAGCGACCCGACGCAGGGTGTCGCGCCCGTACCGCCGCTGTCCTCCAGCGGTGCGCGTCGAATGGATCAAGCCGTCGTCCTCGTAAAAGCGCAGCGCCGAGGGCGCGACCCCGGAGCGCTGACTGAGGGTCCCGATGGTGAGCTTCGCGTCACTGGTCATGACCCCACCTCCGTGAGCCCCCGAGACCCGCAGGAGCTCCACGACTCCTGAAGAGGTCCCGCGCTCGGGTGAGCGCTCACGAACGCAGCGTGGCACCGCTCCTCCCGTACCTCAAGTTCACTTGAGAAATTCGCCCATCCCCTCCCCCCCAGCCCTTGAGCTCAAGTGCACTTGAGGTCGCAGACTAGAGGTATGACAGCGACTGCCTTCCAGCCTTCCCACGCGACCTCTCCTCGACGCCCCCCTCCCCTCGACGAGCTCCTCGACCGAGAGCTCGACTACGGGGTGGAGGCCCAGGGCGGGTTCGTGAACCACCTGGCCATGACGCTCGTGGCTGCCTGGCGCCTCGGCGCTCCCGAGGCGCGCCTCGCAGAAATCTATGAAGAACAAGCCGGCGATGGCTACCTGATCCGCGCACCGCGCCCCGACTGGCTCGACGAGGAGACCACCCGCGTCGTCGAACGAGGCTTTCGAGCGACCGTCGCAGAGCAACTGCCGCCGCTGCTCTCGTCCCTCGACGCACGTTGGTTCCACGCGGTGATCCGCGTCGAGCACGCCGTCGACGCTCAGCACCCGGGACAGCTGGCCCGAGCGCTCGGTGACTGGCGAGAGGTGGCTCGCCCGCTCCCCGAACTGCCGGCGCGACGGGGCGAGCGCGCCTTGCGAGACGTGATCCAGGAGCTAGCGCTCGAACGGATCGGCGCCGATCTCGGCGGGCTGCGTCTTCGCGCCGTGGCTGAGCACCCCCGCTTTCAGCGCGCCGTCGAGAGCGCTCGACTGGGTCCGGACGCCCTCCGAGACGCCGCGGAGCTGGCCCTGCTCGGACACGTGGCGCGCAACGACTTCGCGACCTTGCACCTGGTCACTGGGGTCTGCGCGGTACGAGCGCTCGCTCCCCTCCTCTCTCCCGCGGAGCGCGTCGTGCTCGGTGAGCGGCTCGCCCAGACGGTTTCGGCGGGCTATCTCGCCGGGGGCGGTGGCCAGCTACCGATGCCTCTCGCTTTGGAGGAGCTGCGTTCTCGCCCCGTTCCCGTTTGGGACGACGTCGCCGCGCGAGCGGCGCAGAGTGACGACGCCCATGTCCCCAAGCTCGTCTACGCGTGCCGCCGCGAGCAGCAGGAGACCGGCGATCCCCTGTACCAATGGCTCGCCGCGCGGCAATGCGGCATGGCGTGAACCCGCCCCGTCCTCGGACGCGCGCCAGACCGCCCTGCGTGCGACCTCGGGCGCGCCGGGCAACCTTGGGCGCGCCGGACAGCACGGCCCGCGACAAAGACCAGACTCGACGCCTTCATGAATACCGAGCAGTCAACGGCCGTTCGATGTAACGAAATAGGCCGTCGCCAACTTGCCCCCAGTTGCCCACACGGACGCCAGAGAAGCCGACGAGGCACAGGCCGAGGACTCGTCAGACGAGGACCTGCGGCCGAACACCGCGGCTGAACACCGCGGCCGATGGGCACTGGGGCTGCGCTTACGCTCAACGAGACGGGGCGCGCTCTGGTTTGCTCAGCGGGTACACGACGGCCCCGCGCTGCATGGTTCGTCGCAGGCCGGACGAAGGGCTTCCATATCTCGGATCGGCTCCAGCCATGTGTCGGGGACACTCGCCGCGATCTCGCGATAGTAGTTGACCCCGAAGTAGCGCCACGACTCCGGCAAACGACTCGTGATGAGCGATCGAAGAGCCCAGCGGATCAACCGTCGTGGCTCGTGGCTCGTGGCATCGAGGGCCGGGCCGAGGAAGCGCTCCGCCGCGAGGACCATCGCCTCTTCGGCGAAGAGCGCGATCATCTTCGAGCGGCGGTCCTGGGGCGCCGCGTCGGGGAAGGCGTCCCAGGCACCCGCCTCCCCGACCGCGATGGCCGCCCCCAGCTTCAAGCGCTCGTGCAGGAGCGCGTGGAGGGCTGCGTCTCGCGGCGGCGGCAGAGCGGAGTGGCACCCAGTGCACTCCCGTGCCGCCCGCGCGTGATTGGCGCCGAACATGCGCCGCGAATCATCGAGGGCGTGGGGGAGCAGCGCGGCCACCTCGTCGGAAATCGTCGGCACGCGGTCCCGCAAGTAATAGAGATCCTCGAGGTTCTTGTGCCAGTGAACCACGTGGTAGATGAGCCCGCACTGCTTCGTGAGCAGGAGGTACGGAGCGGGCGCGACGCGCAGCGTGCCGAGGGACGGCTCCTCGATCGTCGGGGCATCGCGGAACGCCTCGTCGACCAGCTTCCAGTACGGGACGGCCGAGGCGTTGGCGACCTCGACCATCACGTCGCCGAGCAGGTAGTGGACTTTGTCGCGCCGCTGGGAGTGGCGGGTGCTGCGCTCCAGGATCCCGTCGAGCCGCGCGATGTCTTCGTCCGTCCCGATGACGTCCCAGTCGCGGGGCTCTCGGAAATCAGCGAAGTGATAGCGGATGGCGCGACTGCCGATGAGCAGCATCGATCATCCGAAGGCGATGCCGACGGCGAGATCGAGCACGTCCCCCACGGGGCGCCCCGTCCCACCATCGAGCCCGCTCGGGGGCGCCAGGAGGGGCACGACCTCGAAGTCCGCGTCCCGAAGGTGAAAGGTCGTGGTGCACCCCACGTCGACCGTGCATGTCGACGAGCAGGACTCGCCGCTCGATTCCCAGGAACCCGTAGGGCCGCAGAGCACGGCGCCGTAGGTGTACGAGCCGCCGACGTACACCTGACCGCAGTGGTACGTGCCCGGGATGCACTCCACGCACATCCCGTCGTGACAGATGCTGTAGGAGCTCTCGCATTGGAGCTGGGTGACCCACTGCGCGCCCTGACAGAGCTCTCGGGTCGTCGGGTTGGCACAACGCCGCAGCACCGGGGACGGCGTCTCGCAGCTGATCGTGTCCCCATCACAGGTCACCACACCGCAGTTGACGTCGTCCGAGGCTCCGGACCCACAGGTTTCCCCTTCGACCAGCCCAGCGAAAACTTCGTCACACCCGCCGCAGGCATCCCGGACGAAGTTCGGGTTCGCGTCGTCACAATCCTCTCCCGGCGCCTCCACGCACAGGCTCGTCCCCGCGCCGTCCTCGTCTTCGTCGCGGGCCACGACCTCTCCGTCGACACACGCGCAGTGGGGATCGTCCGTCTCGCAGTCCGTCGGGGCGTCCCCGCCGGTGCCGCTCCCCGCAGCGCCGCCATCGGCCCCCCCTTCGCCGGCGCCGCCATCCCCGCCATCCCCCTTGCCGCCGCTGCCACCCGAGGGCGCAGCCCCACCCGTCGCGGAGGGAGGACCAAAGGCCCGCTCGTCACTGCTACAGGCCGCGAGCACCAGCAC
>JAEWOQ010000087.1 GCA_023460875.1 Pseudomonadota bacterium
GCCTGGCGCCTCCAGGGCCCCGAGGGCAGCGGACCACAGGGTGAAGGTCTCGAGGGCTTGGCGAGCGTCCGCGGGGGGCGCGGTAGGCGGCGCGGTGGCCGGCGGCGCGCTGCCGTCGCCGAGCGCGGCCAGGGCGTCGAAGGAGGGAAGAGGCAAGCTGTCGAGGACGGCGGCGAGGGCCTCCTGCCCTGGGGCGCCCATGCGCCCGAGAGCTTGAGCTGCCATCGCCCGCTCGCCCGGCGTGAAGGCGTCGTTGGGGACGATCCGGCTCAAAGGTGCGACCGCCGCCGAGCCCGCCTGACCGAGGGCACGCACGGCGAAGCTGCGCTGAGCCCCGGGCTCGGCGATGAGGGCTTGGCCTGCCACCTCGATCAGGCGCGTCTGCACGGCCGCCGAGAGCCGGTTGAGCCGGGTGAACGGGAACAAGGCCAGGGGAGCGGCCCCCTGGCTCGCCGCGGCGAGCAGGGCCACCTGGGTGCGCTCGGCGAGGTGGCCGTGGCGGGTCGCCAGCTGCGCGAGGCCGCCCAGGGCGTGTTCGGGGAGCTCCCCCGGTTGGCTGAGCCAGCCGCGCAGGACGTCCTCCGCCGCGTCGGTGCCGCAGCGGCCGAGGGCTCCCGCCAGGGCGCGGAGGGTCTCTCGTCGCGCCTCTCCCGGCTCCGCGAGGGCGTGGAGGGACGCGGCGCGGGTGGTCAGGGCCTGTACGCGGGAGCTCTGGGGCACGCAGTCCTGGCCCAGACCGAAGGCGGCCCAGCGCACCACCTCGAGCTCTTCGTCCCGCAGCAGCTCCTGGAGCCGCTCGGCGGCTACGGGCCCGCCGATGCGCGCTAGGGCACGGGCTCCGGCGATCCGGTCGGGGGCGGGGAGATTTTTCCCGAGCGCCTCCAACGTCCCGGCGAGGTCCCGGCGCTGCTCGAGCCCGTGCCAGGGCACCGCGAGGCGCGGCATCGGATCCTCCGAAGGCTCCGCGGCGGACACCTGGGCCTCGGTCGTCGGCGGAGCCTCCCCGCGCACGAAGTTCCAGCCCACCGCAAGGACCCCGAGGACTCCAGCGGCTCCGACGACCCCGCCGATCCACGGCCGGGAAGAACCTCTCGACGCCGCGCCCTTCGACGGCGCGCCCTTCGACGGCGCGCCCTTCGACGGCGGAGCGTCCGCGGGTGGGGTGTCCGGGTGCAGGGGGTCGCCGGGCGGCGTGTCCGTGGGGGGAGCGGGCTTCATGGCTCCCTCGGGGCGGGCGGCTCGTCCTCGGGGGCTTCCTCCTCGGAGGGCTCGGGGATCCAGTGGGCGGAGCTCCCGGGGGCGAGGGGCTCGATGAGGCGGGCGCCGAGCTCCCGAGCCCACAGCCACAGGCGGGTCATCGGGGGACGCTGGGCGGGGGCGGAGAAGCCCGCGGCGGCGACCCCCGCGGCTTCGAAGTGGCGCAGCGCCCGGGGCAGATGGAAGTCGCAGGTGATGAGCCCCACTCGGGTCACCCCTTCCCGCCGGAGGAGCTCCGCGCAGCAGTGGGCGTTGCCGCGGGTCGTGAGGGAGCGGCGCTCGAGCCACACGGACCGATCTGCGAGGCCCAGGGCCAGCCAGTGGCGCCGCATGGCCTCCGCTTCCATGATGCCCTCCCAGCGCCGGCCTCCGCTCATCACCACGCGCTCGGCGACCCCCGCGCGGAAGAGCTCCGCAGCCCGCTCGATGCGCCGGCGCAGAGCCGCGGTCGGCGCGCCATCGAGCCGCACGCGACAGCCGAGCACGACGAGGGCCTCGACGGGGCGGACGGTGGACGAACCAGCGGCGTGGGCGGCGGTGTGGGCGGCGGTGTGGACGGCGGTGTGGACGGCGGTGTGGACGGTGGAGTGGACCAAGGACGAAATGGATGGCTGGGAAAAGGGGGAGGGGCGCTTGAAGGTGCCCCCCGTTGCCTCTAGCGTCCCGGCCCAAGGCGTTCCAGGGCGCCCGTGCGTTGGCCCGCTTTTTTGGTCGAGCGCTTCGTTCGCTGCCTATGGCCACAGAAACCGATAGCTCCCGCCCCGCGCCGAAGCGGTCGTCCCGACCCAGGCGGCGCCGTGGGCGCTCCGGTGCCTCCAGGTGGGAGCTGCCGCCGGATGCGGGCCGCGACTCGGAGGCTCCCGATTCGGTCGGCCCCGCACCCACGTGGCCCGACGCGGTGCCGCCCCCCGAGCTCGTGAGCATCGAGCTCCACGAGGAGCGCATCGATCCGGACGCCGCCAAGGTCGTGCGGCGCCTCACCCGCCATGGCTACGAGGCCTATCTCGTCGGCGGCTGTGTGCGCGACCTGCTCGTGGATCGGCGCCCCAAGGACTTCGACGTCGCCACGAACGCGCTGCCCGACGACGTGCGCTCGCTCTTCCGGAACTCGCGCATCATCGGGCGACGCTTCCGCCTGGTGCACATCCTGTTCAGCGGCGGCCGCATCATCGAGACCGCGACGTTTCGGCGCAACCCGCAGCCCGACGACGAGCGCGCCTCCGACGATCTCCTCATCCGCCACGACAACGTGTTCGGGGCAGCTCACGAGGACGCGGTGCGCCGCGACTTCACGATCAACGGTCTCTTCTACGACATCGATCGGAAGTGCGTGATCGACTGGGTCGGCGGCATGGAGCACATCCGCGCGCGGACGGTGCACACCATCGGCGATCCGGTGACGCGCTTCCTCGAGGATCCCGTGCGCATCCTGCGCGCCATCAAGTTCGCGGCGCGGCTGGATTTCGGGATGTCTCCTGCCGTCTACGACGCCATCGTGCAGTGCCGCGGCGCCTTGGCCATGGCGGCGCGACCGCGGCTCTTCGAGGAGATCCTGCGGTTGATGCGCGGCGGGGCGGCCCATCGGTCCATGTGGCTCGCCTGGGAGACGGGGGTGCTCGACATGCTGCTCCCCGAGCTCGCCGCCTACGCCTCCGACGTGGACACGGACGACGGCAACGTCTGGAGGTTGCTCACGGAGGTGGACCGCCGCACGGAGGAGGAGGGGCCCCTCGACGACGCCATCCTCTGGTCCGTGCTCTTGCTCGAGCCCCTCAGCGAGGCCTGCGCCGGGGTCCAGGATCGGGTGACGGCGGCCCATGAGTTCCTCGAGCCCATCGTCGATCGGCTCAACGTGCCTCGGCGCATCGCCGACATGGTGCGCCGCATCGTCGCCATGCTGCCGAAGCTCGAGAGCGGCAAGGGGCCACGCCTATCGCGCAGCGCGCTCTACCCCTTGGCCCTCCAAGTGCTCGACATCCGCCACGCCGCCCTCGGCGAAGGCGACGCCCACGGCGCCCGCGGACGGAAGAAGCGACGTCGGCGCTAGCGGGGCGCGCGTTGCGGCGCTCCTCGGCGAAGGCGACGCCCACGGCGCGCCGTGCGCAAGAAGCGACGCCGCCGCTACGGGCAAAGGACGCAGACACGGTTGCGGGAGCCCTCTCGTCGAGCCATACCGGCTGCTGTGGTCCACTATCCCGAACGTGAGCTCTGGAAGTGGAGTCTTCGACCGGCTCGGGTTCCTGTGAGCGGGGAGTTCGCGACGGCTGGGGCTTCGTGGCTCCGCAAGTGGACGCGCCTG
>JAEWOQ010000088.1 GCA_023460875.1 Pseudomonadota bacterium
TGCCGTCGAGGTTCGTCCTCGAGGGGACGCCGCGGGGGCTCAGGTCTGGGCGGCGCTCGCGAGGGTCCGCAGCGCTTGGGCGGTGAGCTCGCGGCTGTAGGGGTCCAGCTCGTAGGCGCCTGGCGCCCAGCCCAGGAGGAAGCGGTAGAAGTCCGCCCAGGCCAGGGGGAAGAGCTCGCGCCACTCCGCCTCGACCTCGCCGCCGTCGATGTCTGGTCGGTGCGCTGCCAGGGCCGCTCGGAGCTCCCGGAAGTAGCTCGCCAGGTGGCGCTCCGCGCTGTGCTCACACTCCCGGGGGGTGAGGCAGCTGCTCAGAAAGTAGGCGACGTCCTTGATGCCGGGGCCGCCGCCCACGTACTGGAAATCGACGGCCGCGACTGGCTGAGTTGTGACTGGCTGGGCTGTGGAACGAGAGCCCCCGGCGAAGCAGAAGTTCTCGACCTTGGCGTCGCCGTGGACGAAGGTCTGGTACCGCGCGCTTCGCAGCCGAGCATCGAGGAGCGGCGCGGCCTCCCGCAGGCGACGGTCGGCGAGGGCAACGAGCTCGTCGGGGCGGGTGGCGAGGTGCCAGTAGGTCCCGACGGACCACAGGCCCTCCGGGGGACGGCCCAGGAAGCGGGCGTGGAAGTGGGCGAGCCAGCGCAGGCAGCTCTCGACCTCTGGTGCCCTGAGGTGGGAGCGCCGCTCCGAGAAGCCCGCGGCGTCGAGATCCTCCAGCACGAACAGCCAGCGACCGCCGCGCGCGGAGCAGTGCCAGGCGACGGGCACGCGACACGCGGCGTCGCATGCGGCGGCGTAGGCGCGGTACCAGCGGAGCTCGACGTCGTAGGAGCGCAGCTTGCGCGCGTGGGAGCGGCCTCGCTCGTCCGGAGGCGGCGCAACCCACTTCACGATCACGCTCGGCGGAGGAGCGTTCGAGGTCCCGGCGCTCTGCGCGCCGTCAGGGGTGGCCCCGTCGAGGGTGACCCGCCATAGCTCGCCATAGCCGCTCCAGAGGGACTGGAGGCGTCGCGTGAAGCGCGCCCTCGAAGCGCCGACCGCGGCGGCGATCTCCGGGGCCGCCGCCTCGAGGTCCGCCGCAGGGCGACCGCTGCGTCTACCAGCGCTGCTCATGGGGCGACGATAGCCCAAGGGGGTTTCGTCGCACGTTCCGGAAAATCGACCTCGCGCGCAAAAAAAGTACACGGATGCGGCTCGAAGTGGCCATCCTCGATGTATGCAGCGCCGCTCCCCCGCGAACTCTTCCAGCTCCAGCTCCAGCTCATCCTCGTCCTTGCGCTTCGCGCTGGCCTTGCCGATCTCCGCGGTCGCGGTCGCGGCATGCCTGGCCCCAGCCTGCGCGAAGGAGCCTACCTCCCCGCCGCCGTCGAGCGTGAGCGGAGGGGGCGCGGGGAGCGGAGGGAGCGACGGGAGCGACGGGGCCGAGGTGGTGCTCCTAGACGATCTCGACGACTGCGATCCGGCGGTCGACTTCGAGGGCGTCTCGGGGACCTGGTACGCCTACAATGCCAGCTGCGACGGGATGGACGGAGAGCAGGTCCCTCCAGCGGAGTGCACCGGGGAGCCCTTCGTGTTCGAGCCCGTCGGCGAGGGCTGCCGCGCGCGGACGACGGGAGGTGGCTTTCCTTACAGCGAGGCCGGGGGCTGGGGATACGCGCTGATCGGCCTGCGTTTCGCGACGCCCCTCGACCTGTGCACCTTCGATGGCCTCACCTTCGCCAGCGGCGGCGACGGGCTGCGGGTGAAGGTGGCGACCGCCGCGACGGCGGCCGACAGCGACCACTTCGGCGTGGCCATCGCGCCGGGCGGGAGCGGGTTCGCCTGGGCCCAGCTCTCTCAGGAGGGGTGGGGCGCTCGCGCGGAGTTCGACTGCGCCCAAGTGACGGGCTTTCTATTTCAGGCGGCGAACCCGACGGAGTTCGACTTCTGGATCGACGATCTGGCGCTTCGTGTGGGTAGCACGGACGGTGGAGGGACGGGCGGCGCGGGGAGCGGCGGCGCGGGCGTGGTCGACTACGTCCCGCGCTCGACGACGCCCTGCGAAGACCCGGACTTGGTGTGGAAGACCGGCCGCAAGACGAACTACACCTCCTACCCCGAGCCAGGCAGCGAGGAGTGCATCGTCTACAACGGCTGCACCTGGGCGGGTCAGTTCGCGCACTGCTCCGGGGTGCGCTCCGAGGCCTGGGTGGCCTCGCGAGACATCGCGGCGGTGTTCCCGGACGCGGGGCTCGCGGGGCATGACCTGTGTCTGCGCGCGGGCGAGCGGGTGATGGTGGTGACCGCCATCGACACCTGCGGCGACTCGGACTGTGACGGCTGCTGCACGCGAAACAAAGGGGACGCGGACGCCCTCATCGATCTCGAGAGCTACACCAACGCGCGCTGGGGTCTCGCGGACGGCGCCGTAGAGTGGGCCGATCTGGGCCCGAACCCGAGCGCGTGTGAGCCGTAAGGCGGCGCAGGGCGCGTGGGGGCGCGTGGGCAAAGGCGCCCCGCTGTGAGCTCGCGCATTAGGGCGCGCCCAGCCCAGTCTCTTCGCGACGAGATCCGCCGTCCAGCCGGGATCCTTGTCGACGTGAAAGTACCTGCGCAGGAGGCGGCGTGGGCGGACGGCTACGGCGAGCAGGCTCTTGGCCTTCGAAGCGGCGCCGTCGTAGGCCGGTAGTGCTCACCTGGTGCTCTCACTCACCGCGGATCTTTGTGCCCGCGG
>JAEWOQ010000089.1 GCA_023460875.1 Pseudomonadota bacterium
AGCGCCGGGGCGACGTGCCCCGCCACAGGGTAGGTGAGGCTCCAGCCGTTCCGCCTGGACTCGGCGAGTTTGCGCCGGGCGAGCCAGTTCGCCTGCTCAGTCGTGCGGACCTTGTCGTCGTAGATGATCTCGGCCTTGCGCCTCTTGCCCCCGTCCGCACGGTCCGCTGGGTCCGGGTTGAGGATCTCGATCATCTCCTGGTCGAACACGCGCGCGCTGATGCGGCCTCGTCCCTTCTTGCCGCCCCCGGCGCGACCAACGACCTTGATCTCCGTGTAGCGCTTGGTGGCGTCCCTCCGAAAGCTCGGGTTCCCGACGACGGTCACGTCCCCGGGCCCGTTCTTGCCGGTGCGCCTTCGAACGATGCGATAGAGCGGCGTCTGGTCACCCCGCGGCCTGGCCAGGACGAACCCACCGGTGCTCACGTCTGCCCAGAGGAAGAGGCCGGCGCGGCGGTACTGCTCGACCAGAAAGTCCCACCACGGCATGGCGAGCCGCGCTTTGAGCGTGTTGTGGACCGTCTTCGTTCGCCCGGCGCCCCCGACCTCGGTCTGTGCCTCTTCGGTCGGCTCGGGTGCGAGTGCCCGGACTCGCTGCGCGCCCGTGATCGCCTTCCGGTTCGCGGTGTTGTCGTCCGCAATCGGAAGCCCCCCAAGCCCGCACTCCGACAGGGCGACCTCCGTGAGCTGCTTGAACGTCTTCTCGGCGAAGGTCCGGTCGCTCTCGAGCTTGGTGTCGACCAGCCACTTGAGCATGTCGCGGCCGCGGATGGTGATCTCCGTCCCGCGTCCGCCCTTGAGCTCGTTGGCGTCGGTCTCCCCGCGCTGTACCAGCACGTCACCCACGTAGAGTTCGAAGGGGGTGAACTCCGGGTAGCGGTCGAGCAGTTCGGCGGCGAGCCCGCCGTGACCGATCGTCATCGAGAAACCCGCTGGCACGTCGAGGATGCCGGCCTTCACGGTGTACGAACTCGCGATCGGCACCTCCTCGCCGGCTAGCTTGAGCCGGAAGGTCTCGTCGTTGATGCGCATGGCCTGTCAGCCTTCGAAGTAGATGAGCACTTCGCCCGCCGGGACCGCGAACGGGTCCTCCAGGTCGTTGTTCAGCATGAGCTCGCTGGCGCGGCTCGTGTCCCCGTAGATCGCCGTGGCGATGTCGGAGACGCTCATCAGGCGCGGCACGCGGTACTGGCGCGCCCCGCGCGGGCTCTCCGCGAGGTTGCGGCCGAAGTCGATCATGGCGTCCCACAGCTCCGCCATCGCGGAGAAGAGCTCATGGTTCTGCGGGCTCTTGATCGCCTCCGCCGTCTGGTCCGCCTCGTTCAGGAGACTGGTGACCCCGGCGACCTTCGCCGCCGCGAGCCCCCCGTAGAGCTCGCCCTGGTCCCGTAGGGCCAGCACCTGGTTTGCCCCGTCCTGGATCTTGTCGAACAGGTTCCGGTCCTCATCGCTGACGAGGAAGTCGGCCCGGGTGAGTTGGAACTTCTCGGCGGCGCTCTGCACTGCTTTCCGCTCGACGTCGAGAAGGGCCTTCGTGAGGAACAGCTCGGTCTGGTCCTCGAGGAACGGGATCCGCAGCGTCTCACCGGACCGCCGCTTCCCCATCTCGGCCGTCTGGTCCCACTCCGTGATGAAGCCGGGGATGGTCCCGATGGTCGGCACCACGATGGGACCGGTGAGCTCCTGCTCGTAGATCTCGCGGAGCTGCCCGAGAGAGTTGGGCCACAGGGGGCCGTACCCCTTGATGTTGGCGTCGAAGACCGCCTCCATCTCGATCGTGTAGAGCCCCCGGCCGAGCTTCTCGTTCACGGCGCCGGGAACCCGAAGGTACTCGTGCTCGTGCCGGCGCAGTCGCCCCCGGATCTTCACCGACTGCACCGGGAACTCGATGCCGAAGAATGAGGCGCGCTGCAGTTTGTCGAAGACCGGCATGCTGGCTTCACTCCTGGCTCACGCGGCCCGGGATGCCGCCTGCGCCCTCCGGCAGGTTGTTCACGTCGATGCCGTTCGACAGCGTGTCCCTGATGTTGCGCAGCAGGTCGCGCGTCTGTTCGAGGGCTTGCTGCTGGGCCTCGATGCGCTGGTTCTCGAAGTTGCGCTGTGTCTCGACGTCGGCCTGGTTTCCGCGCAGGAACTCGACGAACTCAAGGATCGTCCTGCCGACGCCGCCCTCATCCTGCTCCGTCTTGAGGTTCTCCAGCGCGCTGAGGCGCTTTTCCTTCGCCTCACTGAGGAACCGCTCGGCGTCCTGGAATCGCCCGTCCTCCATCGCGGTCTGGGCCTTCTTCTCGAGCTCGAAGGCGGACTGGCTATCCCCGCGGGCGACCTCCTGAAGCTCCGTCTGCTTGGCGACGAAGCGCTCGACCACGATCGAGGCGATTGCGCCGAGGGCGAGACCCGCTCCGGCGGCGCCCAGGGCCGCGCCCGCCATTCCGGCGGCCTTGCCGGCTCCAGCCGCGCGAGCCCCTGTCCCCCCAACGATCGCCTTCTCGATTCCCGCGCGGAACGCGGACTCAATGCCGGCACGAGCCACCGCGGCCCCGATGGCAGCGCCGATGGCCAGCTTGGGGTTGTTCGCGGTCCAGGTGGTGACGGCGCTCACCGTCTCGGCGAACTTCAGCAGGTCTGGCGTGGCCTTCTCGAAGGCTGGGAGGAGTTTCGCTCGCAGGTTGTCGGAGACGTCCTCCAGGTGGGTGTTGAACCGCGCCACCTTCGACGCCGTCGTCTCCATCGCGGCGTTGAAGTCGCCTTGGAGCTGCTTGTCGCTGATGCTCTTGCCGAAGTCCGCGAAGGTTTTCTCGATTGCCGCGATGCCGGCCTCGCCGCCACCCGCGTTCTTGAAGATGTTCAGGAAGTCGATAAGGGGGAGAAACGCCCGCTTGTTGCGCAGCAAGTCGGTGATGACCTCGGTCTCCGAGGTGCCCTTTTCCTTCGCCTCGGACTCGGCGACCCGCAGGACGTCGATGATGATGTCCTTGATGTCTCGCGTTCGCCCGTCGTCGGCGCGGAGACTGATGTTCCTTCCGCCGACTTCGAAACGCTTCGCGTTGGAACCCTTCTGCAGATCGAGCGCGAACGCGGCAGCCTGTGTCGACGCGACGGCGGCGTTCTTCGCCTGGCCCTTCTCGGCGACCTGGAGCACCGTCGCGAGCTGCCCGAGGGAGCGCTCGGTCGAGCCGGTGAAGATGCCTGCGATACCCGCGATCTTGGGGATTTCCAGGCCGAGCTTCTCGAACTCGACGGAGCCGATCTTGGTCTGGGCGATGAGCAGGTTCATCACCTTGAAGACCTCCTTCGCCCGCTTCTCGGCGTCGTGCATGAACTCGGGCTGCTGCTCGAGCGCATTGTTGATCTTGCCGGCGGCGAAGAAGGTCTGTTCGAAGTCGGCGCCCTGGCTCTTGGCCAGCTTGGCGAGGTCCGCCATCGCGCTACGGGCGGTCTGAAGGTCACCGGATTGGCTCGTGAACGCGAAGAGCGCGTTCAGCATCCCCGTGGTATCGCCGCCGACGTCGAACGCGACGTTTCGTGCCTGCCGCGTCAGGTCCGCGGGATCGACGCGTTGACCTGCGGGTCCCGCCTCGCCAGGGCGGTAAGCCTTGTTGGAGATCCGGGTAGCGATCTCCTCCTGCTCGATGGCCCGGCCCATCAGGGAGCCGAGGTCGGTCTCCACGCCGGCGCCGCGGGCCAAGCTCCGGGCGTGCCCCATGGCCATCGACCCCATCGGGGCGTTGGGCATGAGGAACCGGGTGGTCCGGTGGGAGGTTCGGCGGGCGAAGGACTGGCCCTGGCGACGGTGAGAGCGCTCTACGGCGCGGGCTTCCCGTTCCGCGGCGCGCTCAGCGGCACGGGCCTTGGCGTCGAGCTCGCGCTCCGCCTTGCGGCGGGCGTCCTCCATGCTCTTGAGCCAGCGCTTGGCGGCCTGCTCATGCGCCCTGGCTTCACGCTCGGCAGCCCGCTCGTGTGCTCGAGCTGCCTTCTGGGCCTCGCGCTCCTGCGCCTTGGCCGCTCGCTGAGCCTCCTTTTCCTCAGCTTTCGCGGACTTCTGTCGTTCACGAACAACGACGCCCTGGGCCTTCTGCGCCCGCTTCTCGATAGAAGCGAAGGACCGGTCAACGGACGTATCCAGTGACGCCCCGATCCGGATCCTGATGGGCGGCGCGGCCATAGGTGATAGGCTCGGAGAGCGTGAGACGGAGACGTTGGTTGCAGTCGCGGCAGAAGCCGGAACCGGTGAGCGTGAGCGCCCTGCGGGAGTTCGCCGTCCAACTCGACGGGGCGGCCGGAGAGCTACGGACCGTCGCGGCTCGGGCCCGACTCCTGGACCGAAGGGCCCGGGAGCTGCGCGAGGAGGCGCAGCACTGGGAAGCCCGTCTGCAGCGGGCGAGGGCCTTCGGCGACGACGAGCTCATGGTCGCTGCAGCGCGGATGGCTGGGAGGACTCAGGGGCAGTTCCAGGCTGCGGAGGCCGAGCTCACCGATTGCCTCGATGCTGAAGCGGCGCTTCGGGCGGGGCTGTCCGAAGAGCGGCGCCGGTTCCACCGGATGCTCGAGCAGGCGCAGCGCATCGGGCTCGACGTGTCCGGCTGTCTGCTACACGTGGACCTGACCGCCCCTCCTCCCGATGACCTCGACCTCGACGAGGATGAGGAGCGGGAGTTCGTGGCCCGCGTGATCGACGGGCTCCACGTTCACTGAGCCGAGGCAGCCGGCTCCACCGCGTCGACCTCTCCCACCTCGAGGTCGAGTTCCTCGAGAATCGCCCGAAGCAGCCGCCGATGGGGGCCGGTGAGCGCGTGCGCGTGGTCCTCCAGGAGCACAATCAGCCTCGCGAGCTCCTCGTCGGTGGCCTCGCTCTCGAGGGGGCTGACCTCGATCTCGTATCGCTGCAGCTCCTCGAAGATGAACCGCGCCCCGAAGCTCGTGAGGGCGAAGCGGACCTCCTCCTCGGCGAATGGCAGCAGGTCCGAGGGGCGCTTGACGTCGTTCGGGTCGCAGATCCCGAGCGCGGCCACCTGCCGCATCAGGGCATCGTTGTAGCAGTCGACCCAATCGGGGCCGCCGCGTGGGTGGACCTCGTCAGCGAGACGCTCCGCCTCTCCTCGAGCCTTGGTCTTGTCCCCCTCGGACATCTGCCGGAGACCGACGCACACCGGAGAGTCGGGGCACCGATCCCACTTGTCCGCGAACACCGCGAGCGGAAGCACGATCGTCTTGCCCGGGGCTCGCCGTTTGGCGGCGATCTGCGTGAAGCTACCCATCGCTGCCGGCGTCCTCATCCACCGCCGCGCTTTCGCTCGTCGTCTCGTTCCTTGGCGCGCTTTCGGTCGTCTTCGCGGTCTCGCTCGAAGCGGTATCGGCGCCAGAGCCAGAGAGCAATCTGTCCTTCAGCAAGTTCGAGAACAGGCTTGCCGTAATACGCAAAAAGCTCTCGCGAGAACTTGGCCGCATACGGACTAAAGGGCTCTCGGCATTCTCGGGCCGATCCGCCTCCACCGCTAGAAGTCCGATGACCTGCTCGACCGTCAGGTCGCCTGTTCGAATCGAGCACTCGTCCTGCCAGGCTCCGTGCTGCTCGAAGAGATAGGCGATATTGTCGCCGCCGATCTCCGGGGACCTGAGGATCTCCTCCGCAGAAGCAAAGAAAGGCTCAGCGGGCGCCTCGATGTCGACGCATGCGGCCAGAAGAGTCTGGACCATCTCATGCAATCGGCACAGAGGGTGCTCGCTGAGCCACTCGTGCTGCCCCGCTGCCTTCGCGGCAGCTTGGGCCTTGCTGTAGACCGTGGCGATCTCGTCGCCCGTGAGGACGCGGACGCCGAGCTTCGCGGTGTACTCGTCGCTGGGAAGGGGCTCGCCCGGCTGAAGGGTGATCGGTGGGGCGTTGGCCAGCCGGAACTGGACCTCCTTGACCGCCCGAGTGCCCTTCGCAAGTTCCTTGAACCGCATGCCGCTGTGCTCCTGTCGCCCTTCAGCGAAGGCCCTCCCGTCTACAGCGGCGGAAGTTCGTGACCCCTCCCCGGGGCCCCTTCATCGTTCTGTTCGTCAGCCTGTGATCTTGGGCTTGCCGGCATGCCAGGAGAACTTCCCCTTCTGCGTGCCGTTTGCCGCCTCACCGGTGAACTCGATGTCGTTGCACCGAGCGTCCTCGAGTTCGTGGATCTTGCCGTCGAACAGTCCGAGGGTGAGCTTCACGTCCTTGTGCTCGATCGCGTCCTTCACGACGCTCAAGCGTGTCCCGGCGACGGGAACGATGGTGTCGCAGGACACCTCCGTCGTGACGATACCATCGGTGTTGTAGGCCCCGCCGTCGGCGACCTCCTGGCTACCGTTCGGCTTGATGCGATATGTGACGTTCTGCATCGTCGCGATGCGCGTGTTCTCGTAGTAGATGCTTCCGGACTTGACGCGGGGCATAGGTCGGCTCCCGTGAGCTCAGGGTGTGAGCCCGATGAAGGGGGGCGAACGGGCGTGGCGCCGTATCGCTGCCGGGGTGCAGCGGCGCGCCGCGCCTTGGATGGGGTGAGCGCCTGCTTACGCGGCGGTCTGGCGGACGATGATCCCGATCTGGTGGCTCTGCGCCTTCACGACGTTCGGGACGACGCTCATGATTCGCTTGTTGTCGCGGTCCCACACGCTCTGGGGCGGGTAGTTCTCGACTTCGGTGAGCCAGTTGAACTCCGGACCCGCCCAGCGCTCGAGCGCGGCCTGCACCTTGGAGTTCCACAGCCGCGGCGTGAGCGTGCCCTGGGGGGGCATGCCCTCGCCGACGTCTGGGCCCATGAAGGGGTTCGCCGCCTTGAGCTCCATGCCGAGAGCCACGAGCTCCTTCCGCACCCGAGTCGGCACGACGGCGTCTCCGAGGTCGTAGGTCTTGTAGCTCGGCGTCGAGCCCGCCAGGCTGCGGCTGGTGATGGCGCGCACGATCTGGAGCTGCCCGTTCACCGTAACAAGCGGCGTCAGGCTGTTGCTGAGAGCCGCGTTGAGCGTGGTCCGGTTCGGAACGTCGCTGTCCGCGAAGTGCGGGGCGGCGCCAGGCAGCACGACGTCATCCCAGTTCGTGTTCGGCTGAGCGCCCTCGGTGACGCAGCGGAGCGCCGCGAAGCGAGCGGCGGTGCGGCTGGGGTGCTCGACGTGGTTCTGCGCCCAGAGGCAACAGCCGC
>JAEWOQ010000090.1 GCA_023460875.1 Pseudomonadota bacterium
GGTTGGCTGACGCTAGGTTGGCTGACGCTAGGCTGCCGACGCCGCCGCGGATTCCTCGCTGGGCAGCCAGCCAGAGAACACCCAGCGCGCCGGTCCGCGGAGCTGCACGTCGAGCTCCTCTCGGCTCACCCGGAGCTCGAGGGGCCCCCCCGGCAAGCGCACCATGATCGGCGCTCCGAAGGGGGCATGACCGGCGAGCGCGGCGGCGACCGCCGTGGCGGCGGCTCCGGTTCCACAGGCCAAGGTGCGCCCCACACCGCGCTCCCAGACCACCAGATCGATCAGCCCTGGTCCGCGGAGCGTGGCGAACTCGACGTTGACCCCTCCCGGCACCTGGCTCGACACGGCGGGGCCCAGCTCGTCGATGCGCGCGACGTCCACCGGCGGCCCGAAGCGGATCGCGTGGGGGTTGCCCATGGAGACTCGGGTGAAGCGCTCGGTGGTCTCTCCGTGCGGCACCTCGAGCTCCCCGTCGAGCTGGGCGCGTCCCATGCCGGTGGTGACGGACGCCGCGCGGCCTCCATCCGGCTCCACCTCCAGCTCCACCATCTCCACGAGGCAGCTCCGGGGGCCCGCGTCCGTGTCCACCACGAACTCGCTCGGGCCCGCACCGTCGTCGCGGGCGAGGAAGAGCGCGACGCAGCGCAGCCCGTTGCCGCACATCTCGGGACGCGAGCCGTCGGCGTTGAGCACGGTCATGCGCGCCCGCGCGGCCGCCGTCGTCGGGGGGCTCACCAGCAGCACTCCGTCGGCTCCGACGCCGAAGTGGCGGTCGCACAGCGCCTTGGCCCGCTCGACGGGGAAGGTGTCGGGGTCCTCGTGGCGCAGCACGATGAAGTCGTTGCCGAGCCCCTGGTACTTGTCGAACGAGACGCGTGGCATGGGGTAGGGCACATCCTAGCAAAGCCCGCCGCCCACGGCCTCGTTCCCTTCATGTCCGTCCTGCGCTCCTCGTCGGAGTGGGCCGCCCCGCTCTGGGCCGTTGCTCCGGGCCGTTGCTCCGGAGGGGTTCAACGGAGGAGCCCAGGTGGGTGGGCGGGGCCACCGAGCGGGCGGCGTCGTCCGCGCCATGGCCGGAGCGGGCGCAGGGTCGGAGGTTTCGCTATAAGGCGCCCATGCAGCGCCCCTTGCTCCTCACGGGCTTCATGGCGACGGGCAAGACCACCGTCGCCCGGCGGGTGGCCGAGGCCACGGGCCGCCCTTGGGTCGATCTGGACCGCCGCGTCGAAGAGCGGGCTGGTAAGACGATCGCGGCCGTCTTCGCCGACGAGGGAGAGAGCGCCTTCCGAGCCCGGGAGCGGGCGGAGCTCACGCAGCTGCTCCAAGGCTGGCGGGACGAGTTCCCCCAAGCCCCGGTGGTGAGCCTCGGGGGAGGCGCGCTGCTCCAGCGGGAGGTGCGCCTGGAGGCGATCGAGGCCGCGGTGGTGGTGGCCCTCACCGCCAGCCCCGCCGAGATCGTGCGCCGCGTCGAGGCGGACGCCGGCGCGCCGCGGCCCCTCTTGGGGTCGGCTCGGGGCGCCGCAGCGGAGGCGCGGGTGCGTGAGCTCCTGGAGGCGCGGGACATCGCCTACCGCGAGTGCCACGGGCAGGTGTCCACGGAGGGACGAGAGCTCTCCGCGATCCAGGAGGAGGTGCTCGGTCACTGGGAGCGGGACGCGGTGGCGGTCGCCGCGGGCGCCGCTTCGTACGTGGTGGAGATCGGCTCTGATCGCCTCGGGAGCCGGCTGGCGCCGCTGGTGGGTCGTTGCTCCAGCGCCCTGCTCGTCACGGACACGACGGTCGGGGGGCTCTACGGGGAGCGCGCCCGCGCCGCCTTGGACGCCCTGGGCGTCCCCGTCGCCGAGGTGGCGCTCGAGCCCGGCGAGCAGCACAAGAACCTGCGGGGCCTCGAGCAGATCTACGCCCGCGCCTTCGAGGCGAACCTCGATCGCGGCAGCGCGCTGGTCGGCCTCGGGGGGGGCGTGGTGACGGACATGACCGGGTTCGCCGCGGCCACCTGGATGCGCGGGGTGCGCTGGGTGGGCGCGCCCACGACGCTCCTCGCGATGGTGGACGCCTCCGTGGGCGGTAAGACTGGGGTGGACTTTCGCAGCGCGAAGAACTCCGTGGGCGCCTTCTGGCAGCCGGCAGGGGTGCTCTGCGACGTGACGACCCTGCGCACGGAGGAGCAGCGCGCCTACGGCAGCGCCCTCGCGGAGGTGGTCAAGACGGCCCTCATCGGCGACCCGGCGTTGTTCGAGCTCCTCGAGCGGGAGAGCGAGGGCATCCTCCGGCGCGAGCCCGAGCTGGTGCGGGAGGTGGTGGAGCGTTGCGTGCGGGTCAAGGCGCACGTCGTGGCGCGGGACGAGCGCGAGGGCGGCCTGCGCGCGGTCCTCAACCTCGGGCACACGGTGGGCCATGGCCTCGAGGCGGCGGGCGACTTCACGCTGCTCACCCACGGCGAGGCGGTGAGCTTGGGGCTGGTGGCGGCTCTGCGCATCGGTCGGCGCCTCGGGCACACCTCGGCGGAGCTGGAGGCGCGCTGCATGGCCCTGCTCGCGAAGCTCGCGTTGCCCCACCGCCTCGACCAGAGCGCCCTCGACGACGCCGCTCGGCTCGTCGGTCACGACAAGAAGCGGGCCGGCAAGGCGCTGCGGTTCGTGGTGGCGCGCGACGTCGGAGCCGTCGACACCCACATGCTCTCACTCGACGACCTGGTGACCCACACGCGCAGCGTCGCAGATCCTTGAACCAACGCGCGGGTCGACCGGGCGCTCCGTGAGGCGACGCGCCTTGCACCACGACGCGCCTTGCACCGCGACGTTGCGCCACCGCGACGTTGCGCCACCGCGACGTCGCGCCATGTGGTTCGTCGGGTACCGAGCTCTTCTGCGGGCTTAGCGAAGCGTGGGCTCGGGGGGAGACGGAAGTTGGCACCGTCGCTGCGGCGCCGATACACTTTTCGTCCGTGCTCGTCCCAAGGCAGAGGTCCCTATGAGCTCCTTCGTCCCCCGCACCCTCCTGGCTACGACCGCCGCCGCTGCCCTGGGGCTGGTCGGCCTCCCGGGTTGCGCCGATAACCACTCGACCCTCTTCGTGGTGGGTGCGCTGCAGCGCCCCGATGACTGCAGCGGGTACATCTACGATCCTGGGCAGCCGCGCATCGGGTCGGGCTTGTTGGATAGGCGCTTGAGGGCGATCTACGAGGCCGGCCTCTTGATCGGCAACCAGCTGGTCGCTCAGGGGAACAACGATCAGGTCCGCACGGAGACGAGCCGCGTCGTGCTCCAGGGCGCGGAGGTACGACTGACGCGGGCCGAAACGGGCGAGCAGGTGGACCACTACACGACCACCATCAGCGGCACCGTCGATCCTTCGCCCTCGACGAACCCCGGCTACTTCGGCGCTCAGGTCATGTTGATCCCCAACCTCGACCTGCAGCCTGGCGAGTACCTGTCCAAGGTGCGCGTGTTCGGGGAAACGCTCGGAGGTCTAGAGGTCGAGTCGGGGGAGTTCGTATTTCCCATCCGGGTTTGTGATGGGTGCAGCTTGGTGGTGGAGGGCGAGGTGACTCAGGGCAACGAGTGCCTCCCGCCCCAGGGAGCGCCCCTGAGCTCTTGTAACGCCGGCATCGATGGCCCGACGGATTGCAGCGTCTGTCAGGCGCTCCTGGGAGTGGGCAACATGCGCTGTTTTCCGTGAGCCGCAGGGTCTGCTGACGTCGCAACTCCGCTGACGTCGCAACTCCGCTGACGCCGCAACTCTGCTGACGCCGCAACTCTGCTGACGTCGCAACTCCGCGTCGCGCGGCTCCATCGTCGAGCCCCCGCGCGCCGGAATCGTCAGCTCCTGTGTGGCGAGCTCAGGGCCCGTCGGGGAGCTCTAGCTCGCCGTCCACGTCCCTGGGCCCGCGCGCGGCGGCCTCCGCGGGGACCTCTGCCTCGTCGAGCACGGCGTCGATCCGCCCGAGGAGGTTCTGCAACATCTCCCGGTGCCGCTCCTCCGTTTGACGGCGGCGGGCGCGCTCGTCCTCGAGCTCATGAGCCAAGGTGATCGCCGCCAACACGAGCGCCTGCTGGGTCGGCTGACGGCCTGGCGGCGTCGCCGCCAACATGCGGTCCTCGACGGTGTCGGCCAGACGCTGCAGATCCTCCTGGGTGGCGGACGTGACGACGCGATACGTCTGTCCCGCGACCTTGAGCTGGATCGCCGGTCGGCTCATGACGGCAAGCTATCACCGGCCACGAGCCATGGAAATGCGGTTTTCATCGGGTCTTGGTGGTCTTCGGGGGGCGATGTGCGGTCGTTCGTGGGGGAGGAGCCGCCGCCCTTCGGGGGGGCTAGGGGGGGCCGTCCTGACGGAGAGGGGCGTCGCTCGACGCGCGCGGTGGTCTCAGTCGTCGTCCTCGGCGGTCCTGCGGAGGCCCAGCGCCTTGGCCTTCTTGTACAGGTGGCTCCGCTCGAGCCCCAAATCCCGGGCCGTTGCGGACATCTGCCCGCCATGGGCGGCGAGGGCCTCTTCGAGGATGCGCCGCTCCGCCTCTTCTGCCAGCACCCGGAAGGGCACGCCGGGCCGATAGAGGCCTCGAGGGATCGGGGTGCTGCCGCCGAGGGCCTGGTTGACGTCCGTGGCGCGGATGAGGTCGTCGGGTCCGAGGATCACGAGGCGCTCGACGAGGTTCTTCAGCTCCCGCACGTTGCCGGGGAAGGAGTGGGCGGCGAGGGCAGGGAGGGCGTCCGCGTCGAAGCGCACGCCGGGGCGATCGTTCCTCCGGGCGGCCTGCGCGAGGAAATGCTCCGCGAGCTCGGCGATGTCGTCGCGCCGCGCGCGCAGGGGAGGCAGCTCGACGGGGATCACGTTGAGGCGATCGTAGAGGTCTGCGCGGAAGGTGCCCTCGCCGCAGGCCTCGATGAGATTTTTGTTGGTGGCAGCCACGACGCGCACGTCGATGCGGAGGGTCTCGTTCCCGCCCACGCGCTCGATCTCCGACTCCTGGAGGACGCGCAGCAGCTTGGCTTGCATGTCGAGGGGCATGTCGCCGACCTCGTCCAGGAAGAGCGTGCCTCCGCTGGCGCGCTCGAACTTCCCCCGGCGCTGCTTGGTGGCCCCCGTAAAAGCCCCCGCCTCGTGCCCGAACAGCTCGCTCTCGATCAGGTTCGCGGGCACCGCCGCGCAGTTGAGCTTCTCGAGGGGCCCGCGCGCGCGGGGGGACGCCCGGTGGATCGCCCGGGCCACGAGCTCTTTGCCCGTCCCCCGTTCGCCGGTGATGAGCACGCTCGCTGGCGTGCGCGCCGCCCGGGTGACCCGCTCGCGGAGCTGTCGCATCACCAAGCTGGAGCCGAGCAGCTCGTCGAAGTACCCCGCCTCCGCCCGGAGCTGCTCCGCCTCCCGCTCCGCCCGGGTCAGCCGCAGCGCGTTCTCGAGGACGAGCAGCAGCCGGTCCGTGGACAGGGGCTTCTCCAGGAAATCGAGGGCCCCTAGGCGCGTCGCCCGCACGGCCACGTCGATGGAGGCGTGCCCGCTCATCATCACCGCGACGACGTCGTTGCCGTCCTGGCGCATCTCCTCGAGGAGATCGACTCCATGCCCATCGGGGAGCGCGACGTCGAGGAGCACCGCGTCGTAGCTCTGCTTGGCGAGGCGCTCCCGGGCGATGGCGAGCCCTCCGGCCACGTCGACAGTGTAGCCTTCGAGGGAGAGCGCTTTCTTGAGGGTGGCCAGGATCGACGGCTCATCGTCCACCACGAGCACCCGCGCCCGGGGGCCTGTCCGCTCTGCGCTCGGCTGAGGGGCGCCCGGCTGAGGGGCGCTCGTGTGGGGGGAAGCCATGGGAGGCACCGTAGCGAATGGTTCCGGATGGGTGCAATCGCGCCAGGTGGCTGGAAATTTTGCTAGCCTTGGAGGGTGCCTTCGCCCCCCGTTCTGCTGCGAGGAACCCTGGCGCAGAGCCCCCTCCCAGAGCTGCTGGTCCGCTTTCTGGACGAGCAGCTGGCGGGCACCCTGGTTTTGCAGGAGCCGAGCGGCGCCAAGAGCGCCGTCCTGATCGTCCGAGGCGCGCCCGCCAAGGCGCGGCTCGCCCACAGCCCCGTCTACCTCGCGGACGTCCTCAACGATCTCGGGATCCTCTCTGCGGAGCTCCGAGCGCGCTATCTGGAGGAGACCCGAGAAGCCAAGCAGCACCTGGGGCAATGGTTGGTGCGCCGCGGCGAGGTGGACGACACCTCACTGTACGTGGCGCTGCGGGAGCAGCTCCGGCGTCAGGTCCTATTCCTATGCGATTCGCCGCCCGCCACCGCCTTCGGCCTCTACCAGGCGAACTACCTGGACGCGTGGGGAGCCAGCGCGGAGTGGCGGGTGAAGCCCTTGCCGCTGATCTGGCGTGCCCTCGTGGACACAGCGCGCCCCGACGCGGTGACGCGCGCCGTGCGGGAGCTCGGAGAGCGGAGGCTGCGCATGCGCTTCGAGGCGCCCATCGTCCGCTACGGCATGGACAAGGCGGAGGCGGGGCTCGTCAACGTGCTTCGCGCCAAGCCGCAGCCGGTCGCCGAGCTGCTGCACAGCGGCGTCGCGCCCGAGGAGCGCGTGCGGCGCATCCTGTACGCCCTCTATCACACCCGTCAGCTCGATCTCGGCGCCAACCTCGCCGAACCCGTCGGCCTCCGTGAGCCCCCCGAGTCCCCCCAGAGCGTCCCGCCGCCCCGCCGCGTGACCTCGTCCCAACCGGGGCACCTGTCTCCGAGCTCCCGTCGCCGCATGCCCTCGTCGGCGGGCTTGGGGAGCTCTCCCAGCCAACGCAGCGCCGCCGAGAAGGCTCGATCGACCAGCCCAGCCGGTGGCACGCCGGTCCCGGGGACCAGCGTCCGTCCTCCGTGCACCCCCGAGCAGGTGCAGGCCTTCGCGAGCGAGCTCGAGAGGCGTGAGCAGCTCGAGAAGACTGACTTTTACGAGGTGCTCGAGGTGGATCGGCGCGCGGACGTCGCGTCGATCCGAGCGAGCTTCTTCAAGCTCGCCAAGCGCTGGCACCCGGATCGCCTCGCCCCGGAGCTCGAGCATCTGCGGGAGCGGGTCACGCACGTCTTCGCCCGGATGAGCGAGGCCCACCAGGTCCTCAGCGATCCTCAACAGCGCGCCCAGTACGAGCAAGCGCTCAGCCAGGGGGGCGCCCCGGAGGAGCAGGAGCAGGTCCTCGCCGTGTTGCGGGCGGCCACCGCGTTCCAACGCGCGGAGGTGCTCATGAAGAAGCGGGACGAGGCGGGGGCGCTCAAGGAAGCGCGGGCTGCCTATGATGGAGATCCGAGCCAGGCGGAGTACGCCGCCCTCTATGCGTGGCTCGAAGCTCGCCAACGCAAAGAGGACTTCGGCGAGCTGATCCGCCTGATGGACAGCGCAGTGGAGCGTGAACCGGAGAACGTGCGGATCCGCTGGTATCGTGGGCAGCTCTACAAGCGCGCTGGCAAGGCGGCGATGGCCATACGGGAGTTCCGGCGCGTCGTGGAGCTCGCTCCCGGCCACGTCGAAGCTCAGCGCGAGCTGCGGGTCTACGAGATGAGGCGCCGCTCGGAGTCCGGGGCGCACCAGGGACTGTTCAGCCGCTGGCGAAAGAAATGAGGGCGAGCAGCGCGGCCAAGGCCCAGGCCGCCGCTGCCCCGAGGAGCACGGCGAGCGAAGGCGGGGAGGTCACGACCCAGACCCGCTCCTCACGGAAGCCCCTCATTCCCCGGGACCACGCGCGTGACCTCGACGCCGCGCAAGATCGTGGCGCCCGCGGCCCCCCCGGGTCCACTGGCGAAGCCCACGGACGCTCGGCCCAGCGGATCGCCCAGCGGATCGCCCAGCGGATCGTCCAGCGGATCGCCCAGCGGATCGCCCAGCGAGTACTGGAGGCGCTCGCTGCCGCGGACGAGGGCGACGGTCGCTCCTCTGCGCTCCAGCCGGAGCGGCTGCCCCTCGCTCCCCCCGGGCCAGGGCCGCTCCGCGTCGCCGAAGCGCTCCCGGTTCAGGTACACGACGGGAGCCGAGCCCTCCCAACGCAGCTCCAGATCGACGTCCGCGAGGTCCACGTCCGTCAGCCAGACGGGGGCCTCCGTGAGCTCGAGGGACCGATCGCCGTAGACGGCGGCTCCGGGCCGTCCGGGCGCCAGGTGCAGGGGCCAGCCGGCGTCTTCCGGGTGAGTGAGGGTGAGCAGCGCGAGGTCTCGGGTGAAGCGGTGGCGCACCGCCGTTCGGAGCCCGCGCACCCGCGGGCGCGACGTCTCCTCGATCCACAGGAACGCGCCCGGCTCGAGGGAGAGAGGGCGCTCGAGGATCGCGCCGCCGGCTCC
>JAEWOQ010000091.1 GCA_023460875.1 Pseudomonadota bacterium
AAGAGGCCCTGGCCTTGGCGTCCCTGCGCTCCGAGCTCGGCACGATCGGCGGCTCCGCGGGTGCGACGGCCACGGAGGCGCCCGTCGAGGAGCCCTCCCGATGACCGAGCACGTCGCCGTCATCGGCGGAGGAGTCGCGGGCGTCGCCGCGGCATGGGCCGCTCGCGCGCGCGGCTTGCGGGTGACCCTCTACCACGGCCTCGCCGGGGCCACGGAGCTGGCATCCGGCGCTGCGGACCTGGAGCCGTGGGCGCCCGCTCCGGCGCTCGGGGAAGACGGCCTGGGCAGCGCCCCGGATGAAGGAACCCTCGCGCCTGCCGAGCGGGAGTTCTTGCGGGCGCTGGGCTACTGGTGCGAGGGACCCGCGCGGATCGCCACGCGGGTCGGCGTCGTGCGACCCTGTCTCGCGCGGGATCCGGCGCTCCTCGATCTGGAGCCACTGGCGGGGAGCATCATCGGCGTGGCGTGCGTGGAGCGCGATGACTGGGACGGCGCCGCCCTCGCGCGCACCCTCGAGAGCTCGGCGTGGGCCCAGCGCACCGGGACCCGCTTTCGCGCGGAGCCTCTGGGCCTCCTGCTCGAGGGCTACGAGCGACGGATCCCAGCCGCGGATTTCGCCGCCCTCTTCGACGAGCAGCGACGGCGCAGCCTGCTGCTCGACGAGCTGCGGGGGTGGCGCTCGAGGATGCCGGAGCTCGGAGCGCTTCTGTGCGGTCCTTGGCTCGGGCTCGAGGCGACCACCCTTCGGGAGGTGCACAGCGCGCTGGACGTCCCCGTCGGTGAGTGCACGAGCGCCCCTGGCGGCGTCGCGGGGCTAAGGTTCGTCTCGGCGCGGGCGCGCTTGCTCCAGCGGCTCGAGGTCGAGCTTCGGGCGGAGCGGGTCGAGGGGGCGCGGTCGGTGCGGGGGGGCTGGGAGCTGACCACCGCGTCATCGGTGTCTCCAAGCTCGGAGGAGGCGTCTGCCGCGGCCCCCTTCTCTTGCGTGGTGCTCGCGGTCGGCGGGCTCGTGAGCGGGGGCATCGTGTTCACCCCGCGCCAGGAGACGGGCTCGGCCTTCCAGCTCTGCGTCGATGTGCCGGTGCAGTTCAGCATCGACGGGGAGCCGGTCGAGCAGGTCTCGTCCTGCTATGGCTTCGACCCGATGACGCTGCGCGGGGCCTGGCTCGAGCGGGCGGGCGTGCTCGTGGACGTCACGGGGCGGGCGGGGCTCAGGGGGCTGTATGCGATTGGCGACGCCGCTGCCGGTCAACCGCGCACGGTCCTCGCCGCAGCGCGCAGCGGAATCAAGGCCGTCGGCGCCATCGGGTGACCTCGTCCCGCCCAGCTCCACCTGATTGAAGCTTGAACAACACCGCGCGGAGTGGAACTCTCGCCGCGCGTGGCATCCGATATGACCAGTGCCTCTCGGGAAGGGAGTGACGGCTCCCCACCTGGGGCCGAGGGACGAGCTCTCGACGAGGGGTCGCCCCCTCCTGCTACGCCGGCTGCGCTCGGTCCCAGCCGAAAGGGAGAGGGGTTTCGGATCACCGACCAGATGCTTGCCCGCTATCTGCGAGGAGCGCTCGTGCTCTTCCTCGCGGGGGTCTCGTTCTGTTTGGCTGTCGCGCAGCTACTCTGGTCGACCCCGATCTCCGGAGTCATCGGCGGCAACGCGGTGCAGCTCCAGGCCCGCCTCGCGGCGCTGGGCACCTCGGCGGTCTGTGGAGTTGCGGTGGTCGGAGCCGCTTATTGGCTGCTCCCGACCCCTCGTGGCAACGCGGCTCACCTGAAGCGCTTCGAACGGGCCTCTCGCGTCGCGTCCCCTGCGCTCGTCGCCGCGCTGATCCCGGGGCTCTTCGCCCGAGATGCATGGGGGACCCGTGAGCTCATACACCTCCTGACGGTCGGCCTGGTCTGCTTCCTGCTGGAGCGATGCCTCCGACCGGCCTTGAGCGAGGTGCCTGAGCGTTGGCGCTCGGTGTCTACTGCCTGGCTGGAGCGCTTGCCGCGAGCGCTACGACGAGGGCTGCCGTTTGGGATCGTCCTCGGTGTCGTCGGCTATTACTTCGTGGTCATCGGCAGCTACACGCTGATTTCTCACGAGCGCATGGCCACCATGAGCTCGGACCTAGCCGAGTTCGACAACCTCTTCTTCAACGCGCTCCACGGTCATCCGTTTCGGGCGCCAGCGATCGAAGGTGACCTCGACGCTTGGAGTGCCCTCAAGGTCCACGCCGAGTTCGGCCTGTATTTGCTCCTCCCGTTTTACGCGCTTTCGCCAGGCCCCGAGGCGCTCCTCCTCATCCAGACAGGACTCGTCGCTCTCACGGCGGTCCCCGTCTACCTCCTGGCAGCCCGCCGGCTCGGGCGAGCTGCGGGTGTGGTGTTCGCGGCGATCTTGCTCCTGCTGCCCATCGTACAGCGCCCTAATTTCTACGACTTTCACTTCACGCCGCTGGGCATGTTCCTCGTCGCCTGGGTCCTCTGCCTGCTGGACGGTTACCTCGCAGCGCGCGGTGACCGTTCATCTCGGCGCTGGGGGATCGGGCTGGCGCTCGCCTTTGGAGCGGCGCTGCTCGCTCGTGAGGACGTGTCCATCGGCCTGACGGTGCTGGGAGTCTTCGTCGCCCTCTCGGGGCAGCACGTACGCCTCGGTCTTGGAATGGCCGCGATCTCGGCTGGCTACTTCGTCATCGTGAAGTTCGGTGTCATGCCGCGCTTCGGGGAGATGTGGTTCGACTCGATCTATCAGGACCTCATGGCGCCAGGAGCGACCGGGTTCAGGGCGGTCATCCTCACGCTCCTCAGCAACCCCGTGTTCGTCCTGAAATCTTTGCTCACGGAGGACAAGTTTCTCTACGCGCTGCACATGACCGTGCCGCTCCTGGGGCTCTGGCTACGTCGACCGTTCTTGTTGCTCGCCGCGGTGCCCGGCTTCGTCTCGACCCTGCTAGTGACGAACCGTCCGCCGATGTACCAGAGCTCCTTCCAATACACGTACCTGTGGGTGCCGTACGTCGTCGGCGCTTCGATCGTCGCTGTCTCTCAGCTGGCGTCGACCAAGCCCGCGGCCGTGCGCCGAGCCTGGAGGACCGCCGCGGTCGTCGGCGTGGGGCTCGCCGCCGTCGCGAGCAGCTTTCAGTATGGGGCGCTCTTGGGTTCGGACAGCATCCTCGGCGGGTTCGGGGTGAAGACCTTCGAGGTGTCCGAGCCCGAGCGTCGGCGGCTGCAACAGCTGCGCGAGCTGGTGTCCCAGATCCCTCCTTCGGCCTCCGTAGCGGCTACGGAGGCGGAGGGACCACATGTCTCCACCCGGTTGGTCATGTACAGCTTGAAGTTCACGCTGGGCCAGGATCCGGACTACCTGGTCCTTGGCGCCATACGACGTGGCGGTGAGCAGAAGCATGTGCGTCAAGCGCTGGACTCTGGCCAGTACGGGGTCGTTCATCGAGAGGGTCCGTTTTTCCTGCTCCAGCGAGGCGCCGACACATCGAGGAACAGGGAGCTCCGGCCGTTGCTGCGGCGGAGCCGCTGATCACCTCGCTTAGTCAGGCGCCGACGGGGCTGCTGTCTGGAGCGGTGACCACCCTCCCGGGGATCGTCACACCGCAAGTGCACGCCCAGCGGGCCTCTTGAACGCGTGGGACGTGGCACGTACTCTCCGCCGCGATCGCTGAAGGCATGGTACCCGAGGCGCTCGTGCCCAGGGACGAATGCATGATCACGTGGGAGGAGGACGGGTCGAGGGCGAGCCCCAAGGCTGCTCCGCTCGGGTGGAAGAAGGCGTTGACCACCTGGCGCTGGCGTTGGTGGTGCACCGTGGGGCTCTTGACCTTGGGCGCCGCCGCGCTCTGGTGGCACGCCGGTCGTTACCTCCCGTTCTTCACGGACGACGCGTTCATTTCGTTGCGGTATAGCCAGCGACTGATTGAGGGACACGGGCTCACCTGGACGGACGGTGAGCGAGTGGAGGGGTACTCGAACCTCCTCTGGGTGTTGCTGTGCGCAATCCCTGGCGTCTTGGGCTTCGACCTCGTGGCAGGTGCCCGGTTCCTGGGGTGCGGCAGCATCGTGCTAGCGATGGGGGCGGTGCTCGCGGCCCTGCGCCCGCGACATCTCACCGACGGGGTGCCCGCGGTGGCAGGCGTTGCCTTGCTAGCTGCTTCGGGACCGACCGCGGTGTGGGCCGTGGGAGGACTCGAGACCCCTCTGGTGCTGGCCCTGCTCGCCTGGGGGCTACTGCTCGCCCAGCGAGCCCTGGACGGTGCTCCCCCCAGTGCTCTGTGGCTGGCGGCCATTTGCTTCGGCTTGTTGTGCTGGACGCGGCCCGATGGCGGGCTATGGGGAGTGACGGCCGCCCTCGGAGCCCTGGGAGGATGGCGCCTGCGTGCCGCTCGGGTGAGCTTGACCATCCTCACCGCGGTCGGCGTGTTCGTGGGGGTTCAGCTGTTGTTCAGGGTCGCGTACTACGACGATTACCTGCCCAATACGGCATACGCGAAGGTGAGCCTCGGGAACGAGCGTCTCGAAGCAGGCTTCCGTTACCTGCAGAACAGCCTCGTGCCGCTAGCCGCTGTTTGGAGCGCGCTGGCGCTGCTCCTGCTGACGGCGCTCGTCCGCCGCCGCGCGCGACCAGTCACGTGGCTGCTGCTCGTCCCGAGCGTCTGCTGGGTGGCCTACGTCGTCCGTGTAGGAGGTGACTTCTTTCCTGCCTGGCGCCACTGGATCCCACTGGCCGCTCCGGCTGCGCTCGCCTTCTGTTGGGCGCTCCGCCCGCCGGGTCGCGTCGACGAGGAGGCTGAGGTCACCACCTGCGCCGACTGGCGCTGGAGCCTCACCTTGCCGGTGCTCGCCCTGGTCGGTGGCTGGCACGATCCCGGAAACTGGGCCAAGGCCGAGCGCTGGGGGTGGGACGGAAAGCCCGTGGGCCGCATGCTCGCGGAGGGCTTTGGCGAGCGGCGGCCCCTGTTGGCGGTGGACGCCGCTGGTGCGATCCCGTTCTTCTCGGGGCTCCCCTCCTTCGACATGCTCGGACTGACGGACCGACACCTAGCTCACCATCGTCCTGACACCTTCGGCACAGGGCCCCTCGGTCACGAGCTGGGCGACGCCGACTACTACTGGGAGCGGCGACCGGACATCGTCTGCTTCGCCGTGCCCCCATGTTCGTTTCCCGCCAAGTTCCGGGAACAGAGAAGGTTCGTGAGCAAGCCCGAGTTTCGGGTTTCCTACGTTCCCGCCCGGTTCATCGCACGTCCAGGGAAGAACGAGCTGGTGAGCGAGCTCTGGCTGCTACGGGACGGGAACATAGGGATTCGTGGGACCGACACGCGAGTGGTGATCCCCGCCTACTTGCTGTCGGGGCGCTCTGGGAACGTGTCCACCCAACTGGACGGGGTCCGAGGTTTCGTGACGGACTGGAAAGGAGAGCACCGGTCTACGTTGAAGGGGGTCGCCCTGGGCGCTGGGCGCTGGCACCTGTCAGCACCCGAATACAAGGGGGAAGCCGTGTTGCGCGTGAAGCGCGGCCGCACCGAGCTGGGCGCGGCCTCCGTAGAGGACGGTGTCGAGCTGCACCTCGAGGAAGCTGGGACCGTCCAGATCGAGCTGAACGTGGGCAAGCGGGGGTTGCGTGTCTCGGAGCTGGTGCTGGAGCGGCGGGGGCCGCCGCGGCCTTGACGTGCGCCGCGAGGGACGTGCCTGGATTCGAGCTACTCCTCGAGCTCTCGACAGCACCCCGCGAAAGGAGGCGGTCGAGAGCTCAGTAGTGTTCCACGCGGAGCAGCCCGGGAGCCAGCCCGTCACTCCGCGAGAAGGGGGGTCAACCAGGGCGCGTCCGCTGGTGGTTCGGTGCGGAGGCGCTCTGTCCAGGCCTCGTCGTCGAGGCGTTTGAAGTCGGAGGTGACGAGCTCGTGATAGCTCGCGGCGAGGCCAGCGTAGGCTCTGGGGCCCGTGCAGGTGTCGGCGGTGACGACCATGAGCCGCACCATGCCCGTGCCCACGTGGAGGACGTTGCCCACCATGTTGCCCCCCGCGTCGGTGGGCTGGGTGTGCACGTCGGCGACGACGGGATCGTAGTTCGAGCTGGAGGAACGATCGAAGAAGAGCCGCGCGTACCAGCCCCTGGAACCCTCGGGCACGCAGCCGCCTTCGGCGAAGCCGACGGTGTCGTTCACGAAGGTCATGTGCTCCTCCGTGAAGGGGGTACCTTGACGCTGGTACTCTGCCATCTCCTCGAGCAAGGCGGTGACCGCGTGCAGCTCCGCGAAGTAGTCGGACACCCTCTGCAAGGTCGCGCCAGGCGCGGTGCCCTCCAGCAGCTCGGTGACGGAGGCGCCCTTCTCCGCGAAGCGGCGCAGGGCCGCATAGAAGTCCGGGTACGGATCCACGTAGGCGTCCGGGAACTCGCAGGCGGCGCTCGTAGTGTAGGACTGCTTGGCGTAGAGGATGGTGTCGTGGCGCAGCTGGGCCCAGCTCGACAGCTGCGTGTTGAGCAAACGCCGTCCCCACGCCTCCGTGCCCGCGACGGAGGGGAGCCCTACCGCGCTCGGTTCTGTGACGAAGTCCCCCGGGGACAGGGCGCGCAGGGAGGACAGCCAGGTGTTGTACAGGTTCGCGCCCCAGAACTCGTCGCCGTGACGATCCGCGAGCAGGCGCACCTGCGCCAGGTCCGGCGCGTAGGAGTACTGCTCGAGCTGAGGCTCGAGGAGGGAGGCGGCGTGATCGTTGCCCAGGGCGGCGAAGGCGACGTCGAGAGGATCGGGCAGCATGCGCTGCGCCGCGGTCCGGTCCCAGGTCACGTTCGAGAATACGTGGGAGTCGAGCACGTAGCGCTGTCCGAACAGGGCGAAGCTGCGGTTGAGGGGCAGGGTCGCGGTGGAGCCGTCGCTCACCATGAAATGGCTGGCGATGCGTTGTGCCCCCCAGCCGCCGTCGATGAGGGCCTGCGCGAGCTCCGTGTCGGAGAGGGCCGCTGCGGCCTGTGTGCCGCCGAGGGACTCGAGCATCTCCGCTACCTGGGGCAGGGTCATGTAGTCGCTCTCCCCGACGAAGGCCTCGATGACACGATCGATGCGGTCGAAGCGCTCGCGCGCCGACGCGTCCACGAGGCCGCCGAGGGCGACAGTGGCGTCGAACTGGCTCCTGGAGAAGACCTGAGAGCCGTTCGCCTGGGTCTCGATCATCCGGAAATCGATGCGCCCCAGCCACATCATGGCCCGGAAGTACTGCTCGAGGGTGGGCGAGTCCGTGTAGTGCCCACGGGGCGCGAACTGGCTGAAGTCGATGACGCGGTCGACCCCGAACAGGGTCGCCCGCTCCATGCCCTGCGCGGCGTCCGCCTGCTTGACCAGGCGCTTGACCTGGGCGGCGTCACCCCCGTGGGCGGGCGTCAGCACTTCTCCGCGTAGCATCGACGCCGCGACCGTGAGGTACACATCGAGATCGCCGCGCACCGACGGATCGCCGACGCTCCCGAGCTTGCCGCGCAGCTCGTCTAGCAGCTGCGTGAGCTCCACCACGAGGCCCACCTCTTCGAGGGTGCGGAGGACGTCGTCATAGGAGCGGTGCACGGCGTCGAGGATCGAGTCCGCGGAGATGTAGACGGGCAGATCCTCCGAGTAGATGGTCGTGTAGCCGAACACGAAGCTCGGGAACTCGTGCTGGCGTGTCACCACGAAGCCGTGCCGCTGGAGCGCCTCGGTCCCCGCCGCGTTCAGCCCGACGCTGGAGGCTTGGATGAGATCGAGGCCTACGGCTGCGAGGGGGTCGTAGCCGAGCTCCGTGAAGGACACCGCGTGGCGCTCGACGAGCTCGGTCGCGGTCAGGGAGCTCAGCTCCGCGAGCTGCTCCTGGAGGTCCGCCAGCTCGGCGGCGTCGGCGCTCGTGAGAGAGAGAGCGACGGCGACGGCGTCGTTCGGCTGACCATCGCTAGGCTTTGGGGCCCCCGGGGAGCTCGAGCCACAGGCGACGACGAGGCACGCGACCGTCGGGGACCACAGGGACGAGCGGAGACGGGGGATGAACCCTCGGAGGATGGCAGCCATGCTCCTGGTGTTGCAAAGCCCGTGCCGTGCCTGTGCGTGGCGCTTGAGGGCAGGTTCGAGGACGGCGCAGAGGCACTGGCGGGCCTCTCGGTGGCTCAGGGTGGCCCGTTGTGGCGCAGAATGTGCCGGTTCGCGACGGCGTGGCCGCGACGTCTTAGGGGGAGGTGGACCCTGAACCGGCGAGAGGGCGCACGAGCTCCGTCAGGCCGTTCGTCTTCACCTCGAAGGCAGAGGAGAGGAGCATCCCGAGCTTGCCCCTGGGGAAGCCCTGCCGCGCGAACCAGGCGAGATATGGCTCGGGGAGATCGAGCAACAGCCAGCCTTTGTACTTGCCGAACGGCATGCGCTGTCGAGCGAGCTCGACGAGCAGCTCGGGCTGGGAGACCAGATCGTCAGTCGCCATGGGACCCTGGTGCTCTGGCTGATGACGCTCGAGGGGAGGAGGACCCTGGCGGCTCCGTGGACGTGCGCCGCAACACGACGGTGAAGTTGTTGGCGGGCATGGGGAGGGTGCGCTCGTGGCGCAGCCCGACCTCGGCTCCTCGGGAGAGGAGCTCTTCGATGTCTCGCACGCCGTAGGACGGATTTAGGGAGAGGAGCCAACGTTCGAACTCCTCGTTGCTCGGCGCCGTGTGCTGGCCGCCCATCCTGTAGGGACCGTAGGTGATCAGGAGACCACCGGGCTTGAGGTGACGCGCGGCGCCGCGCACTAGACCCGCGAGGGCGGCAGGCGGGGCGATGTGGATCATGTTGGCGCAGAACACCACGTCGACGAAGCCGCGACCGAGCTCACCTCCGTGAGCGCCAGCGGCGTCGCCGAGCCAGTCCTCCTCGGTGACGTCGATGCGTCGCGGCGGGAGCACGTTGTCGAGCCCCGCGTCGCGGCGCCAGGCCTCGATGCTCGCGAGCTGCTCGTCTCCGAGATCGCTCGGCAGAAACTGGAGCTTGGGCAGGTGCTGCGCGAAGTAGACGCAATGCTCGCCGGTGCCGCTCGCGATCTCCAGTAAGACGCCCGTCGCCGGGAGCACGTCACGGAGCACGGCGAGGATCGGCTCCCTGTTGCGCGCGACCGCGGGCGCGCTCCGCTTCGCTTCCTGCCTCATCGCGCCCCGCACGACGACGAGGTCCGGGGCTCCGCAGGCCCGCTCGCGGACCAGGGACGGAGCCGTCCCGGCGCACGACGTGACATACGGTTCGTCCCGCGCCGGGAGGTGTCGGGTCGAGCCGTGAGGGGGGTGCGGGCTGTCATGGATTCGTTCTGCCACGGAGCCGCTGGCGCGGCGAGTTGGAGCTCTGATAGCTTCGGAGGTCAGCGCGGCTCAGGAGCAACGCGCGGGAGCAACGCGCGGGAACAACGCGCGGGAACAACGCGCAGGAGCGAGGTGCAGGTGAGTGACCCAGAATCGGGACCTTGGCGTTCCTACAAGGAGAAGGTTTCGAAGCTCGCGGAGCGGCTCGTCCGGGCACAACAACCCATCCGGGTGCTCGATCACATCAAGTGGCCTGCGCAGGTGTTCGAGTCCTTCCGGAGCTCCGGCTGGAAGGAGCTGCCCCGGATCGGGCCGGACTACTACCAGAAGGTGCGCCTCGGCTACGACCTCGAGGCGAAGAAGGCCGAGCTGCGCGAGATCGAGCAGGACGTGGCCCGACAGCTCGGCAACAGCGACGGCGTCGGTCGCATCCTGGCGGAGAGCGCCAGCGAGTACGCCCGGGTGGTCGAGCTGTTGGAAGCCCGGGGGACGCCGGCGTTCTATGAGCTGAGCCGCCACCTGTACGGCTCGGCCCGTGACGTCTTCGCCGACGGGCTCGTCACCGTGCGGGACGTGGCCCACGACTTCTACGAGATCCTCACGCAGCTCGACGACTCTCTGCTCGGCCCGCAACCGAAGCGCGACATCCCAGCGACGGACGCGGTCGAGATATTGAACCAACGCATCTCCGCCGCCTTCGGTGAGAACGTGGTGCGAGTGATCCTCGATGACGGCATCGTGGCGGACGCCGCCGCCGGCAGCGACTACGTCAAGCTGCGCAAGGGCGTCTGGTTCAGTGATCGGGATCTGCGCATCCTCGAGGTGCACGAAGGTTGGGCCCACGTCGGCACGAGCTTGAACGGGCAGCGCCAGCCAGTGGCGCGCTGGCTCGCGAAGGGGCCCCCGCGCACCGCGGCGACGCAGGAGGGGTTGGCGGCGCTCCTCGAGATCCTCACGATGGTGAGCTTCCCGAGCCGCGCGCGGCGCCTCAACGACCGGGTCCTCGCCGTGGAGAAGGCCGAGGACGGCGCGTCGTTCCACGACGTGTTCGAGTGGTTCCGGACGGAGGGGTACGACGAGGAGGTCTGTTTCTGGAGCACGCAGCGGGTGTTTCGGGGCGGCATCATCGAGGGGGGGGCGCCCTTCACGAAGGACATCGTCTACATGAAGGGCCTCGTCTCCAACTACAACTTTCTCCAGAGCGCCATCGCGGCTGGACGGCCGGAGCTCATCCGTTGGCTGTTCGTCGGCAAGGTGGCGCTGGAGGACATTCCCGTGCTCGCGGCGCGCGCCCACGAAGGGGTGGTGCGCCCGCCGCGCTACGTCCCAGCCCTCTTCGACGATCTCAACGGCCTGGCCATGTGGCTGGGTGTGAGCACGTTTTGGGGTCGGCTGAACACTCGGGCCGTACAGCACCATTACGAGCGTATGTTCGCGGGATAGGCCCTCGGGCCAGCGCTTTGAGCGACGCGGCGAACCGATTATCGTCCGCTCTCATGGCAGAAAAGGAACTGGGGTCGGGTGGGTCGAGCGCGGCGGAGGACCTCGTCGTGGCGCCGGGGGACGCGGCGGGAGGGGGCACGGAGCCGCAGGCGAGCAGCTCGCTGCCACCCGCGAGCGCAGTGCGAGACGTCGGAGCGCCCGAGGAGCCGCGGGAAGCGACGGCGCCGCCAGAGAGCGCCATCGCCGCGCGGAGCCAGGATCGGTCCTTGCTCGCGGACGGGGAGATCGAGCAGATCATCGGGCTCGCCGATCCCGTCCTGCGGAACCTGCTCATCACACAATCCTACCATGAGCTGAGCGCCGCCTTGGCGGACATCATCGGCGATCGGGACGTCAACTGGTCGACCTTCGCCACTTGGGCTTCGAAGACCGCCGGCCTCTCCATCCGGGGCGAAGAGGTGCCCCAGTTCATCATGCGCGCGCTCGAGCTCGAAGAAGATCTCGAGAAGTACTTGCCCCCGCTCCTGCGCTCCTTGCTCGATCGTCTCGGAGTGATCGGGGGGCTGCGGCACGCCGTCCTCGCCACCGTGCGCGACGTGAGCGACGAGGTGGCGAAGGGGAACCTCAAGGTGTTCGAGGAGCTCGGGCCGATCTTTCGCAGCTTCATCCACGTGATGGAGAGCGGAGGTGAGCCCGAGGCCATCGAGGCTTTCGTGAGCTCTCTTCGTCCCGAACCCGTGGAGGAAGACGGACAGGAGCTGCTCCGCCTCGCGTTTCGCGACTATGTCGTGGCCCTCCGGGCGACGACGGACGAGGAGTGCGGCGAGCGCATGCTGCTCGCGAACTGTCGCATCGGGCTCCATGAGCAGACGCGTTTGCAGCCGCACATCCAGGCGGCGATCGAGGCGCCCGTGGACCGCATCTTCGGGGAGCACTTGGTGCGGCAGCTGCCGGCGTACTTCTGGGGGCCCGGCGCCTGGCTCCTCAAGCTCTCCTTGCGGGGCCTGCGCCGTGAAATCAAGGAGACGTGGCGCGTGGTGGCCACCCGCCACGCTATGCGGCTCGCGCTCCCGGACGGGGACGAGATTTCCTTGGGAGAGGATGTGCCCGAGCTGCCGAGCGGGGTGCCGCCGGCCCTGGAGAGGCTGGATCTGCCGGAGCTGCGGGAGCTCTACCATCGCTACCGAGATTGTGGGGCGGGCAGCGCCGCCAACGACTGGGCGGATCTCGCGGATCGGATGGGCTTCATCGTCGCGCTGTTCCGCAAGCGCCAGCAGGAGCTCAATCTGTTCAAGCCTCCTTTCCCCTCCGACCGGGAGCAGCAGATCCTCCAAGGGCTGATCCCCGCGGAGGAGCTCAATGACGTGCCGCCCGGCGAGCCCGTCGGGTGAGCGGATCAGGGCGTCCAAGCGCCCGCGCGCGCTCTGTCGCGCTAGGCTGGGCCGGACGCCCGGCGCATCAGCCAGCGGCTAGCTCGAGGATACGGCGCCGGTCCGGGCTGGCGACGAGGTATTGGCGGCGGCGGTCCACGTCCAGCACGCGGCTGAGCACGTCGAGGCGGGCCCGCGCCGCTCGCGCGCTGGCGACCGCGTCTTCGTGGCGGCCACTGGCGAGCAGGGCCTCAGCCAGGGAGCGGCGCACCAAACACTCGCCCACCGGGAGGGACTGGTCGATCCCGAGATCCGCGTTGGCGCGGGTGGCCGCCTCGAGGGCTAGGGCGGGGCGCCCTTGGTCTACGTGGACGAGGGCCAGGACCGCGAGGGCGGAGCGCTGCATCGGCAGGGCGTTCTCCAGGACCTCCACGGCGCGCCGCGCCGCGCTCTCCGCGGCTTCGAGCTGCCCCGACGCCAGGTGGACTCGAGCGAGGTACACCCGGGCCATGCCCGCGAGGCGGAGGTTTCCTTGGCGGTCGAAGGCGGCGATGGCCTGCTCCTCGAGCCTCGCGGCCTCATCGAGGTTGCCGCGCTGGGCGACGGCGCGGCCGAGCTGCGCCTGGGCGATGGGCACGGTGTTGCACAGCGCCATGCGCTCGGCGACGGTGAGCGCCTCACGCAGCCAGCGCTCCGCCTCCGCGAAGGCGCCGAACTCCACCTGGGCGAAGCCGAGGCTCACCCGCTGCAGACACGCGTTGCGGAGATCGCCCGCCTCCTCGAAGCGATTGGCGGCTTGCTCCGCGAGATCCATCCGCCCGACGGGATCGTCGCTCGCCCCGGCGAGCACCGCCCGCGCTTCGAGCAGCCACCCGAGCATGCCCGGATCGGGGTGCAGCTGATCGGACACGCGCGTTGCGCGGGCGAGCATCTCGGCGGCGAGCTCCGCGGCCCCCGAGAGGACGAGCTGCGTGGCGACGCGGCTGAGGGCGATGGTGAGCTCCCGCTCGTTGTCCTCGGTGCTCTCGACCTCGAGCAGGCGCTCGCTGAGCGCGATGCACTCGGCGCGATCGCCCA